>NZ_RCMB01000013.1 GCF_011319465.1 Candidatus Nitrosotalea sp. TS
CATGATCAACCAAGATAAGTCGCAATGGACCTATTGTTACTTTAGAAGTCAGACCTTCACCATCATCTCAATAATCTACAAAATAGTTTTTTGGTACACTAAAATTCCACAGGTTGTCTGTTGCCTTTTTAATTCCAATCCTAGGTCTTGATTCAATTATAGATCTTTTTACACTTATGCCGTCAGCGATATACAACGCTGATACTTTTGTCAAATCTTCACCATATTGCAGTTTTGTTATTTTGAGAGATTGGGTCAATTTTGCAGGACCGTTTGCAAGATTAGAGATTACATCCATTTTACGTTGTTTTATCATAAATTCAATCCCATCCTTTGGAACAATGGCTCGTATCAATACTGCACCTGCATCATACTTTTCATCTTTTGCAACAGCATTTACACAATAGTGCATTCCATATGTAAAGTAGACATATGCCCTTCCCACTTCACCAAACATTGCTTTGTTCCTTTCAGTCCTGCCTCCAAACGAATGACTGGCAGGATCATCTTTGTACCTATAGGCTTCAGTTTCAGAAATAATTCCAGAAATTATCATTCCGTTAATTCTTCTAACTAGCAACTTACCCAATAGATTTTTAGCTACATCAACGGTATCTTTTCCATAAAATGAGCGTGGGATAGTCTTCATTCGTTAATGTCTATTGGGATTCCCTTTTTTATCTTGTCAAGAATATCAAATAAAGTCTTCAAATCATCTTTTAGGACTTGACGCAGATCCTGGTTGTATATTATAGCTGCTGGATGTATCGTGACAAAATATAGCTGATTATTTCTTTTAATTATTTTTCCCCTATTCTTTGTTATCTCATTTCCATTTAACAATGAACCAAAAGCAGTATTTCCCAATACACAGATGATTTTAGGTCGAATGATCTCAATCTCTTTTTGCAGATAACCATTACACGAATCCATTTCTTGTTTATTTGGCCTCCTGTTATCAGGAGGTCTGCATTTTACAATATTTGTAATGTAAACATCTTCGCGTGTAAATCCTGCATACAGCAGTGCTTCTGAAAGTATCTTGCCGGCAGTGCCTACAAAGGGCATACCTTGAATATCTTCTGTGCGGCCTGGAGCCTCTCCAATAAACACTACCCCCGTTTTAACACTACCAGAACCTGGCACCGCATTTGTTCTTGATTTAGACAATTCGCAAGAGATGCACGAAACAACAGTTTTTCTCAGATTAGCAATCTCATCAGACATTTTATGTCCCCACGCTCTTAACAGTGGCTACACCACGAATATGAGGTCCGCCATTTCCCATTCTCATTATTTGCATAGGATCACCTTTGCCGCAATTTATTATTGGTCGCACAGTAAAATCCTTACCGCGTGCATCAATTGAATTGAAAAAGTCAGGAGCATTTCCCATTACAATAACATCTCTTAACAATTCTTTACATTCCCCATTCTCAATTTTTTGTGCATACTGACATGATATACTCCAGTTATACCGCATCATGTCTATAGATGGCACCTTCATATCACAAATCAAATAACCAGACTTTACATCTTTTATCAACTCATCAGGATTCCAATTACCAGGACCAATACAAGTGCACGCCATTCGTATTAATGGCATAAATGAATATCCCGTGGCGCGCATCGCAGAATTTGGCATGGTATCAAAAAGAGACGCAGTTTCCCTACTCTGCATATGACCAACAAGAACACCGTCTTTTACAAGAGATTTTCTAGATGCCATTACACCCTCATCATCATATTTGTACCATCCCAAGCTGGATTGTATCAGAGGATCATCTATTACATTAAGCTCGGTTGAACCTATTTTTGTTCCAAGATGTCCAGACCACCACGCACCACCGGCCCATGCCATTTCCTTTCCAAGTACTCTGTCAGCTTCTGATGGATGTCCCAAAATTTCATGTGCCAATAATGCAACAAAATCAGGATTCATAACAACAGTTGTTTTTTCTTCTTTTGCTGGTCTTGCATCTATTAGCTTGTCTGCCTTTTCAGATATAGAATCAGATTTTTTTAGTACGTTATCTTTTCCCGTAATTGTTTCCATTCCTCCACGACCTCCTTCTGTTGCACTCACAGTTTCTGAAAGGCCTGACTCATTAGCAGTAGCAGACAGGTTGACAATAGTATCATCGTTGTTTTGAGTTATTTTTGCACCTTCACTGTTTACAAAGTATTTATGAAGTTCATCATGGTGCATATGAATTGATGATTTGTTTATTCTCTTTCTTGCTCGAATTATTTTATCGCATTCAAACGCCAGTTTTGTCATTTCTTCAATTGTAGGTTTTTCAATTACTGTATAATCCACAGTATCCACGTATGCACGAGTTTCAGCCAGCTTTACTTTTTGTTTCTTTGTTTGGGCGTAGTGGAATGCACTCTTTATTGCACTAATTACGCCTTCTTTTAATTCGTCCATTGATTTTGGATTTGATATGGAGTAAAACCCCCATGCACCATCTGCAAGTATGCGTATTCCTAACCCATTTTCAGACTTGGATGAAAAATGTTCAATCTGCCCATTTTCAAGCAAAAACCCATTACTTTTGGTCATCTCCGCCCTAACATCACAGTATTGTGCTCCACGATTGAGTGCAAGTTGAACTGCTTTATCTGCAAAATCTTCCAGCAATACTTGAAAGATTAGTGTGCAGGTATTTTATCTTATAATGGTGTTTTTGAAAATTCACTTTTCGGGATGGTAAATGAGAACATGGATCCTTCATTGACTTTGCTTTGTACCGATATTCTTCCACCATGTGCCTCGACAATTCCCTTGCATATAGACAATCCCAAACCACTTCCTCCAGATTCACGGGTAGAAGAGGTATCCACCTGATAGAATTTCTTGAATACATTATCAATCGCTTCATTAGGAATTCCTCTCCCGTTATCTTTTACTGAAACTATGAATTCTTTTGGATTTTCTTCAACAGATATCTCAATTTTGCCAATCTTAGGCAGTGTTGCCTTTAAACTATTTTTAATTAGATTTGTAAGTACTTGTATTATTCTTTCATCATCATAATTAGCATAAATTGTGCGGTTTAGATTGTGCGTCAGTTTTATTTGATCTGCAAGAGCTTGTGGCTGCATAGATACTACCGTAGTTTCAATTGTTTCTTTTAGATCATTATTTGATTTTTTTATTCTGAGCTGGCCTAGTTCTAGTTTTTGCGCGTCAAGTAGATCAGATATTAATTGTAATAGAGATACAGCACTTGATCGAATCACTTGCAGTCTATCTTTTTGATTCTTACTTAACGGTCCCAGATGTTCACCTAATAACATGTCAGAATACCCTTGGATTGGAACCAATGGGGTTTTCAATTCGTGAGTTATCATAGCAAGAAATTCATCTTTTGCAAGTTCAATCTTTTTGGATTCTTCTTCTTTCTTTTGAATAGTGCTTGACATTGAGTTAACCGCTTCAGCAAGAATACCCTATCTCATCGTTAGAAGTATAATCAATTTTTTCACCATAGAAACCTTCTCTTATTCTTACAATTGCAGTTGTAAGCTGCATGTAGAGGATTTAGTGATTTTCTAATCGAGAGTATTACAGTTACAAATACAGCAATGTCTGCAATTATCAAACCTTGAACTATTATGACATTTTGTTTTAATTCCGAATCAATGAATTTATTCCAAGCATCCACAAATTGCGAAGTGTCACCAAGCAGGACTCCGCGTTGGGAATTAAGATTCATGAGTGCGGAACCAAATTCTTTTGAAATTAATGTATTATTTTCAACATACAATATTTTAGCTTGTTCTGCTTCCCACAACGGATCAAGATTTCTCAACGAGTCAGAGTTTTCTCTTGGAATTTGTTGCAGGTTTTCTTGCTTTACACCATACTTTGCATAATCAGGACCATCCAAAGGTATGCCCTCAAGAGTCTTAAGATCTCCATCAAATGTTATTGTGTCTTTTTTTATAGCATCAGTAGAGTTTCCTCCCTCACCAATAGAAATTAGCAGTGTTTTTTGTCCTATATCTTGTGCAATGCTTACCATTTCGGTTGCAATCATCTTATGGAGATTGTAATTCCTATCTAATGGCGCTAGATCATTTACAACTCCATTTGTTAGTGAAATCAAGTCACCATTTTTACCCAAGATATACGCCAACGCATTCTCCACTTTTGGATCAAAGACAGATTCTTGTCGGATTTTTTCAGCATCTTGTCTATAGATTTGCCATGAATTTCCAACTTGGTTATACATTGGTTGTAATTCAGATGGAGTGGCAACTATGGTGTACCCTGAAATGTTCCTCCAGTCCCTAGAATCTCATAAGTTTGATTAAAAGTATTAATTTCATCTGCTAATGTTTGTCTATCTGCTTCATTACCACTTGCAATAGAATTAGCTGTACCAGAGATGCCTTCAACTATAACCTTCAGATTGCTTGCATCACTGATGGAATGAAGTACATTGAGGTTCTCTTGAGAGATTGAAAATAGAAGAAATAGATTAATGGCAGAAACTCCAATTATTATCCCTAGTAACAGATATGTTTTCTGCGTAATCTTCAATTTGATAAGAAATCCAAGTGCAAGCCTATAAAAGCTTGTATAAAAGAGAGCTGGTAATTAGTTAAAATGTCTGACGAGTTCCTAAAGGTTGCAAGACAAGAAATACAATTAGAATTGGATGAATTAGAACGAATTGTCTTGCATTGCGATAGCGACGAACACATATTCAAGAACTCTCAGAATATCAAGGCACATCTCCATAAAATCAAGGGATTAGCACCCATGATGGGACAAGAAAAAATTGGAGAGTTGGCAAAAACCAGTGATTCCATTTTAGGATACATAGTAAGCAAAGGTCCGTTACCTGGACTCTTGCGAAGTCATAGTCAAAACAGTTGAAGATATGAAGAAGATCTTATGGCGGTTTGAATATTTACGATCTAGTCTGTTTTTAAGAAACAAGTACAGGATAAATTTCCCCAGATATCAGATTGGTAGGATACTTTTGAACTTAAATACCAAACATGAGGATATGTAATAATTGGCCAGAATAATGATAGCTGACGATTCCGATGCCATAAGAATGGTGTTAAAGGATATTTTGATCATAGGTAAGCATGAATTTGTGGCGGAAGCATCAAATGGCCTCGAAACATTTGAGCAGTTTAAAAAAACAAATCCAGACATTGTGCTTTTGGATGTTGCCATGCCCAAAAAAGATGGCCTTACAGTATTGAAGGAGATAATCACGCATACAGACCAGATGCCAAAGGTGATCATGATTACTGCGAGCGACAACCAAGTAACAATGAGAGAATGCATAAGAATTGGCGCGAGTAGCATATATCCTCAAGCCATTTAATTTTGAGGACGTGCTGCACAAAATATCAGAAATATTTCATTCGTAGATCGAGTTTTAATCGAGTCCATCTTTTTTCGACATATAGGATATTGTGACAATCCTTTCCACATAGTAGTGACTTTAACTGCAACATTGCATGGTTGAAAAGGCATACTATCTGGACAAAATACAGGTATGATTAAAAGGTACTAAATATCCTGACTAGATAATAATGGAAAAGATAGTAGTAGATACAAGTATCATAATAGACGGAGAGATAACAAAACTAATCGAATCGGGAAATCTCAAGGATTGTGAAATAATTATTCCTGTTGCAGTTTTAGACGAACTTCAATCCCAAGCTTCACAAAACAAAGACTATGGATTTGTTGGCTTGGAGGAGATAAAGAAGATTCGCGATTTGGTGCAAAAAAACAACATTGTGCTTCGATTTGAAGGCGAGCGCCCAAGCATGGATGATATCAAATTAGCAAGACATGGTAGAATTGATGCTATAATAAAAGACATTGCAAAGAAAAACAATGCCACATTTTATACAGCAGATTACGTACAAGCTCTAGTTGCACAAGCAGAAGGAGTAAAAACTAGCTACTCAAAACCACAGGTCAAGATAGCAAATCTTGAATTTGAAAAATATTTTGATCCCCAAACTATGAGCATTCACCTCAAAGAGGGAGCAAAACCCATGGCTAAACGTGGAAGGCCTGGTGCATTTTCTTTAGTGGAGCTTGAAGACAAAAAGCTTGAAAAGGAATACCTTGAAGGAATTACTACTGAGATCCTAGAGGCTTCAAGAATCAACCAGACTGGAGTTATTGAAATTTCAAAATCCGGTGCACTTGTAGTACAATTTCGCGATTTTAGAATAGTAATAACACATCGTCCATTTTCCAGCAGCTATGAAATTACAATCACTCATCCGCTTGTCAGACTATCACTTGATCAGTACAATGTATCCGAAAAACTGATGAACAGGCTGTCTGAGAGTGCAGAAGGAATACTCATTGCAGGGGCACCGGGCTCAGGCAAAAGTACACTAGCATCAGGCCTTGCAGACTTTTATTCTAAAAAAGGCAAAATTGTAAAAACGTTCGAGTCACCAAGAGATCTCCAGGTAGATGAAAAAATTACACAGTATACACATCTTGATGGGAGTTTTGAGAATGCGGCAGACATACTATTATTGGTACGACCAGACTATACCATATTTGACGAAGTGCGAAGATATCATGATTTTCGAGTCTTTGCAGATTTGAGATTAGCTGGAGTCGGCATGGTTGGTGTAGTACATGCAAATGCTCCCTTGGATGCAATCCAGCGATTCATAGGAAAGATAGAACTTGGAATGATTCCACATGTTTTGGATACTGTCGTATATGTAAAAGCAGGTCAGATCTCAAAAGTATACGAATTAGAATTCAAGGTCAAAGTACCTACCGGGATGACTGAACAAGATCTGGCAAGACCAGTGATTGAGGTTAAGAACTTTGAGAGTCATTCTTTGGAATATGAGATTTACACTTATGGAGAAGAAAATATAGTCATACCAATATCAAAAGAGGCAAAAAGTGGCGGAATTGAAAGGCTTGCTGAATCAAAAATAAAGGATGTAATTAGGCGATTTGACTCCAACGCAGAAATTGAGATTCTTTCAAACACTAGCATAAGAGTAAAAGTTGACAAAGACTCCATACCATCACTGATTGGTCGCGGTGGCTCAACAATCAATGAGCTTGAAAAAAACTTAGGCGTGCATATTGATGTAGAGCCAAAAACAGAAAGTAGCGAAAACAATGAATGGTTTGAAATGACAGAATCTGGAAACAACGTGATATTAGAAGTGGATGATAACAAATCTGGAATGAGTGCAGATGTTTATGTCAGGGATAGACATTTGGTATCAACAAGAGTCGGAAAAAGAGGCAGAATTATCATAGCCAAAAGATCTAGTGCTGGAAAGAGAATAATTAATGCAATAATGTCAAAAGATGACATCAAGGTAGTAACACGCGACTAGTTACTGGAAATTTTCCAAGATTTTTGGGTTTTCCTTTAGAAACACGATGAATTTTCTGAGCTGCTTTATAGTTTGAGGATTTAGATGATGTTCAATTCCTTCAGTATCTTGATTTGCTATCTCGTGACTTATACCAAGCATCTTGAAAAACTCTAGCAAAATTCCATGTTTTTGTCGTATGGCAAATGCAACTGCGCTACCTTTTGCAGTCAGATTTATTCCCTTGTATTTTTCATATTCTAGGTAACCATTTTCGTCAAGTCTTTGAAGCATCTTTGTAACAGACGGTGCACTGACATTTAGATACCTCGAAATATCAATTGTATTTGCATGTCCTTTTAGTTCAACAAGCTCCGATATTACTTCCAAGTAATCCTCCACCCTGGAATAGTCACCTTTGGTTGACTTGTGAGCCTCCTTGATAGATTCAAGTCTTTCACTTCTTTTCTCCTTCATAGTATAGGTCATGGATTATACTTGAAGCGATATAACCTAATCCTTTGATCAGAAATCTTTACCTTATTGTGATTGATCTTTTGCATGGAATCTTAACTACAAATACCAAAATGTGAGACAAATGGATGAGGGATTTAAAAGGCGTATTCATAAAATTAAGAAAATTAATGATTCCATCAAGAGACGAGCCGAGCTTTACTCCACATTAGGAACCTTGGATGACAGAGGCACTGCCAGAGCCTTGGGTTCTTTGCAACGTGCACCTGCACCGGGGAAGAAAATTCAGAAAATAGGATTCATCCTATTCTTGTCACCAGAGCCGTTCACCACTGTTGCAGGCATTCCGATGATCATCGCCGGTAAGTATCTAGACAAAGTTTACAACGGCGCCACCATATCAGATATAGGTCACGAAACAAAGAACTTTGCAAGAAATGTATCAGACATCAAAGACAAAATGAGATAACTCGAGTTTTTAATTAACATATTTTTTGCATTAGTTTTTAACTAGATATGCTTCATAATTTTTATGGCAACAAGGGGCCAGGTATTAATTCCAATAGCTATTACAGCTGTGATAATAGGTATCGTTGGAGTATTAACAATTCCTGCAGACTCTAAACTTGCCGACGTTAAATTTCCAGAAGGCGTTGTAAAGATAGATAATGTGACTCTAAACGTGCAGGTGGCAGAAACCGATGCACAGAGGTCAAGGGGTTTGATGTTTCAAGATCAATTACCCTATGATCAAGGAATGATCTTTATGATGGACAGTGAACAGGTTATTCCAATATGGATGCCAAACATGCAATTTCCTTTAGATGTAATTTGGTTTGATAGCAACGGAAATGTGGTACATATTGCAAAATACGTACAACCGTGCCAGTCAGCTCTTGAGACTGTAACATGCACTGTGGACAACGGAGGAGGTAAGCCAGCAAAGTATGTACTAGAAGTCACTGCAGGTTTTGTTAGCAAGTTCAACATAACAGCAAGCTCCAAACTACAGATAATCTCCATTTGATCTAGTTTCTTTGAATGTTTTTTCTTAATTCATCAAATGTAGTTTTAATCTCATCTACTGCAGCTTCGTCTTCTAATGTACTTACGTCACCAATATTTTCATGGTTTGCCACAGCCTTTAGCAGTCTTCTCATTATCTTTCCACTTCTTGTCTTTGGCAGCTTGGAAACAATATACAGTTGATCAGGAGTCGCAATTGGTCCCACTACATTTCGTATGTGTCGGATGAGTTCATCCTCCAATTGTTTACTTGGGATTACACCTTCCTTCAATACCAAAAATGAGATTATCGATTCGCCTTTTACTTTGTGTGGAATTCCACATACGGCCGCCTCTGCTACGGATTTATGAGATACAAATCCGCTTTCAATCTCAGCAGTCCCAAGCCTATGACCTGCCACTTTTAGAACATCATCTGCTCTACCTAACATCCAAAAATAGCCATCTTTGTCCTTAATTGCGTAATCTCCCGGATAGTACATGGTCTTGTATTTTGACCAGTATACAGATTTGTATTTCTCATCGTCTGTCCACAATGAAAGAAGCATTCCAGGCCAAGGATTTCTTACTACAAGATATCCTTTTGTTTCAGGTGGAAGGGTATTTCCGTTTTCATCAACTACATCAACATTGATTCCCGGTACCGGCACGGTTGCAGAACCCGGTTTTAGTGACATTGTCTCCAATCCCGGAACTGGCGAGATCATTATCCCACCAGTTTCTGTCTGCCACCAAGTATCTACTATCGGACAATTCACTTTACCAATTACTTGAAAATACCATTTCCATACCTCTGGATTTATTGGCTCTCCTACAGTACCAAGCAGTCTCAAACTAGACAGATCTTTTGAATTTGGAAGTGAATCCCCATACTTCATGAACATGCGCAGTGCAGTAGGAGTTGTGTATAGTATTGTGACCTTGTATCTTTCAATTAAATCCCAAATTCTGGTAGGCGTTGGGAATACTCAGCACCCCTTCATACATGACTTGAGTTGCACCATGCATTAATGGTCCATATGCAATATAGCTGTGGCCTGTAACCCATCCAATATCAGCAGTACAAAAATAAATGTCTGATTCGCGAATATCAAAAACCCACTTGAATGTGCTGTAAAGGTGCACCAAATATCCGCCTGTTCCGTGGAGAACCCCTTTTGGTTTTCCCGTAGTTCCCGAAGTATATAGAATGTAAAGCGGATGAGCACTGTCAAGTTTTTCAGGTTCGCAATGTTCTGATGCGTTGTTTATCAGATCGGCCCATATCTTGTCTTTTTTTCCTACTGTAATTGGATTTTAGCATGTTTGTATACCAGTACATTTTCCACAAAATCAAAACCAGATATTGCCTCATCTACGACTTGCTTTAGCTTTACTACAGTTCCCCGCCTGAATCCTCCATCTGCTGTAATTATGACCTTTGATTTTGAGTCATATACTCTATCTCTAATAGATTGTGAGCTAAATCCAGAGAAGATGACGGTGTGAATTGCCCCTATTCTTGCACACGCAAGCAGAGAAACAACCAACTCTGGAATCATTGGCAGATATATCGTAACGCGGTCTCCCTTTTTTACCCCTAGCGATTTGAGAGAGTTTGCCACTTTACATACATAGTTCAATAGTTCACCATATGTGAGAATTCGCGTCTCACCGTTTTCCCCTTCCCACAGTATAGCATTTTTCTGAGGATTCTTTTGTACTACCACGTCAAGCGCGTTATAAGACGCGTTAAGTTTACCATTTACAAACCATTTCGCAAAAGGTGGATTCCATTCTAGTGTTTTATTCCATTTTTCAAACCAATGAAGTTTGTTTGCTTCTTCTTCCCAGAATTTCACATAATCGTGATTTGCTCGAGTTCTTGTCAGAGTATCATTATTTCCAAGACCTATCGAATATTCTGCATCCAACAAGTGTGTGTTGTATTTATCTTAAAAAAAAGGTTCGCTTGAAAGGAGGCAGGAGCGAATCTTCCCATCCCGTCAGATATTCTCAAGAGGATGATATTCTCTTAAGCCAATCTGAGTCTTGAGGTTCTTCCTCGCCATCGGCTCCAATAGCAACTGGTTTGGGGGTTGATGTTTGGGAATTCGTATTACCAACTACCATTTCAGTAGATATTGGCGTCTTTGGTTGAGGAGAGGGAGAAGTTTCCGCCTTACCAAGGTAGGAAACTGCAGCTGAATGAACGTCCTGTTTTGGACTTTCGGTTCGCTCCACAGTATCAACTGAAAGATCGTTGATGCGACGTTGAATGTTTACTATCTCTGCCTTTTCGTGCTCGATGTGTTCGATGATTTCAACCGTGTGGGTCTTGACTGATTCATACTTGGCATCAGAAATTTCACTACTTTTATTTTGTAATTTGGCATCAAATCTTAGCATTCTGATTGATTTGAGCTGACTGTCAAGATCTGCCAGCCTGTGCCCTAGTTTTTCTTTGATTTGTTTTTCGGTCTCATCCAGAGTTAGCAACTTCATTTTGTATTTCTCATGGATCAATTCAGCATCCTCCTTCATGTCGTCATTTTCAGATACGATGTCTATCAACGCGCGAATTCGGCGCAATGTAAGACCCTTTTCTCTCAACAATCGCTGGGCGTCTAATCTCCATCTAGGAATGAAAATTACAAACTGTCCCTGAACGACTAGTTGTTCAAATGGAACTTGCTTTAGCCCTTCGGAACCACAGTCGACACCTACGGTTTGTACACTTCCATCTATGTCGGTGATAGTTCCTATGACCTTACCAATGTAAGTGCCATACATGTCCTTAACTTGCTTGCCGATAAACTCGACATCTTCTTTGCTCATTGGGCACTTGTCATATTTTTGATATAATCAACAAAGTGTTAACAAGGTTTTCAACTTTAGTAAGATCATTTTAGCTAAGTTTTCTTGTCTTTTTGAAAATTTAGTAATTTTAAAATCACGTGCATTGTAATGGTACAACAATGATTACAAAGGAAGAATTAGACGAAGTCTTACATTTTGTTGCAAAACGGTGGATAGATATGAGCCGCGATCCAAACCACAAGGCCTTTGAAAACATGCCAACTAATTTTTGGATGAATTCAATGGGTGGAACTGCAGGAGAAGGAAAATGGGTTACAACTTTGATGTATACAGAAGATGCGTCAGAAGCAGAGTCATTTAAAGAAGTATTACTTAGATGGCAATCAAGACGTAATACATTGAAAACAGGATCTACAGATTTGATCCAAATCGGAAAAAAAGACAAGATAACAAGATAGTAGATTATTTATAATTGAATCACTTTCGAATCGTGTTGTCAGAGTTTTCTGAATCTGAAAAAGAGATCCTGCTAAAACACTTTTCCAATACAGACGACTCTGTTTTTGCAGTAATAACACCAAGACAAGTAGATCGCGGAGCTCTGATGTCAAGATACAGTAGAACTGACAAAAGTATGCGAAAGATATTTCTTGATGAATTTCTGCAAAATGAAAATCGCGGAGAAGAATTTTACAGCAAAGTCTTGCTAGAATATGGAGATGATTCTGTTGCGGAGCTTGGCGAGGCACAAATTGCAATAGAAGGATTATCCAATATTGCAGTAAAGAAAATCGAAGACCGTAGAATCGGATTGTCTTATCTTGAAAAATCCTCTCGATATGTAGCTTGGGATAAAAAAGTTAATGGGGAATACAAATTTTTTAGAGACTCTGACATAATGAATTCAAAATGTGCTGACCAGTATTTGGAATCTTGTAATTTAGATTTTGACGTTTATTCTAAAAACATACAATCAATGATATCATATATTCAGGAAAGAGAGCCGATAGAAAATCAAAAATTCAAAAATGCATCAGGAGAAGATGTTTTATTTTCACATCTCAGAGATGAAGTAGATATCAAATCTGCTACGCGTATTTACAATGCAACAATAAAAGCAAAGTCATTAGATGTTCTACGAGGAATATTACCTGCCGTCAACTCTTACAAATGTTGGAATTACCGGCAATGGAAGAGCATTTGAGTATCTTCTCACAGTGCTGTATTCTTCCAATCTAAAAGAAGAAAGAGAGATTGCTGCAAAGATGCATCAAGAGTTAGATACAACTATCAAGTCATTTGTAAAAAGAGGCGATGACAAACATGGTAAGGCCTTGCAAAGCTACTTGTCTGATCTAAAAGATACTGCAGTCACATTCAACAAGAAATACCTCACGCCTAAAAAGCCAAAAGATTTCCTAGTGGAAATGATTGAATTCGAATCTGAAAAGAAAGCAGAGGACAAGATAATCTCTGCGTTGCTATACGAACAGTCTTCAGGTATGTCATACCATGAAATATTATCCCAGATACAAAAGATGAACCCTGCTGCAAGAAAGAAAATTATCAAAACTTTTTCTGACCTAAGGCAGAATAGACGTCATAGACCTCCTAGAGGGTTTGAAATGACAGAGTATACATTTGATCTGCTGACTAATTTTGGCATGTTTCGTGATTTTCACAGACATCGGGTATTAACTCTAGAGAGACAAATGTTAACAACAGATCATGGATTTTCTGTTCCAGAAGAAATTTTATCACTTGGAATAAGAAAAGACTTTGAAGATTGCATGTACAAATCAAAGGAAGTTTTTAACTTGTTAAGACAAAAAACATCAGAACAGGCACAGTATGTAGTGAACTTTGCTTACAAATATCCTTATTTTATGAAATTGAATCTTAGAGAAGCTACTCATTTAATAGAACTAAGAACGGTTCCACAAGGACATCAGGATTACCGCAAGGTTGCTCAGGAAATGTTCAAGTCAATTAAAAAAATCCATCCAAATCTTAGTCAGATAATCAGATATGTTGATCTTAAAAAATACAATCTTGAAAGATTGGAATCTGAAAAAAGAATCGAAGAAAAACGAAAGCGATTATAAAAAAATCCTTGTAGAGTAAACATTCAATCAATCTTAATTGAACCACCGGTGGGATCAAGTTCACACCTTTTTGGTTCCAATTTATGGCTTTCTATCAATTGAGAGAATTTTCATTGCAGTATTCTTCCTATGTTTTTTCGCAATACTACCATGCCCCAAGTAATCGAGCTGATTAGTACTGCATCAGGTACAACCAACCACAATGGACTTCTGACTATATTGTGCATTATCATCTCAGTGTTTGTCATCGGACGCATAATTCTAGAATTTGTTGCCAGTGTTACATCAAGAGAAAGTGTGTATACTGGGTATAATACAATATTTGATATATACAGACCTGCGAGGACTAGAACAATTATTACACTTTTCTTGGGGGAATAAAATGCAGATATTACAACGATAGCTGCAATACCAATACTTGCAGCCATACTAAAGAGAAATGTTATGCCCATCTGGTTTTCACAGATTGTATGAAGCATACTGTAATTCCTTGGTTGGTCACATGACAGGAAAAAATTAGATTGAATGAAAAGAAGATCAATTGCACAAAAGCAAGAGATTGCAATGATTATGTATTTGGGTAAAGTTTTCACACTTGACTAGTGCGGTACAAGCGTGGTTTAAAAAAGTGGCGTAACATTCTTCCAGTTTTTGCAACCAGTTGCAATCAGATTTTTAGCCAGCTCAAAAGTTTTGTTAATTTACTCATTTCTTAAGATTTTAGACTCTTATGGCTTTGGAATGTTTTTTTGATTCAGACATGCGCTCCATTATCATCTTGCCCAGTGCCGAGTCTAACGATATTACTTGTTTAACTATTACGTTATCTCTATTCAATTTGAATAATGTCGTATTGCCGAATTTTCTTGCTGGAATGACTACCTTCAACTGTTCCATATCTGGCCATACCTTGTATAGAGTTGTTTTTGACATTCCGGTGCTCTCCAAGATCTCTTTTTTAGAATAGTCGCTTCTGTTATCTAGGAAAAAATCAATAATCCGAAGTTGCGGTGTATCTCCGAGATATCTTATCAGTAATGTTGTATCCATACATTATTTTGTGCGTATAAAGTATTTATTTGTGTCTACCAAAGGTACTATAACTGAACTTGTCTGAATTTACTGATGAAGAAATAATGGCGCGCCTAGTTTACAAGCTTTACAGGAGAGGCAATTGGGGTGAGAGTCACACTAGTTTTGAGAACCTCAAAAAAGGATTTAATCAAAGAAATTTAGGAAAAAAGGGTTTTAAAAGAGTCGATAAAATCGGAGAAAAAATGATCAAAGATGGTCTACTACATCCAAAATCAACAAAATATGGTCTTGAGATTAGTTTGGAATATACACGAAAAAACGAATTGATTGCATTGATTAAGAAAATTTTTCCAGATGAATATCACGATGACATTTAACCACCAGAGGTATTTCGAATGCAGAATTCTGGTCTGATGCATGAATTAGTTATTGCAAGATGTAGAGTTTTCATGCTTGACTAGTGCGGTACAACCATGCTTTAAAAAAGTGGCGTAACAGTCTTCTGTTTTTTGCAACCAGTTGCAGCTAGATTTCAATCAGTTCATCCACTGTTCTAGATTGTGACTTTTCTTTTCTACTGACTTTTTCAACCTGTTCAATGATGTCCCTACTCTATCAATTGAAAAATTTCTCTCCCTTGTGAGATAATCTATTATGCCTTGATAGTCAACATTTCCAAATTTTAGCTCAGAAACGGTCGCGACTTTTGGATTCAGAAATATATCCCTTATCTGCTTGTAGTCAATTTTGTCTAGTTTTTCTTGAATTTGCGGTATCTCCTCTAATCTGCCGTGTTGTTTTATGGCCTTCAGGGCAGTCTTTGGTCCCTACCCTCTCAAATCCATCAGGATTAAAGTCAGTGCCAATCAGTATTCCAACATCCACTAATTGCTCCCGTGTTATGCCAGGCTATCCAAGGTTTTGACCAGATCTATAATTTCAGGTTCCACTTCTATTGTAGTATTTCGGTTAGGCAATTTTCTTTTGCCACTATTTGTAAAATTTCGTACAAGCTTCTTTGCGCCAAATAAGAGCGAGTCAAAATCCTGACTTGCAGATACGTGTGCCTGTCCAGTCATAGTCATGTGAGCTGCAGTAGCCTCTCCTTCCGAAGGGGCATTGACAGATGGGATTCCAAATAGGCTTAGCAGTCTTTTAGAATCCTCAACCATCTCATCCCTTAGAATTGATGTTTGTTGAGCATACTTTTTTGCATCTTCATATCTTCCTTGGCTAATCGCATTTTCATATTTTATAGTAGCTTCTTTTTTGATCTGCTTTCTTCGTTCAATCTCTGCCGATTTTAGAGACGGGGGCTTTCCGTCAAACACATAAACTGGTTTTATCCCAAGAGACAGGAAATTGATATTTCTGTAAAATAAGCCAGTGATATGACTTGTTATTTTTCCACTATAGTCAGTCAAAGGTAAGCCATCTGGTCCGCGAATAATTGACAGAAATTGATAAATTGCATTGTAGGCATCTATTGCGACAATTTTGGATGCAAAAGATTCTAGGTTAGTCTTTTCTCTAACACATAGTGCTTTAAGATCTAAACCCATAGTTCTAGTTTAGAGTATGGGGATTTTTGCTTTTCCTATTTTTTCTTGGCCCCGGATTTAGACTCCCAACCTCTTTCGATTATCTCTTCGTAAATGTTTGAGAGTTTAGGTATAGCTTCGCCTTTTTCTGCTGCCATCTTGACCTTTTCTCGATAATAAGTTTTCTATTGCCTTTGCGATGTCACCATCAATGGTAATTGATACACGAGTCTTTGTCAAAATGCCTTACCTAGTGAGTAATTAAAAGTATCAATAATAAACTATCTACTATCAATTATTTGAGGGTTGAGCATATTTTCTAGTCTAATTTTACATCAATTACCTCAGAAAATTCCGGTTCTTTCTGTTCCTCAACATATACGTCGATCCCCCCCCTTGATACTGTTAGTACAATTTGTGTCTCTCCGTCGATATTGGTTGTAAGCGAGTCGGCATAGAAACCATATGCGCGTACACGAAGGAGAAATAAATGGTATCAATATGGCTTGATTACACCGGTATCTACCAGATACTGTATTCCGCTGACAAAATCGCTGTCAGATATCTGACCACTAGACCACCAGCCTGCATTGTTTTTAATCCATGCCGGAATGTGTTGCTGGACTTCCTGCGGGATGTTTGCATCAGATAATGCAGTTCCAGACTGCGATGAGGGTGGAAGTTTGACTATTCCCTGCTGTACCATGTACTGTATACCATGTACAAATGTCATATCGTCTGTCTTTCCCTGGGACCACCAGCCTGCATTGTTTTTAATCCATGCCGGAACGGCAGTTTGTAGTTGTGGAGATGGCAAGGCCGAACTCTGTGTGGTATTAAGTATTTCCTGCGGCGCAGCTAGCGTGTTATTTTTCTGCATATCTGCATTTCCTATAGCCGTTATAGCGTTCTGGAATATCATATCTGTGAACGCATTCTTCTTGTCTACCGCGCGTATTATGACATCCGTAGCCATTGGTTTCGCAATGGTAAAGTTGAAAACGGTCTGGAGATTCGACTGCACTGGTATGGAACTTACAGAGACCGATCCAAGTACAAAAAAGCCGTGAGGATCAGATATAATCACAGGTCCTGACGGTTCTTGATACGTTATGTATGTATCACTGTTCGATACAGAGTCCTCAGCTCCGCTCAGGTTCATGTACAGTGCAACATACGACAGGTATTGTGGCGAATGAAAAGGCGAGGTACTGAGCACCCCAAGTCTGATCTGACTGCCGGTCTGTGTCATTATTTGCTGACTCCCAGATGCCATGATTCCTCCAAACCCACTAACCATAGTTTTACCTTGCATTGGGACTGCAACAACTCCAACGCCATTTATCGTGGGAGGAATGTCTACCACGTCGCTACCGCCACCAGTGACAGGTACAATTCCTCCAATTGCAAATGGCGAGTTGAAGGTTACTGTTGACGATGCATTATACGTATGTGGTCCGATCTGAAATATGCTGGTTGGTATGGTCTCATTTGACTCGAAGATGCCGTCATTGTTTGCATCATGGAAGAGAGTTACATTGAGCGGTTTAAATCCTGCAGCTTCTGCCTGTGCATCCGTATAGACAAACGATATCAAGCAGCCTGATGCGCATGATGCACCATTGGATGTAGTGATATCAGTAGCGTTTCCAAGGAACTGGAATGAGGTCGAGCTTCCTATGACAGTCCTTGTGAATTGCACCTGTCCATCAACTCCGTTAGGCAGGTTAAGCGATGTAGTTATTCCTGATGGAAGTGTCGTAATGGCAGTAGCGTGATCTGACACGGACATGATATCGTCGAATATTCCAAAGGTACCTGACAGTAGAGGAGAGACTGACTGGGAACAGGCAGTAGTTCTATCTTGGTCCCTAATACACATATTATTTACTTGGACCGTTGTCTCACCAATTTGCGGACTGCCGTTTCCCGTGATATCATTTACGGTTATCTTGAATGTGGACGGATTTATCCACTGTCCAGAATAATCACTTCCAAGGGAAGCCGAGAATGCAAACAGATTGTCTACTGCCGCCTTATCCAGTACTGAGTTTCCCGCTGTCTCGTTTGTCGGCTCATTGAACTGTACGGTTATAGTGTCACCGTCAATGTATCCCGAGCCGCTACCATCTGGATTATCTGCAACAAGTGCAGTTATGTACGGACCCTGTACAAGATCAAAGCTTCCACTCAAGGGTGGTGATGTGGAGTCTGACAAAAGTGATGTTCCCTGCACATTTTGCAGGTTTGCAGACTGGAGAACAGATATTGTGAGATATCCCACGGTCGGTGGCAGAGCCCCGGTAGTATCCGTTATTGTAATAAGAAATGTTGACGGATCTATCCACTGTCCGGTATAGGCATTGCCTAGGTTCTGTGAGAATGCAAACAGATTGTTGACTTGGTTGGTGCCAAGAATCAGCCTGCCTGTACCAGATGGCGGTTCGTTTGTCGGTTCGTTGAACTGTACAGTTATGGTGTCACCGTCAGAGTATCCCGATGTTCCAGATGGGTTTGATGCAGTTATCTTTGATATGGATGGACCTGGCAGGTTACCAAAGCTTCCGGTGAGCAGCGGAGAAATAGATGCAGAGCAATCTGAGATCTCGGCTCGATCTTGGAGGCAGACAGGGTTTGTTTTTACCTTCAGTTGCAAGTGTCCTACCTCTATGTTATCTGCCTTACTTGTGTCATCCAAGGTTATTACAAGCATAGATGGAGTTACCCAAGTACCGTGATATGCAATACCAAGTGATACGGGAGAACTATCCTGACTAAAAGTAAACAGGTTGTCAATATCTGCAGTGGTTTTCACTAGTGGTCTGTTTGTGTCGCTGTTAAACGCTACCGTTATGGTATCGCCTGCATCATACCGACCGTTGTTTGATGGGTTTGAGGCGATTAGATTCGCTATGTAAGGACCTGGAGGACGAATACCAAGACTTCCAGTTATGACAGCAGAGGAACCAGAGGATATGGAATTGCCCTTGTCATTTTTGATATTGGCGGATGTCTCAGATGTTATTGTCGTACCAGATGTTGGGTCTGCTCCTCCTGCAGTATCTGTCACGTTTATGAGAAATATCTTTGAGGTCATCCATTGTCCAGTATAAGATGTACCAATGGGCTGTGAAAAGGCAAAAAGATCATTTACGTGTGCGGTGTCAAGCACAGTACTAGTAGAACCTGCGGTTGGTTTGTTTGTGCTGACCGAAAAGACGATGGTGAGGAGTGTGCCGTCATGGTAGCCATTATGACTTGGGTTTGATGCAGATGCATCGACGATAAATGGAGCATCCGGTGCGATAAATGAACCTGAAAGGGGTGGTGAGGTAGATGTGGAGCACATTGTATTCTCGGCCCTGTTTAAAAGGCATATCACGTCGGTATGCCTAACGGTAATGGTAGTAGAACCAACCACCGGTACGCTGCTGCCTGTGGTAGATGCTGTAATTACAAATGTTTTGGCATCAGTCCACTGTCCTGTATATGTACCATCTATTTTTGGAGAGAAGGAAAAAAGATCATTTACGTGTGCGGTATCAAGCGTATTGGATGGATATGTGATGGAGCCATTTGTCGGCCTTGAAAAGATAACTGTCATCGTATCGGTTGACTGGTATCCTCCATGTAGTCCTCCAGGATTATCCGCAGAAAAGAGGGTTATTTCAGGTCCTACTCTTGCATCAAAGGAACCTGAAAGTGGCGGGGAGGTAGATGTGGAAAATGACGAAGTACCTGCAGCATTTGTCACCTGGTCTGGATTTACGGTTGCGACAAGGGCTCCAATGGATGGCGGAACAGCGTCGGGATCTGTAACCGTAATGACAAATATGCTCGGTTCTGTCCACATTCCTGTGTAGTCTGGTACCCAGTGAATAGGGCTGACCGTTCTGGCTGAATGAGAACAATGCATCGACTCCGGCCTTGTCCTGAACTGTCGTACCTCCCGGTCTGTTTGTACCATCCGAGAATCTTATCGTAATGGTAACTCCGCTTGTATAACCGTTGGACGCGGTAGGATTGAATGCGGCCAGCGTCGTTATATATGGACCTGGGATTGTTCCAAATGATCCTGAGAGTGGCGGGGAGGTAGATGTGGATGCAAGAGATGTACCGTCTGCACTCTTGAGGTTTGCAGCCCCGTTTACGGTTAGAGTCAGCCCATTAGCACCGGTCGTGGGCGCTGTCTGTACCGAAGTCTTTATTGTAATAAGTAATTCAGACGAGCTTAGCCATTGCCCAGTATAAGATGTACCAATGGGCTGTGAAAAGGCAAAGAGATTGTCCAAATCTCCTTTGGTAGCAACAGCTGGTTGGTTTGTCGGTTCGTTGAACTGTACATTTATCGTGGCTCCTGATGAATATCCTGCAGATGCAGGATTTCCTGCAACAAGCGATATTATTTGTGGGCCATTATTTTCAATAGAGAGCGTGTTTGATGCAAGGCCTTGAAGGCCTGTACCTAATGCATTTGTAGCCTCGATACGGAACTGGTACAACGTACCGGATGTAAGACCTGATACTGTA
This sequence comes from Candidatus Nitrosotalea sp. TS, assembly GCF_011319465.1. Lineage (GTDB taxonomy): Archaea > Thermoproteota > Nitrososphaeria > Nitrososphaerales > Nitrosopumilaceae > Nitrosotalea. Next base: position 20,861 of record NZ_RCMB01000013.1, read on the forward strand.
TATGATGTAGCGCTGCTAGCAGTGTTTGCAACAACAGGGCTCCATGTGGTACCGTCCGTAGAATAGTCTATTTCATACTGAATTATGGAATAGCCGTTTGAGATTGGGGCAATCCACGACAGGAACACACTTCCGCCAGGTTGTCCCATTATAGTAGGTGCTGTCGTTTGTGCAGGTACATCGCCTGCTGTCACTGCAAGTGATGACACTCCTGCAGAGCCCGTGCCAAGTTGGTTGATTGCCTCGATACGGAACTGGTACAACGTACCGGATGTAAGACCTGATACTGTATATGATGTAGCGCTGCTAGCAGTGTTTGCAACAACAGGGCTCCATGTGGTACCGCCGTCTGTCGAAGAATCAATCTCGTATCCAGTGATGCTGTAGCCATTTGAGATGGGGGCGTTCCATGATAGCGAGATCTTGTCCCCGGCAAGGGCGGATGCTGCAGGTGCTGTCGTTTGTGCAGGTACATCGCCTGCTACAGTACCGACTGTCGGACTTGATGCCAAACTAGTATCACCCGCATTGATGCTGCTAATCTTGTAGAAATATTTGTCATTAATCGTGAGGCCTGAATCAACATAGGCTGTTGCGTTGGAAAATGTAAAGACTAGTGGTGTATTTGGCCAGTTGTTACCGTCTGTACTTCTCTCTATCTTGTAACTTCTTATCTGTCCTGTACCTGAAGGAGGCGTCCAAGAGAGCAATATTTTTTCTCCAGCCTTAGCAGTAGTGGAAATGGGTGACGGTGGATCCGGGTATGTGTCAGTAGATGAGGTTCCAGAAGGAAGACTCTGTCCTCCAGAACTCAAGGCCGAAACACGGTATATGTACATGGTATTTGATAAAAGTCCGGTATCTGAATAAGATGTGGTGGCGGTGCCAGTGTTTGATGTCACGGCTGACCATGTACTGCCATCAATGCTTCGCTCTATCTCATATCCGGTGATGGTACCGGAGGGTGCAGCCCACGACAGATTGATCTGGGAAGTAGATATCGAGGTAGCAGACAATGATGATGGAGCAGTAGTTGTTGTTGTTGCGGAAGCAATAGATGAAGCGCTGCCTGTACCGCCATCCCCTATAGCAAAAATTCTGTAATAGTATGTCGTAGATGGGTTAAGTCCAGTATCTGAATAAGATGTGGTGGCGGTGCCAGTGTTTGATGTCACGGCTGACCATGTACTGCCATCAATGCTTCGCTCTATCTTATATCCGGTGATGGTACCGGAGGGTGCAGCCCACGACAGATTGATCTTTGAATCAGATACGGTAGTTGCTGCTATATTTGGTGGAGATAGAGGTAATGTGGTTGTAGAAATTGGTGAAGATGGATTGCCTGTACCCAGTTCGTTTATTGCAGATACTCTGAAATAATACAACGTATTTGATGTAAGGCTGGATACAGTATATGATGTCAGCACAGGTTTAGCATTTGGTACCTCGGTCCATGTGTTTCCGTCCGTAGAATAATCTATTTCATACTGAATTATGGAATAGCTGTTTGAGATTGGGGCAATCCATGAGAGACTAGCAGATGTTGTTGATGTCATAGATAATGTCAATCCTGTCGTTTGTGCAGGTACATCGCCTGCTGTCACTGCAAGTGATGACACTCCTGCAGAGCCCGTGCCAAGTTGGTTGATTGCCTCGATACGGAACTGGTACAACGTACCGGATGTAAGACCTGATACTGTATATGATGTAGCGCTGCTAGCAGTGTTTGCAACAACAGGGCTCCATGTGGTACCGCCGTCTGTCGAAGAATCAATCTCGTATCCAGTGATGCTGTAGCCATTTGAGATGGGGGCGTTCCATGATAGCGAGATCTTGTCCCCGGCAAGGGCGGATGCTGCAGGTGCTGTCGTTTGTGCAGGTACATCGCCTGCTGTCACTGCAAGTGATGACACTCCTGCAGAGCCCGTGCCAAGTTGGTTGATTGCCTCGATACGGAACTGGTACAACGTACCGGATGTAAGACCTGATACTGTATATGATGTAGCGCTGCTAGCAGTGTTTGCAACAACAGGGCTCCATGTGGTACCGCCGTCTGTCGAAGAATCAATCTCGTATCCAGTGATGCTGTAGCCATTTGAGATGGGGGCGTTCCATGATAGCGAGATCTTGTCCCCGGCAAGGGCGGATGCTGCAGGTGCTGTCGTTTGTGCAGGTACATTGTCATAAACAAGCACACGATTATTGTTTGTATCTGCAATAGCTAGTTTTCCGCTCGAGTCAAATGCTATTCCGCCTGGATTGTTCAGTGTGCTGGCAGACAGGCAGTTATTATTGTCATCGTCATGATTGTCATTGCCGCAATCTCTGCCCTGGTCCCTATTGTTGTTATTTGATACAAAGTCACTCTGGCCCAGTACTACGGTGGCGGCTTCGTCAGTTGTAAATCCGCTTCCCTTTGAATACATCAATACTCGGTTGTTCTGCGAGTCTGCCACCCAGAGGTTTCCTGCAGAATCAAATGCTATTCCGCCTGGATTGTTCAGTGTGCTGGCAGACAGGCAGTTATTATTGTCATCGTCATGATTGTCATTGCCGCAATCTCTGCCCTGGTCCCTATTGTTGTTATTTGATACAAAGTCACTCTGGCCCAGTACTACGGTGGCGGCTTCGTCAGTTGTAAATCCGCTTCCCTTTGAATACATCAATACTCGGTTGTTCTGCGAGTCTGCCACCCAGAGGTTTCCTGCAGAATCAAATGCTATTCCGCCTGGATTGTTAAGCGAAGAGGCAGACAGCTGATCCTCGTCGTTGCTCTTTGATGTAAAGCTGTTCTGGCCAAGAACCATTGTTGCAGCAGCACCATTTGTACCAAGGTTTGTTTTTGAATACATCAATACTCGGTTGTTCTGCGAGTCTGCCACCCAGAGGTTTCCTGCAGAATCAAATGCTATTCCGCCTGGATTGTTCAGTGTGCTGGCAGACAGGCAGTTATTATTGTCATCGTCATGATTGTCATTGCCGCAATCTCTGCCCTGGTCCCTATTGTTGTTATTTGATACAAAGTCACTCTGGCCCAGTACTACGGTGGCGGCTTCGTCAGTTGTAAATCCGCTTCCCTTTGAATACATCAATACTCGGTTGTTCTGCGAGTCTGCCACCCAGAGGTTTCCTGCAGAATCAAATGCTATTCCGCCTGGATTGTTAAGCGAAGAGGCAGACAGCTGATCCTCGTCGTTGCTCTTTGATGTAAAGCTGTTCTGGCCAAGAACCATTGTTGCAGCAGCACCATTTGTACCAAGGTTTGTTTTTGAATACATCAATACTCGGTTGTTCTGCGAGTCTGCCACCCAGAGGTTTCCGCTCGAGTCAAAAACATTTCCTTGTGGAGAGTTCAGGGTATTTTGTGCAGTGTCCTTTTCCCCTTTTGAAGTAAAATTTGGTTGTCCAAGAACTGTGGCGGCAGGCTGTCCATTGATGATCGCCCATGATACTACAGGTATAATTTCTAATCCCGCCAAGAGAAGTATAAATGAAAAGACTAGAATGGACTTGCAGAAAGAATCAAAATGAAAGACAGTAGCAAGTCGTGTCATAGCATATTTTCCCACATTCTATTTTCGCAAACCCTCCAGTGCCAGATCTCCTGCACAATAATTAATTCCCAGTTACAGATAGATCTTCCTTTGGTAAAAGATAGGCAGGTAATTTTTGTAAACTCCGTCATCAAGTATCCTAGTTTCTTTCTTTTACTTGCTTGTCTATCATGTAAGATGAAGTTATCATTCATGGGCTTAGTCCATCAATACAAGATACTGTCCAACTTTAATATTTCTTGCATGTTCAACACAACCAAATCGTTTGATTTGATCACAATACGCAAAATTTGGTGAATAGGTGCATAAAAAATCATAAAAAGAAGAATATTGTCAGTATTTGAGGGCGGAGTATATTTTCCAGTCTCCTGATAGTTTGCAAACTCGTGTGCCAGACGACTATGTCTTGGCATGTCACAAGCTTAACATTGACAATTGCCTTCAAATAAATTGTGCCCAATCCTCAGTTATTTTAAAATCAGGACAAAACCATCATTTTTTGATTCTAGTCTTACAAGCCTGGTCTTTTGGCAATCTAAGATACATCAGGAAATCATCAATGGTGGAATCATCTTGAAGCGTATATTTTTTTCCTTGAAACTCGATGGATACCGTTTTCTTAGTTATTGTTTCCATGCGATGTTCTTATGATAAATTATCTACTTTATATCCTTTATTATGTATTTGATCATCTGATCACTTTATTCTCATTGTATTTATGTGCCCAAAACCGAGTCTTCACAGGTTGCCAGGTTAGCCAAGCGGTACGGCGACCGCCTCGAGATCACATACAAGGTAGCGGTTGTGCTTCTGCACTCAGGGGTTCGAATCCCTTACCTGGCGCTGACCTTTTTTTATTCATGGTCTTGATACAAGATGCGCGTTATGAATCAATCAAAAGCAACATACAGAAAATATTACATGTGCAAAGTCAGTTTCGCCAAGACATGTGACATAATCAAAAAATCATTGTATTTTCAGTCATGTTTTGGACCAACCATTTCATCACTTTTTACATTCTGATCCCATCTGCCCTTAATACCTTTGAAGATAAGGTACACGCCTCCTCCAATGATACACAATGCAAGACCAAGATGCAGGAGCGCGTCTTGTTCTTGTTGTACGCAATTAACATGTATTGCCGTTCCAGAGGAATAATCATAACAATCATCAAACTGGTTTTTTTGTATAGAAATCTGATTATATTGTGAGCCTGCCATGCCAGCAATATAAAAGCCTGCGAAGATAATTAGAGATCCTATCAGTATTAGCCTGATATCGCTCACAGCGGTATTTTCTTATGCATAATATTTAACGTTGTGACATACTATCTTTAGTGATGGTCTTCGGCTTTGGAAAGAAAAAAACAGTGGAAAATCCAGTCAGTCCAGTTCAGCACCAAAGAGAGGTTGCCTTACAAGAGATCCCAGCAATCATCAAAGAACTTGAGGTCCCTCGCATATCAAATATCCTTCAAGAAGCCAAACGGCTAAAAACAGAGATCGAATTGAATCGAAAAGACATCCATGGCATAGTTTTGCATTTAGAATCAGACGACCTAAAACTTGATGATGTGGACAAGAATCTAAAGACAGTTGGAAAAAGAGGCAAAGATGCAGTAGTGGCAACCATCAAGAAAGAAACTAGCGGCAGACTAACCAATATCGAGAGATATGATGATGTGGTAGCAGTCAATAATGAAGTTAATCAGACACTCAAGAGAATCGGAGATATTTTAGGATTACATACAAGAGTGATGCATGTTTTTGCAAGAAAATATGCGGATAAACTCAAAGAGGAGATTGCAAAGCTTGCTCAAAATAGAAACGCCCTGCAGATGTTAATAAATGGACAAGAGAATTTCAAATCCAATTCTGAATCCATACTTGATCTCATCAAGAAAATGGATGAATTGAAAATCAAAGAAAGGCAAAAAAATCACAGGTTGACCGAGATTAGACATGAGAAAAGTGAGACGTTGCAAACCATTACAAGACTTGAGCTAGAAATATCAGGATTGAAGGCAAAACCTGAGCATAGAGAATTCTTAGAAGTGCGAAAAAAAATAGATTTGTTATCTCAAGAAAAACAGGAAATAAAAGGGAAAATAGATGCTCAGTTTACCAAAATTTCAAGGCCGCTCAGCAAGTATAGTTATGTTTCTTCATTTGACAAACCAATGAAAAAATTGATGGAAGAACTTATTTCTGATCCCTATGAAGTCATTTCAGCTCACAACAAAGAACCAGTAATTGAGATTTTACAGGCAACTGCAAAGTCAGTGGTGGCAGGAAATGTTTCAGTAAAAGATTCAGACAAGTCAATAGAATTAATCGAAGAAACAATAGATAGACTGGATGAATTTTTAAAACTAAAAACTTCTTTTGCAAAAAAGATCTCAGAACTAGAAGCAAGTCTAAACGTATTTGACATAAAAACACTAGAAGGAAAGGAAAAAGAACTTGAAAAGACAAGATCAAACATAGTTGATTTGGAAGCATCCAGTGAAAAAATAGGAAAAGAGATCAAAGAAAACGAGTCAGAGCACAATGCCATAAAATTAGAGATAGAAGCAAAGACGACTCAACTAAATAATGGAAAAGTCGTCATTAAAACATAGAATTGAAACCTCTATTTTCTAAGGTTAATTAGTTTCCACGTAAAGGTTATACTGTGATATTTAAGAGAACGCAACGAGTACGTAGAACCGTTACTATAACTAAACAAATCCGGGACGGAATTCTTACTTACTGCAAGATGAACCATCCAAATGAGGGAATTCTCATTTTACGCGGCAAATACAAGAAAGGGCAGGTCTTAGTCGATGGTCTGGTCATACCTCCATTCTCACACACTGGACCTACATTTGCAGGTTTTCCACATTCATTTCTACCTCTAGATGCCAGCTATGTTGGCACCGTTCATTCACATCCAAGCGGGGTAGCAAAGCCTTCTGTCACAGATCTGCACAATTTTTTTGGTTTTGTTTCAATAATTGTGCAGTCCCCGTATGATGATAATGACGTGTTTGCATATGATAGGGATGGAAATCTACTTGAAATCACAATAAGTTTGGATTAATCATGACAAAAATTTATAAGCTTTTTGCTATAACAGGTAATGTTGATAAATTACAAGACTTACCTCATTTTCCTTTTTGGATCACTTGCAGTTAGCATAGGGCTACAGATGCTTTTGCCGTGGCCATTTGGCTTGATAGCAGCATTAGCGATTTTCATAGTATTTCCTCTCTTCTTGAGAAATAGAGCGCTCAAAAGAATGGGAGGGATGGGGACAGATACTGGTAGCGGTGGTGGAGGATTCTTCGGTCAAGGCCAAGGAGTCAAGTACATCTGTCTTGCATGCAACAATAGATTCAAGGGCGGTACCTGTCCAAGATGTGGCTCTAAGATGAAAAGAGCAGACTTTTAAAATTTAAAATGACTCTTGAAGATCTTAGAAAGAAAGCATTATTCCAGAATACAATAGATACTTGGATAATGCTCTGTGAGGAGAAAAATGCGGATTGGTATTCTCCAGAAGATTACAAAAAATTCATGGCTCATCTTTTCCAAAATGGACTCAAACTGCAAAAATTTCCCCTATGCATCAAAGAATCAGGCGGAATGTATCAGAGAGGAAAAGACAAGACGCAGTTTGCAGAATCACTTGCCCAGTCTACAGATCCCAATGCTGCTGCATATACCATCAGGCTTAGTGACGAAACAATAAAGATAATTCGTCAGTTCAATTCTAACGTCGTAGCTTAGGATTAACTATTGCGTCCATCGCATGACCGATAAAGACAAAGGCAAGACCAGTTATTGCAATCATGATTCCAGGAGGCAGTATCCACCACCAGAGCCCTCTTTCTGCAGCTCCGTAGACACTAGCATCATGTAGTATCTGACCCCACGTAGGAAAAGTTGGATCGCCCAGTCCCAAGAAGCTAAGCCCTGCCTCTGTAGTTATTGCCGCTGGAACCGAGATTGCAATGCTTGCAAATGTGTAAGGAAGAAGCTGTGGCAGAACATGTTTGAATATTATCTTAAAATCTTTTTGTCCCATAAGTTTTGATGCCTCAATGTATTGCAATGTCTTAATCTGCATAGCCATGCTTCTTGATACTTTGGCAATCCCTACCCAGCCAAATATTACCAAAAACCCCACTATGAGAAATATACTATTTCCAATTGTAACTGCCAAAATGATCAAGAGTGGAAGTGCAGGCATTGCATATATGATATCATTGAAACGCATCAGTGCCTCATCAGTAGTCTTTCCCTTAAAGCCAGCAAACACACCATAAACCAGTCCCAGTATTACAGAACCTATTGAGACGGTAATTCCAATAAAGAGTGCCAATGGAGTCCCCCACAAAATCCCAACTGCCAAGTCACGCCTCAGTTCATCAGTGCCCATCAGTCCATACACTTTACCGCCGAGAACAAACGTTGATTGATCAGATGTAATGTTTCCATCTACATCATAGATCTTTGCCTTGAAAACATAATGCCCCTGTAATGCCTTGTTTTGGTCAGGGTCTGAAAAAACAAGATTCTGTGAAGGAATTGAAGTAAGCAGGAAATGAGAACAAAATACTGTTTTCAAGGTTCTTTTTCATTGAATCATCCGTGGAAAACAGCATTCCGGTAAACATTGTTTCATTGTAAGAATAAGGCAGCGATGTAGATGTCAGAACAGAGTTTAGACCATCAGGTCGTGTTACTGATAATTGTACCAATGGTGCACCGGTGTATCTAACAGAATACTGATAGACAAAATCGCTTGGAAATGAGTCATATTCATAATCCACTGTAAAAACTTCAGTTACAACAGATACGTTTCCAGATTTTTGATAGGATTCTTGAGGCTTCAAAATCATGTGTTCTGGAATCTTATGTGAAAGAAAATAGTTTCACCCAGACAGGAAGTGCAGATTTTGGATATGTAAGCCAACTTGCAGGATCATTCCATTCTTTAAAAGTCTCAGCAGGAATGGCAATGAAAGCAACTATTGACATGCAAAACAATACAACCAGAATCCCTATTCCCTACCAGACCTATACCGCTGCTTGAAAATTCTTTCCAAATTTCTTTTGTAGAAAAACTCATTGTCTTCTTACCCTCGGATCAAAATACCCGTACAAGACATCTGCCAAAAATATGCTAACAAGAAAGAACGCTGTTAAAACATACGTTGCACCAATTATAACAGGCAGATCAAGAACGCTTATTGCTTCATAATATAGCCTCCCCATTCCAGGCCAGTCAAATACCGCTTCTGTTATTATCGCTCCACCAAGTGATCCCGAAAGACTTAGAGCAAGAACAGTAACAATAGGAGGAGCGGCATTCTTCAATGCATGACGATACAAGATTTTTTTCTTATCAATTCCGACTGCTTTTTTTGCCATGATGAAATCTTCTTGCAAAACACCGACCAAAAAGTTTCTAACAAGATAGGCCCAAGACCCAAATCCAATCAGAACAAGAGTGATTAACGGTAATGCCATATGATATAACAAAGATGCAATGTACCCAGGATCTGTCATAGAAATTTCTGGCGTTCGCTCTTGCAGGAAATATAGGATAGACGAATGCAAACAAAAAGATCATAATAAGACCAACCCACCAAACAGGAAAACTGCTGCTTATTATAGCAAAACCTGATGTTATCTTGTCAATTTTAGAATTTACTTTGCTTGCAGCAATTGCGCCCAACAATATGCCAAGCAGTGAGACTATTGCAGTGGCAGTTGTAAAGAGAAGAATTGTGTTTGGAAGCCTTTCAAGTATTATATCTTTGACATCAGAAGAGCCCGTATCGCTTGTAAGAAATTTTGCATGGCCAAAGTCTAGTGTTAAAATTTTGTACATGGCAAGGCCAAGTCCGTTGAGGAGTATACCAGGGTTGATCAAGACCAAGTGCCACCACTCGTTGGTTGATCTGATTTTGCACATACGAGTTCAATTGATCAGGGGTCTTGAAGCTTGAGACTAGACTTTTATTGTTTGTAATCTGCTGCCTAATCTCCAGTGCCACACTCTGCTTCAATATTGCATCCATGTTAGAACCGACTAGTGCAATGGTTATCAAAAGCGTGGCCATTAGCACACCAAACATAGTGATTGCACGTTTTGCAAGATATTTCTTGAATCCCATCAGGCTACAACTCCTGAAGTTTGCCTTTTTCTCCTCTTTACATAGACAAAAGCAATTGCTGCACCTATCATTATCAAAGGAATAACTGCAACATAGCTCTGATCATTTACTGCATACTGTATTGTGACTGCCAATGTTTTCAGATGGAATCTCATCTCCTTTTTCCACAGCAAGAAAACTAGTGCTAAATGTATCTGGTCTGTATGCAGAATCTGATATAGTAAAAATTTGCAAATCATTTGCGCCAACAGTGAAATTCATTGTAGTAGTAGCTGGAACGGCAATGCTGAAATTTCCGCTACTTGAATTTTGCATTCCGCTATAGACTAGATTACCTTGTGCGTTAATGAAATAATAATATACATCAGAACCAGGCGTAACTGAGATAGGAATATCCAAATCTTGTCCAATCGTTACAACTGTTGGTACATTTACCTTTTCTATTTTTGGAAGTTGTACTTGTTCAAATTCCTTCCAATACCCAGCACCAAATGGATATGTTGGATCATCAAATGATTTTATAGAGATAGTTCTTGCCTCTGGCAAATAGCTGTCAAGATAGAATGGGCCATTACTAATCATCGCGTTGTTGTGTTTATCTATCCACGATATCGAAGAATTATACCTAAGATCGCAATAACTTGGGCTGGCAAGACCAACCAATGCCTTTGGCACGGTGTAATTTTTTTCAAATTCTTGAAGATTAGATTCTATAATCCGTGCATCTTTTGGAACAATTAACGATAACCAGTCGACATTTTTGTTTATTGCGTCTGATCTTGAAAACGCGAGTTTTCCTTCAGTGACTGACTTTTCCATTGCATACATTAACTCCCATGGCATATCAGGCCAGACCTGAGCAGAATCTGCTATCTCACGATCGTCAAAATGCCAATAATTTTGATATACCTCAATAGTATCATTGTCAATAACTCTAACTCCTATCAGTGTCTTTGCAGCTTGATTTGCCTTTGGAGAATATTCAGAATCAAATGTCTCAGTTTGAGAGGCTTGATCCCATCCCCACTGATAAAGAAAATAAATCCCATAAAGCACGTCATTCATGTCCATAGGACGGCCGTCATGCCAGTTGCTAAATTTCATGTGATATGTTATCTTACTTGTGGATTTTATGCCAGGTCCGACTTGAATCCATTTTTGTTGTGCTGGATCCCAGCGAATTGCGTCACTTGGGACATCAAGTTTTCCCAGAGGACCTGCAGTAGTTACATTCCAGGTGGTTCGCACAGGAATTGTAATCCCAGTATATGGATTTTTAAAGTCGCCAGGATCCATTACAGGCGCCGACATTTCTTGACTGTATGAATCAGTAAACCCAGCTACTGGATTCCATGCACCTTGATAGATTTGGCCTACACCAATTTTTATCGTATCAGAGTCATCTCGTGAATTTATTGGAGTAAATCGACTTGTAATGCCGGCCCCAAAATCATCTATTATTCCTTGAACTTTCTTGTTAGCAACATATTGGTCTACCTGAGCTGCAAGAAAGATCCTAACTGATTCTTGTATGCCGTCAACAACTCCATCATTTATCAATTTAGCTCGAGTCTCAGAAGAGGTGAAATTGCCTACAAAGATTGCTTTTGATATCGAATCCAAAGAACTGTTTTCATAATTCCAATATTCTGGATTATTAAATCCCGGCATGTTTGAAAACCAAGGAGAGTACATTTGAGCAACAGTTACAGAATCATATCGCACAAATCCGCCAACAGTGTATGCTTCAGTGTATATGTTCCACTCCATGTCAGAAGGGTTTGACCCATATACAACCGAGAATGCCTTTGAGAGATCTCCATAATCTGGCTTTACTACAAATCCAAGTTTTTGTAGTTGTGATGAGAGAATTTCTCCTATAGACTTTCTTACTTGGTCGTCATTTCTGATAAATATCGTAATCTCAATTGGTTTTGAATCATAGTACCATTTTCCGTCTATTTTTTGGGCTCCTGCTTTTGTAAGTGCGTCTGAAATCATCTGGTCTGCAAGCGACGGATTGTATCGAAAGTTAAACGCCTGAAGTTTTCCTAGAATTAAAAGATAATCCGGATCATATGGTTTGTATGCAGATATCATAGGAGAGCCGTGACCATTTAGGATTTCATCTACGATCATGTTTCTGTCTACTAGATAATTTAGCGCATAACGAGCTTCTCGTATTGAAAAAGGATTGAATTTTTCAGAAGGCGCAGGGTTTACAAGAAGACTATACTCGGTTCCCGTAGACTGGAATACGTTTAGATCCTGTCTTAGTTGTGGATCTATCCTGTCTGACGGTATTGATGAATAATAGATATCCAAATTACCATTTTTTATTTCCTCTATTGCGGTGTTAGAGTCAGAATATTGTATGAACTCTACTTTGTCTACATAAGTTCCTTTTTCACCAAATGAAACCTTCGATCCTAGAATAAAGAGTGCTAGTATAACAACTAGCATTAATTTCATGATTTGTTTGGATTTGAACTGTATATAACCATCGCCTATTTATTTTAGAAAACAAATAATACAAAATAGAAATTTTTTAACATAATTCATTACTATACCCTGATCTTTATTTGTGGTGGATAATATTTCAAAAACAAGAGATGATGAATTCTAATGAATCTACAGACACTTGTTAAGGGGATTAAGGGAATAATACCGGGAGGGATATCAGTAAAGGATTTTGCAATGGCTACTAGTACTAGTGAAGAAATGGTAGTTGAGATATTGGACAACTTTATGCAAAATGGGATAGGAACGCTGGAGGACGGCGCAATACATTTTGAAGAAAATGACAGGTTAAAGACGGCTATTTTGGCAATTAGCATGGGCGCTCCAATTGACGAAGTCTCTACGCTACTTGAATGGCAAGATTTTGAATCCCTTACTGCCGAGATACTTGAGAAGAGAGATTTTGAGACTATGCGCAATGTCATGCTGACAAATCCCAGAATGCAAATTGATGTAATCGGCATAAAGTCAGGAATTGCAATTTTAATAGACTGCAAACATTGGAATAAAATGAGTCAGTCGGCTCTTGAGAAGGCAGTAAAAAAACAAGTCGAGCGAACCAGACACTTTTTGTCAAAGGAAAAAATACAAGCTGCTGTACCTGCCATAGTTACACTATACCAGCATGAAACAAGATTTATTGAAAGAGTTCCCATAATACCCATCCATCAGCTAGACTCGTTTTGTGATGAATTCTATGGCAATCTAGAAGAACTTCGTTCCTAAAACATGGTATAAAAGAAAAATGCGGTTGTTACAACAAGAAATCCTTGTGTTATACGCATTGCCCTGTCTAGAGATTTTGAATAATCTTCAAACTGCTTGTCACCCATAACTTTTACAGTTGTTTCTTGTGCAAGTAATTCAAACGATGAAGAGGAGATATTTTGTTCTGCTTTTTTAGCAAGCTGCAAAAACCAGGATGATGCATCATCAGATTTTGACAAGCTACCAAACTCAAAATAGCCATGTTTGTTCCTGGCATTTCTTGACTTGTAATGTGTGTCTGAAGTGCAGATCTCAAGTAGATTATACCCATTTTTTGAGAAGTGACTTGCAATTTCTTCTCTTAGTCCATTCTGCATATTGTTAGCATCTGCCCAACCTAAAAAGAATTTTTCATCACCTATTTTCATACACATTATAGCCACCTTTCCGGGACCAAGATCATCAGTCTCAATTTTGAGATTTTCGGCATTTGCAAATCCAATCTCCATTGGCATTGCCTCTTTTGTTATTAGAGTATCCAAGTTGGACTTGGATGCTTTTAGAAGATCATCTGCATCTAATTTTGATATTTCTTCACCCATAGCATTGTGGCTATCAACAATCAGCACTCGTTCAAACCCTCTATTTTTGCCGTATTGTTCAAGTTCTGTTTTTACATATGTTGGAACATCTTCCATCCCATGAGGGGAAAGTGACAGGATCAGAACTGCAGTTTTATCAAACAGCAATCCAACAGATCTGGCTTTGTTTACCTGAACTGTTACTGGTTTTGTGCAGCTGAATCCTTGTTGTATAGTTGAGCTCTTTTGTAGACTGGCAAGATACTGTTCGACTTGAGATTTGGAAGGAAGATTAAGAGAATGATTTGATACGCTATGCATAACCATTGCAGATGAATTAAGATTCTTGTAAATTAGATAAGTTATGTTGCTTCCACCTATTGGATGAAATGGTCCTGGATGAACATCAGGTAAGACAAGCCTGCATTCATTATTTTTTGTTTTAAATAAAATTTGAAATGTTGAAACCTTTGAAGGTTGGGAACGTGCTTCCATCATTGTTTCCATATCGGATGCATCATTTCTTGTGGCTGCTGCAATGTATGCTTGCAGAAACTTGTGAGCATTTGAAACCTTTCCTGCAGCTCTATCGGTAAGTATTGTCCATGCAGTACCTAGGAAAATGAAAACTAGACCAAAAATAATGCCCCTAGGATCAGAAAGTATCTGGTACCATTGTTCAGGTGGTACAAACGACATGAACATTGCAAGCGGTTGTATCAGACACACTGCCAAGGCAGTCTTTACTTTTGCTCCAATTACTGATGTAAATAACCCTATTCTGAAACCTGCAAAGAGAAGCATGCCTTCAGCTATGTAAACTTGTGACAAGTGAGGTTTTGCAAAAACGTAAACAGAGAGCAACCCGCCAATTATTGTGACAAGCCAAAGAAGATTCCCAAAAGCAGACATGTGTAAAGATTTAGAATGATTTGTTTTCAACAATTTAGAATCTATGAACTGAGTTGCAACTAATGCCGCTACAATTAGCAGCATATTGAAGACAAGGCTATCGCTTGACTTGAAATAATAAAGATCAGATAAAGAAACTATCACACATGCAATAACAATTGAAATTGCAAGTGAAACATACGGTGAGGTAGGAGTAAACGTTGTAAGCGTATACCTCTTGTGTATACGGGATACATTATCAGAACTTGCGGTCATGGTGAGAAGAAGATTTTCAAAATCCACGATATGCCAATGAGTGCACTTGGAATGGCTATCACAACCTCTGGTTTCAACTTGTATCCCTTAGTTTCATCCTCAAAGAATCTTAGAAGACCCGCGCTTGATGCTGGAAGTGGTGCTGACTTCTTACTGCTCATGCCATATCACACCCCTGTTTAAATAAATACTTTTGTGACTAGATCTTCTCGAGTCGTTCCTTAATCGCGATAATATCATTGATCGATTTGAGGATCTGCTGTTGCTTTGTATGATCCTTTTCATCCTTGTAGTTCATCAGTTAGATCTTTTAGTTTTTGATCAAGTTTCTCAAGTGTGGAAGATTCCTTTACACCATCTTCTGGTTTTTCGTCTTTTGAGATGTTCCTATCTTTTGCTTCCCTCCCGCAGTTTACACAAAATGCATTACCTTCCTTTATGATTCTGACACCTTTACAGTATGGACATGGATCGCTTACCAATGTAGCTCCATTCAGAAGCATCTCCACAGCTTTTTTTGTAAGCTCTTTTGACACATCTTGAATCAATCAAATCTACATAAAAAAGATACAGGTGAACAAGGCTTAATAGTAGGATTCCAGCTTTTTATTTTGAATGGCGGTAATCTGCAATACTTGCGGACTTCCCAACGATTTATGTGCCTGCGGTGAACTCGAAAAAGATCAAACCCAAATCGTGGTTAGAATTGAAGAGCGACGTTTTAGAAAGAAGGGTACTATGATTGAAGGGGTCAATCCAAAGATGAATGATCTTGGAAAAGTGGTTAGAGAGTTAAAGGCAAGGTATGCTTGCGGTGGAACAGTTAAAGACGGATATATTTTCCTCCAAGGAGATCATCGCGATACAATAAAAGGCACATTAGTAAAACTTGGATTTCTTGAATCTAGCATAGAAGTTCATTGAATTCAACTTGCTACACATAGATAAGATAAGCAGAGTTCTTTCCATTCCTTATTCTGCATTAATATCTGTGATTTTTGGAATAATGATCTTATCATTTCCCATAGGAGCCTACATTGTCTTCAACTCAAATATTGGAAATGAGATAAATTTCCAGTATCCAACGGACGGACTTAATTTCTTCATAGGTGGAATTAGTTACAAGTTACCAATTTTGTTTCAGCTCGGAGATGTTTTCATAATAGCATGGTCAATTTACTTGATACTTTTTTCTATTTCATTTGTTGGTCCTCGTGGAAGTTTGACAAATACATTATCTAGCGTTATGGCAGAAGGCTGGCGAGGTCTAAAAGACAATGGACTTACAAACATGATAACATGGTTTACGATACTCATATTATTTTCAGTTGCAATAGATTTTGTTCAAGAAGGTTTTGGAGTAAAGATAGAATCGCCACCGTCTCAGAATAACCTGATTCAATTTTTCCAGATTACAGTCGCACCCTTGACAGAAGAGTTGGGTTTTCAGAGTATTGCTAATAGGAATTCCTCTATTTCTCATCTTCTCATACCGTCCATCATGGAAACTTTTCTTCAAATCGTTATGGAGGCCATCTGCACACCTTCACATCACAGACTATAGAAAAACCATGGCGTTGATAATCACCATTGGAATATTTTTCGGGGCAGCTCACATAATTTCTGGCACCCCTTGGAGTCCAGGAAAATTCACCCAAGCTGCAATAGCAGGAATAATAATTGGATGGGTCTATGTGAGATATGGATTGGGTCCTGCCATTCTTATTCACTGGAGCACAAACTATTTCATTTATTCATATTTGTTTTTCATATCAGCCATAGGTCAAGTTCCCATTTCAAATGAAACGGTGAATCCCTTTTCCAATACGCTTGAACAATTACTAATAGTCACAGGCGCGATAGCAATATCCATCAAGATTCTCAATTACGTAAGATCTAGGCAAGAATCAACCACGATTAATCAACTCTGAAAATTTGCTCTAAATAGATAAAAAACTATCAAAGTATGGCATCGCTAAGAGATTTTGATACTGGTAAATCATAACTCATTATCAAATTTAGATCAGACTGATCGTCTACATCTAACATGATTCTTCTAATAAGTATAAGAGATGAGATAGCATTTCTTTTCTCCGCAGTATCTAGATGTATTTTATAACTGTCCTCATCATAATGGGTTTCCATAACATCAAGCGGTAGTCTAAACAATGCATTTGTTCCATCAAACTTTCTTGATGGAACAACAAGTACACATCGATTTTTAATTCTAAAATTCAATAATGCGTCAATATCTTCTACTTGAATTAGCGGAATGTCTTGTGGAAAAACCATTGTAGAATCAAAGCTCTCCCTTAACAGATAATCATCTGCAAGTTTTACCGCACTATTAACTCCCAGCTCTTCATGATCATAGATTTGTACCGCGTCAAATGTTTTTCCAATTCCAAGAGCAGTTTCATCCTTACTTACAATAACAACTCTATCAATAATTTCAGATTGTGAAAGTGTTCCTAGTACTGACTCGAGCATTATTTTACATATTTTTTCTGTCTTTTCAGAAGACATGCCAAGACGCGTCTTTGCTCTTGAAAATGTCTTTACAGGCACTATCGCGCCTACGCGTTGTTTAGACGACATGCATTTGCTTTAGAATGAAAGATGCAAGTGCTTCTTCGTCTTTCTTTTCCTTCATCTTTATCTTTGTTTCATACACTTTCATGTCTAAATTTTCAATCTTTCTTGTGTGCAGTCTATCGGCAGAGTCTATTATCATGTGTGATGCTACCTCAGAATACATCTTGGCAAGGCCATATACAGAAACTTCGATGCCTGCAGCTTCCAAGTACTTTGCAGCAGGTCCGCTTATTGCGGCATTTCCTATGAGTGGACTTACCACTACAACTTTTTTCTTGGATTTTGCCAATTCTTTTCTTATTCCTTTAATGGAAAGTATCGGACCTATGCTAGTTAATGGGTTAGCCCGGGGCAATTATCACCAGTTTTGAATCATGAATGGCGTTTACTGCAGCGGGATTTGCTCGTGCTTTGTCTGCACCCAGATATTTTATTCCCTCTACCTTGTCTTGACCTTTGTATTTTACCCAAAATTCTTGTAGATGAAGCTCTCCTTTGTTTGTCACAATTCTCGTTTCAACGCTATTGTCAGTCACTGGAATTATTTTTGTGTCAACAGCAAATTTTTGACACATCCATTCAGTGATATCAGATAAATTTTTCCCGTTCTTGAGCATGTTAGTTCTCAGGAGATGTATTGCTGCATCCCTATCCCCTATTTTGAACCAAGTTTCTTCCCCAAGCATTTCCATCTGGCGCAAAAATCCAAATGTGTCTTTCTTTATTCCCCATCCTTTATCAGTATCAAGAATATCTCCAAGCCCGTAAAGCATTGTATCAATATCAGGACAGATGTAAAGACCGTATAACCAGTAATTATCACCAACGTTAGAGATTACAGAGAGATCACGTGTTTGAGAGGCTATTCCTCGCACAAGTTTTACAGAACCAGTTCCCCCCGCAAGAATCGTTATCATTTTTTCAGCATCCCTACGAAGATACTAGGAGATGCCAATACAATATTACTCTTGCCAATAAAAATTCACGGATAATTATTGGAAAAAATTAATGCTAAGATTTATTACTGACTTGGGAGGTCATTTGGAACGTGACTAGGAGACTTTTAATTGTCCCAGTGATAACAGGCTTATTACTTTTTGGTGCAATCGCTCCAGTTTTTGCAACAGTTAACTTTAGTGCAACTTTACCTCTTGCAGGAAACCCCATCAATCCCACTTATGACTTTGAAAAAAGTTTCTACATAAATTATCCTGCAGGCAGTAAGCTGCAGAGTATACTTCAGGGCAAAAACATGACAGTAGTCATTTACTGACAACTCAACCAGCGACCCTGCGCTCAAAACATTCATGCAACAAATCAATACAGATATTGTGTCAAATGAACACAGTTCGGCCGTTTTGACTAATTTAGATGTCAGTTATCAATTAGCTATAAACGGATATTCTGATCATGCATCTTTTGATTACAAAATAGTACTGACTCCTACAGTTACAGGCTATGTCTTGAAATACAGCTAGTGGAGACATACCGGAAACATTTGATGCATCATGGATGGCATTCAATGCCAATGTACCTATCACCATAACCACCAACCAGTATGGACCAATAGAAATCAACTATCCTATAGATTCAATCCAAAGTCAACTGCCTGACCTTTACAACGCACTCAAAGGCACCGACGCCTATACAGTATTCCAACAGCCAAACTTGATGGATGCAACTGGACTATTCAGCCAACAGCCAGTAAACAAATGGGATAGTCTTTTCGATCCAGCATATACGCTAAGTGATGCAGCTGGATACGGGTACAAAGGACAAAAGGTAGCAGTAACCACATTTTCCTCAGGAGAGAGCGAACTTAGCGCAGGCGCATTGAAAATAAATAACATCGATGAGGACTTTACAGGTTCTGATGGTATCAAGTATCACATTTCAACAACAGAACAAGCAAATGCAGGAACCATTACGGTACAAGGCCACGCAAATCCAAATCAAATTCAAGGAGGATGGACTTTTACAGCAACCGCCCAAGCAGTTGCCGGAATTTCAAACACCACAGCAGGTGGAACAGTCAACTATGATGGTATATGGAATGGCAGGCTTTGCAGGAGTCATAGCTGTAGGAATATTCTGGTGGAGTAACAGAATGATGAAACAGGAAAAAAATAGAAAACCAGAAGAATCATGGGGGCCGGTACAATACGAGGAAAGGCATCACTGGGTGGACAAATTTGACGGAGCCGTTAGCGATACAACAAGTACTGGTAGTCAGCCAAGCAATCCAGATGACAGGTCAAAAAGATCAGCCATCTAAACATCGACAACAAATTTTATCATTTAAAAAAATAAAGTGCGTGCCAGCTGTAACCCTCCTTCTGTTTTACGAGATTTCGCTATGCGGCCTACCTAAACAAAGTGCAGCGCTTATAGTTTGATTTGGCCTTGCTCCATACGGGACAGCTCTTTCATTCCTTGCTGGGAATCTCAGGTATCACCATCACAGTACCCCAGATAGGATAATTTTCTGTTCTGTTGCCAACCATCTCTGGTTATCCGTCTCCGGATCGCATTTGCTGCATGGAGGGAGGAGTTTCCTCTGCCGTAGCAGTGCCTCATTCACCGGCTCGCACCCTATCTAAGATTAGGAAGGATTCTATTTTAGCATTGGCAAGAACTACATTTTAGGTGCAAAATAGTCTTCCTGAGAAGTTGCTTCTTTTCTTGATTTTACAAGGCCATATACAATACGATACAACCTGTAGATGAATCTGTTTTCCCTAAGTCTTGGAGCAATCACATGCCAAAAGTATCTTGCCCGTATCTCTGAAAATCTAGAATCGCGTACTACAAACACACTGTACTTTGATTTTTCAACAATTTCCATAGTCTTTGGACTAAATGCCTGTTCAGGTTGATTTCCAGCCCCGACAATCACTATTTCAGGATCCTGGTTTAGATTCTGCAGTAGATCTTTGGTAACATCCATGTTTGTAGGATAAATTCTTTCTACTGGGACTTTTTTCAGATCAAGATCGAACATTTTTTCATTGATTCTGCTCAAGATATCACGTTCCTCTTCAGGAGATTCCACTACTCCTCTTACAATTCGTATCTTGCTGTTCATTGAATTTGAAAATGATGTGGCAATTTCAAGACCAAGATCAGAATGTCTTCCTTTATCATATGCTACCACTATGTGAGAAAGTTCTTTTTCAAAATCTCTCTTTATGCTTACTCCTATGATATCACATGTCGTAAGAGTAAGTAATTTTCTATTATTACGAAGATCATAGAAATCCATTACAAGTAAATTTACTCCTTGTTCTTCTGCAGTAGCAAGAATTGCTTCTGGTGGTATCATGAGATAATCTAACAAGATACCTATATTCTGAAAAACCAGGTTTCTTCTTCAAGTCGTCAAAGGATTTCATGACGGGTTCGGCAAATCCATGCGCCATAGAAAGAGGTATCTGAATTGGGATTGCGGCTACATTTAGAAGTGAAATTTCCCCATCTTTGTCCTTTGCAATAGATGAAGCAATAGTTACGAGTTTTTCAACTGTTTTTTTGTTGAATACAACCATAATACGATAATCTTTTCTTTGTTGCGGTCCAATGTTTGCAATTAGAGGGGCATAGTGCTCTATCTCTTTTTTTGAAATATACAGTTTATAGATTGAAAAGCCAATCAATATCCAGACAACCGCTATTGCCCAACTTAGTGGATTATATATCAAAAGAAACACTGCAAGACCTGCCTTGGCAAAGATTCCTATCAGCGGCATAAGAGGAAAGAGCGGAATCTTAAATCCATAGTCTAGTTTGTGACCATAAAGTCGTCTGATGTTTATCCCTGCCCAGTTAACCTGAGTAAAAAGAAAGAGGAACAACACGCCTGCGGCAAGTGCAATTTGTTCTAGTGGAAGCCACGCTGCCATTATCAACATGATAAATCCCGATGCAATTATTGCAAAATGTGGTGTGTGAAATTTAGGGTGAATTGAGCTGAAAATATACGGCAGATTGTATTGTCTTCCCATGGCAAAAGATACCCTGCTTGAAGAAAACGTAGTTGCACTCAAAGCTGCAATGCTTGACACTAGTCCACCGACAAAAACCAAAATTGTCCCATACGGTATCAAGTACTGGGCAGCTTTTCCAATTCCCAGGTCTTGATAACCTCCAATGTATTTCCATACCTCCTGTCCAACTACATTAGATTGAAGGCCACCAACAAAAGCAAATGTGAATACAATGTAGAGTGCGGTTACAACCCCAAGTGCAATGAAGATTGCTCGTGGAATATTCTTCTTTGGGTTTTTTACTTCCTCTCCTGTTTGTACAATTATTTCATATCCTTCAAAAGCTATGTAGGTAATGCCCATAGCTAAAATGAATCCAGTCATACCATGCGGTACAAAATTGTGAAAGTTATCTGCCCAACTATGATTAACAAAACCCACTGCAAAAAGCGCGGATGTTATAAGAACTACAATTATCACAAGCTGTGCAATTGTAAGCCCGTTACCAACTCTGCCAGTAAGTGATACGCCCCGGTAATTCACGTATGTGAATAAGATTATTGAAATTACTGCAATGATTTTACTTAGTGGTATCCCACCATACTCTGGCGCAACTCCCAAACTTGTAAGTAAGCTTCCAAAGAAATCTCCAATCGAAACAGCATACAGACTGCCTGCTATCATATGTGCAAACCAAGCAATCCATCCACTGATGAACGCGTTAGGTCTAGGAAGACCTTCTTTTACCCATCTATATCCCCCACCAGCCTCTGGAAAGGCAGAACCTAGTTCGGCATATGTCAAAGCAGTAAAGAAGCTTACTACTCCGCTAACTGCAAATACAATTGGAAGAGAAGGTCCAGACTCATTCATTGCAGGACCTACCAAGTTAAAGATGGCACCGCCTATCATGGCGGCAATTCCTATCATTGTGATGTCTAGCAGAGAAAGACTGCGAACAAGTCCTGTATGATCAGATGTCATGCAACCCTACCGTGTGGAAAAAACGCTCGCATAAATCTTTACCCACATGAAAAAGCCATCACGAATAAAGTATGATATCTTGGAAAGACGTATAACTTGGACTTCTTTTCTGCCAAAATTACACAAGTTGCTTATTCCAGAGTTGTTTTAGGCACTACGCCATACTCGTTTGATATCTCAACTATTTTTTCTTGTGTATCTGCGTGTGAATAGTCCCTTAAGAGATCTTGATTGAGATCAAAAAAAGTGTGTCCCCATTTGAATTTGTTCAGTACTGCATGAGCCTGATCGTCAAATCCCATAATGAAAAGAGTTGCCGCGATGGCTTCTGCTGTGGTAAGCTTTCCTATTTTAGCATAATTTACAGGATTTCCAGCAAGTAATGGTGGTAGTTTTCGAGAAATGCCCGAGAAGTTTGTGAAGAATGTTTTTTGCACCAACTCCCAAGAACAATCAACAGCTGTAATAGAGTCTACAGTGTGCACATCAGTCTTTAAAACCACTTTTGGCGCGAAAGGATCTAAAATCATTGTAGCTCGTACTGTTCTTCTTATTTGCTTTGCCAACCCAAATTTTACCAATTTTGCAGCAGTGCATTTTGTTGGATCATCTTGTTTTAACATAAAAATTTGAACTTTCATTTTATTACTACAATCCATTGAAAAATAAATTATGCGATATTTTGGATATGGTTTTCATCAAATAATTATTTTGTCAAATAAGTTACCTGGTAATAAAATCTAGAAACTTGATCATTTTTTACTATCTGTATGTTCCACTGACCAACTTGGAGACTATCATTTGTTCCAGATGGAAGAAGACTGAATTGTTGTATTCGCTGATCCGAGCCAGAAAATCCCACCAAAAGGGTCTCATTTCCAATTTTCACAGTCTGGTAAAGTGAACTTCCTTGAAATGTTGATTGATATACATCACAGTCCGCACTAGAGCCAATGATGCAAGTGCCGCTGGGTGAGATTACCTTAAAGCTAACCGCATTTTCGTCACCTGGATTTACACGAAGTAGTCCATCTATCTCTCTTGGATAATAAGTTTGACTGGCATTGATCTTTTCATTCAGATTTATTGGAATGAGAGAACTTGATATCATATTCTCCTTGTCTACAATCATAGATTGAGTGGTTCGCTTTTGTGTGGGTCCCACACTTGTCGGAATTACAGTCGTTTCTTGCGTGTTATTTGTGGATGGGGGGTGGTTTGAGTAACGTTCGAAGGAGGAGTCACTTGTGTGGCATTTGTTTGCGAGGTGATGTTTACTTGAGGTAATTGATTAACTACTTGATATGTCGCATTAAAGAATCCAAACGGTGCCTGGGCTATTACAATATAATTTCCAAGAGATGTTGATTTTGGAATTGTGTAATTATAGTCAAAGTAACCATTCGGATCAAAAGATACTGTGAGCATGTTTCAATGTGTAACCCTTTTGCGATGCAACTTGTCCTTCACTAATTACAGTATCATTTGTCAAGCCAAATGTAAGATATGCGTTGTTAATCGAGATGATAGAGCTGGTTCTGCCTGTAATCAAAACTGCCTGACCAGGAAGATACTGGACATGATCTGTGCCCATGAAAAGTTGTGGCTTTCCTGAGCTAACTGTAAATGAGTCTGTCACCTGGAATGTTGTTCGAGCATTGTTAGTAAGATATTGTGCATAAACTCTGTAATTTCCTGTTGTCCACACACCAGGCTGCATTGGTACTAATACATTGAACTGGCCACCTTGGTTTAGATTGGCAAAACCGCTGTAGATTTGTTCTCCAGTCTGAGTGTAAATTGATACTTGAACTTGGTTGTTAATGGCCTGAGATGCAGCGTTTGGTTGCGGTAGCGCTTGTCCAAAAATGTTCAATACGTCAGTACTCATGTATGCTGTCTTGTCAGTCTCTATAGTAAATGGAGAGATGGTAGTTTGATTTTGTGGATTTGGCGACACTTGGAAGAACAATTGTGAATTCCCATTGGCAGAGTTGATAGTTATGCTATAGATTCCATACAGGCTGGTCTGCGAGGTTCCACTAGATGATGCTGCTCTATTAGTGGTGATTGTAGAGGCAGTGTTAAATGTCGCTTGACTTGGGACGGTATAATTCCATGAGAAAAGTCCATTATTCAATGCTAAATTAGTGGTGATTACTTTCCCATCAGGTTGTAAGAGATTTAGCGTATATGCAGAAGTTCCCGTTCGGCTTGATATTTTTCCAGTTAGATGAACAATGTCGCCAACCCCATACACTTGTTTATCAATACTAGCACAATAGGACCTTGACTGCCAGTATCAAGCGGGTTATACGTTGAAAAAGTGGTCGACGTCTGAAGATTACCGTATGAAGCCTTTAGGGTGTACGTGCCAGCAGTAAATATACTAGGGATAAGAGATTGCGTGACAACAAAATTTCCACTGCTGTCAGGATATGCAAAGAAGCCAAGGTGTTGATTGGCTAATGGCTGAGCCGCTGGCTAGATTTGAACTTTGAGAATACAATAGGCTTCCCTGTGGAATTGATAACTGAGATCTGGATTTGAGATCCCTGAATCAACATGCTGGGTTGCACTCTGCCTGAAATAACGATTGAATCTCCATATGCATATAGTGTCTTGTCAGTGGCCATAGTGAGTGGACCTGTCTGTGTTGTTGTAGGCTGGTAGGTGCTAGGATTAGCCGCAACTACAAAATCAGCTTCAGCTGTTGATGAAGAGATAGATATTATTGCTCTGTAATTTCCAAGTCTGTTCGGATCACTTGGATACGTAAAATTGTAAGCAAATGTGTTAGACGGAGTTATGTTGACAAATGTTTTAATGTCTAAAGTTTGTCGGCACACCTCCCCGAGTTGCAGTTGCTGTAGATGATTGTATTATTTCTAAAGATGGAGAAAGTCCAGAATTTTGTAGACCTGCCAGTTGAGTACGTCCGCTTATCTGTACAGTATTCCCAAGGCCATACACCTGTTTGTCAGTTGATATCAATAATGGCGTAGTTTGTGCTTGTTGAGACACTAGTGTAAAGGAAACAGTAGTTTTTGCAGTTCCATAACTTGCAGTAATGGTATACTTTCCATAAATTGGATTGATGCTATTTATCACAATTCCAGATGCGCTTGAGTGAGATTGGTACTGACTATAAGTTGTAAAATGACCTTGTGTGTCAGGAAAGAGATTTCCTTGATATATCATGGTGCCATTTGGAGTATAGACTTTGTAAACCACTGGAGTTAGTGGAATAACTTGAGAAACAGTTCCATCGAGTGTAATTGGTTGTGATAATGTGTAACTTGACTGGTCTGTTGACATTGACATGGTGGCATGAAGCAGACTGGGTTGGAGGAACAAATGGCGTAGAACCAAGCATGAAAGCAGATGATGCTACAAGATTTCCATATGATGCAGATATGGTGTAATTGCCTTCTGGAAATCCCAATACCTGGCTTGTTGTCATCGACGTGCTAAATTGACAGACTAGTGTTTGGATATAGAGTAAACGTTTTTTGAAACCCAGATGGCCCCGATACTATCAAATTAACTGATAGAGGATATCCCAGGACAGGATCATTTAGAAGCGTTGAAACTTTACCACTTATTGTTACAGTGTCTCCGAAAGATATAGCTTGGTTTGTCAGTGGCAACAGACATGACATTTTGAGCAGTAGTAGTAGGTTGTAGTGAGTTGACCGTTAGAGGAACCCGGGGTGGCCGCTTTGTAAATCCAGTCACTTGAAGAACCCGTTTCATAGCCATCTGTCCAGTCTCTGCCATGAACCACCTCCTCCTTGAAGATCTGACAGAGACGGAGTTTGATCAATTATTGTATTACTAGTGCTTTTTAATTGGATAACTGCGCCTGCATGTGGAAACCACAATGGTCCATATGTGACAAGTAAGAACTGTTTGCTCTGAAGCATGGTGCCGCTTGGCATCGTGTAGGTTTGTCGTAGCCCTGTTGTTGCACCAATGGTCCACCCACCAACATTTACAGGACTAGCAGTAGGATTGTAGAGTTCTACCCAGTCTATTGGATATTTGGTGTCATCCCCAACTGGATTGATATCGGCTTCATTTATCACCACATGATTTGCTATAGGAGCAGCCTGACCTAGAGCAGAATAAGTTTGTCCAATTAAAATTAGAATTAAAAAGCTGACAATAGTGTAGGATCTCAAATGTCTCATCTGTGCTACCATATCATCATGGAGATTACAATTTTAGGTGTTGATTGTGGAAAAGTTGAGCTGATTGTTAATCCCCAATATGCCTTTAACCGCATTAGATAAACTTAGCCTAGAATTCATTATAAGTTGTTCGTAGAATTTGTCGTCTTGTGAGATGAAATTTGAGTATTACCCGGTCTTTGTTTCATCACAGGTTGGGCACTTGTTCTGAATTATCCTGGCGCCGCAGATTGCACATATTCCTTCGCCTATTGCCTTTTGGATCTGTTTCTTTCGCCGTCCAACAAATACGTGAATCCCAAAGTATGCCACAATCGCAATTATTATTGCATATACAGGAGCCATGAATGGCAACAATCCTATCATAAGAAACAAAATTCCTAGGATCAGCAAGATTTCGCGCTTTTCAAATCCCAAGATATTCTTTGAGTAAAAAATTTCAATAAATAGGTATGCCAGTACTCAGAGTCACTGAATTCACATTCATCTCTTTATCATGTCTCTAACTCTTCTTCATCGCCTGACCCATCATGGTTTGTCAAAGTCAGATAATAACTAATTGAAATGGTACGGAACTATTCTACCAATATAAAATACAAAAATGGGATCGGCCGGATTTGAACCGACGACCTCAGGTACCCAAAACCCGAATCATACCAAGCTAGACCACGATCCCGATGTTGAATGCACAAAAAAGTCCCCAATTTAAGCTTCCCATATGAGATGATGATTTTAAATAACAAATCCATTCAACGCTAAACTAATGCAGGTTCAAGATTACATTAATGCAGGCAAAATTGCAGCCGAAGTTAGAGAAAACGCTAGGAAAAAATATCATGTAGGCTCAACACTGCTAGAAATTTGCGAATCAATTGAAAAGGAGATAGAACGAAAAGGAGGCAAATGTGCTTTTCCTGTAAATGCCAGTCTAAATGAGATCGCCGCTCATTATACTGCAGAGCCAAATGATAGTACTGTTATCAAAGAAAATGATCTGCTTAAAATTGACTTGGGTGTGCAGATAAACGGATACATTGCAGATACTGCGGTAACAGTTTGCTATGATCCAAATTATGATTATCTCGTACAAGCTGCAGAAGCTGCCCTAAGAGAAGCAATCTCGATCATACATGTCGGTACAAAATCAAGCGATGTTGGAAAAATTATAGAGAATACAGCAAAGCAAATGGGAGGTATGCCAATTGCAAACCTTAGTGGTCATTCGTTAGAACAATTCACAATCCACGCCGGAAAATCTGTGCCAAACATATGGTCTATAGGATCATTTTCTTTCCAGTCAACAGAAGCATATGCATGTGAGCCATTTGTTACAACACCTGATGGTCTTGGATTTGTGCGAGAAGGTAAGACAAGAAATATTTTTTCTCTGGTTACAAGAAAACGTGCAAAAGATGACGATGCAAACAAGCTCGTCGATTTTATTTGGCAAAAATTCAATATGTTGCCATTTGCATTAAGATGGCTCATACCTGAATGGGATGAAAAAACTGCTAGAACGCTTTTAGACAAATTAGTTCAGAATAAAATTGTCAGATCATATCCTATTTTGGTAGAAGCAAATAACCAAAGAGTTGCTCAAGCAGAACATACCTTCATACCACAAGAAAATGGCGTCACTGTAACGACTATTTGACGACTTCGCCGAAGATTTTCGATATCGATATCTGACCATTGTTACATGAGGAACATTTGTCAATTATCTTAAAGACGTAATCACCTTCTACAAATTTTCTTTTTTTAGCAATATTGCACGAGTCACACTGTTCTACGGTATATGGATCTATGATCTCTTGTTTCTTCCTAAAAAATATCATTGTGATACACCTATTGTATTTCCAACGCCAATTATCAAGACAGCCTGACCTGTTTTCGTGTTTTCTTTTATCATGTCATAGATTTGAGACGTCGCTTTCTCTGAGGCATCCGCAATCTCTTTTTTCATCAATGTGATAGCTTCTTTGATTGATTGTTTTATTACGACTGCATAGATTGGAATCTCATGTTTGGTGGCTACTTCTTCGATTTGGAATTTTTCAGTACCAATACCGCCAATTGCAGCTCCGAATCCCTGAGATACAGATCCCGTTGTTTCCCCTTCTAGTTTTAGAGCAGCATCTACCATTATAATGATATCAGGCTTTACCTTTGAGATAATTTTTTCAGTTGCTTCTCCGGGTCTTCCCACAGTACCAGACGGGCCTTCTGCTTTCATCAGCAAGAGTTTTCGTCCCTCGAATTCTTTTTCACTCCAAACTGTCTCATATGCAGCTTCCATCTTCTTTGTATCAACCATCATCTTGCCTACGATCATTGGACCTATACCATCACCAATTGGTTGGCCCTGTTTGAATGCAGGTACCGCAGTTCTAAGAGCTTCAGCTTCTTCCATGATAAATGGTATCATCATTTGTAAAGGTAAGATCAAAGGAAAATTATTTTGTTTTTTTGCAGTCAGAAATAGATGCCGTACACTCTTGTAAAGCAGATGTATTGTTGTAACCACTTCAAGAATATTTGCTATCTTGCTTGCTTCAAGTGAATTCAATTCTGTGGCCAGTGTTCTGACCTGTTCTCTTGTAAAGTTTTCACGAGTCCTCATGATATGCCTAATTTTAGAAACAATTCCGTTTGGATCCATATCTACTGGCATTATCGTAAAGTACTCAATATACCTGTCAAGTCTAGGCGAGATATCCCAATTTGGTTTCAGAGTATTTTTGATATAGTCTATCAATTCTTTCCTAGTGTCATCTCGGTATGTTTTCAGTTTTTCAAGTGATTTGTTAATTTCGGAAGAAGTTATCTGCAATTGGATCTTTTGCCCATAAAGCATGAAGACAAAGATTGGAACAATCCACACCAGCCACATCAAGGGATTGGAATTATCATTAGTGTTGAGAAGATTGCTTGCGTTAATTCCTAGAAAATCCAATATGAAAAAAGCTTATGCAATCTAAATTAAATCTTTGTGGAAAATTAAAATTGTTTTTAACTCAAGATAACAAGGTACAGCATGTTGTCAAGCCAGATAGGTAAAAAACTTGCAAAAATAGCGACCTGCAAGATATTGTTTGATAAACAAGCACTAGATCTTTACTCAGTCGATGCCAGCTCTTACGTTGTAAGACCGTCTGCAATAGCTTTTCCAAAGAATGAAAAAGACATTATCAAGATTGTCAAGTTTGCCTCACGTCACAAAATTTCTGTTACACCACGAGGTGCTGGCACGGGTCTTGTTGGAGGAGATCTTGGAACTGGGATTATTTTAGACATGAGACATTTTGATAAAATTAAGATTGGACGGGGATTTGTGCAGACCGGAAGTGGTCTTTCCAAGGGAGAACTAGACGATACATTAAGAAAACACGGGAGATTTTTTGGTCCAAATCCATCAATTGGTCCATTTTGCACTGTCGGCGGAATGATAGGAACCAATGCGAGTGGAAGTCATTCGTTAAAGTATGGCAGTACTATAGATAATTTGCTTCAGGTAAGAATTGTTACATCCAAGGGAAATATAGTAACTTTACCCAAGAAAGACAATACAACAAAAAAAATTCTCAGAGTTATGAAACTACAAAGCCAAAAACAATTTCCATGTGTATCAAAAAACTCCTGCGGTTACAGAATTGACAAGGTTACAGCACATTCAAACGTGCAAAAAATCATGGCAGGTTCTGAGGGAACTCTTGGAATAATTACATCAGCCAAGCTCAAAACACTCTTGCTTCCAAAACAAAATGTTCTCATAATAATTGCATACAAGACGCTAAAAGATGCAGTCATAGACGTGCCAGAAATTCTAAAACTTGGACCGTCTGCTGTAGAGATAATCGATCACAATATCATTCAACATATTGTATACAAGATTCCAAACGGTACAAAATGCCTGCTCTTTGTAGAGTTTGATAACAGGATATCAAAAAAGAGAATCAAAGTTCAACAGATATCATCAGGTAAAATAATTTTGTCCACAACAAAATACAGTCAGATATCTCAGTGGTGGACTTATCGAAACTCTGCATTATCATATAGTTTGAAAAGCATTTCAAAACAAGAAATAGTCTCGTCCATAATAGAAGATGCCACAGTACCAGTACACAGATTGCCTCTTTTGCTTGATCTAGTCAAATATTTAACATCTCAATACCCCATGAGAGTTATCATCTACGGTCATGCTGGAAATGGCAATTTACACATTAGACCGATTTTAAAGAAGAAAGACGAGAGACTAATCAAGAAGATTGCGCTGGAATTTTTCTCTGCTGTAATAAGCATAGGAGGTACCATAACAGGCGAGCATGGAGACGGACTTGCAAGATCAGGATTTGTAAAACTACAATACGGAAGTGATACCTACTCAGTTTTTAAAAAGGTAAAACAGTTCTTTGACCCTGCCAATACCCTAAACCCAGGCAAGAAAGTTATTCTATAGGATTCGACTAGAGACAGGTCTACTTTATCTTTGTTCCAAGTGGAACGTCTTCATTCACAGTAAGCCAAAAAGGCCTATCGTTGAGATCTGCAGCCAAAAGCATTGCATTAGATTCTACGCCTGCAATCTTTCTGGGTTCCAAATTTGATATTACTATGACTTTACGGTTTACCAGTTCTTCTGGTTGATAATATTCTGCACCGCCAATTATTACTTGTCTTTTTTCTTCGCCTAAATCTATAATTCCCTTTATGATTTTGGACTTGCCAGGGATCTTCTCTACCTCAATTATTTTTGCCACACGGATGTCTAATTTAGCAAAATCGTCATAAGTTACCATATCTACAGAAAACCTTTTCCTGTCTCATTAAAATTGATTTCGAAGCATACCTAAGCATGTTAGGCTTGCGTGTAATGAAAGATACCAAAACAGTAGTTGTTCTACATGACTTGAACCAATGATTTAGATGATTGCATAGCATATGATTAATCATGGATAGAATACGAATCAAATCCAATGATCTAAAATCGGTTGGCTATGATGAATCAATGCAAACATTAGAAATAGAATTTCATCATGGTGGAGTCTACCAGTACTTTGGAGTTCCAAAAAAGATCTATGATGGATTAATGAAATCAGTTTTATCACATGGACAATATCATACTAGATACATCAAAAACAGATATCGACATGAGAAGAGTCTCTGATTGTCATATCACAAATGATGTCTTTTACATACCATTATTAGTGATCAACACGTATACAATAGATGTCAGAATCCACTCTGTTACCAGATGACCTTGGAAAAAAATTAGCAAAACGTGTTGATAATCATCTTTTAAAAAATGAAAGACGTGGAACATCAGAGAAAGATATCTTTGACAAGAAAAAGGTCATGGACGACGTCTTGGACAGGACCTCAATAATGACCTTGTCCAAGTTGATAAATTCAGGAACCATAGCATATGTCAATGGTGTAGTCGGCTCTGGCAAGGAAGCCAAAATGTATTGGGCAGTAGACCGAGATGGAAAGGATGTTGCCCTCAAGATATACCTAGTAACGGCTTCAAATTTTAAAAAAAGAAAACCCTACCTTGTGGATGATCCAAGATTTACTCGCATAAAAAAAGGCACAAGAAACATGGTCGAGCTTTGGGCACAAAAGGAATTCCGCAATCTGACCCAGTGTGTTAAACATGATATTCCCTCAATCAAGCCAATTCGTATTCTAAAAAATGTCTTGGTACTAGAATTTGTAGGGAAGAATGGCACTCCAGCAAAAACTCTGGTAGAATCAGAAATTGATGAAAATGACTATAAAAATGCAATTTCGATCATTTCCCAGCTTTATAAAAAAGCTGAACTTGTACATGCAGATTTCTCAGAATACAACATTTTCAAAACAGAAAGTGGTTTGATTCTTTTCGATCTAGGATCAGCTATTGATATACGACACAGAAATGCAAAAGAATTTCTTCAAAGAGATATCACAAATATTTCAAGATTCTTTGTCAAAAGAGGCCTGACTGTTGAACATCCATCAGATGTAATGGCAAGGATAACAAATTGAGTTTTTTCTGTCGCTTCAACTGTCTTAAGTAGTATCATCACGTATGAATATCAGATATAAATGAAGAATTTTTTCAAATCAATGTGGAACCCTAAACACAGAGGAACCTAGAGAAATACGTCAAATCGATAGTGAAGAAATGAAGGAAGAGACACATGAGTTAGAGCAAGTCGAGCAAGATGCGCAAGAAGACATCAGGGAAACAGAAGATGAAGAATAATTCTGCAATAATATCAAAAATCCATGCCTAATTCTAGGAGCTAATTTCATGGAAAGAGACAATTTTTCGAGACAAAACATGTGTTCTGATTGTAAAAGAACGAAATGTAAAGATGGATGCAATTGCGATTGTCATTGGGATAAGAATCGATGAGCCAAGGATCAATTATCAAAACTATTCCCAATCATCAAGTAATTCTAGACAATAATTACATGCTGGATAGCCATTGTCATCTCGAACTAGATCACTTTGTCTATTGCTTTTCTTATGATGTCCTTTAGCTCCTCACATGTCATACTTTCTACATTTCTACCCAAACTTTCCTCAATCTGGCAAGTAAGTTCCTTCTTGATATCGCTGAAAATCTTTTGTTGAAGGTTGATCATGGAATTCCAAAAATAAAGAATACCACCGTTCTTATTGCTTGACAGATATACAATAAGTGATAACATTATGCTTTCTCTTGATTCTGATGCATACATGAAATGTGCTCGCTGTGGAAAGAGTGCCATGGTAACTGACGGTTCCACAGGAGAGAGGTTTTGTGGAGTATGCGGTTTTGTTGTCAATGAGCGAATAGAAGACTCTGGTCCTGAGAGACGTTCATTTTCAAAAGACGAACATGAGGACAGGTCAAGAACAGGCGGACCATCATCTCTTGCAATCCATGACATGGGTCTTGCAACAATGATAGGACATGACAATAAGGATGCGACCGGAAAGCCACTTTCAACTTCAATGAAGAGCACCATAACACGCCTTAGAACATGGGATAGCAGAAGTCAAGTTCACGAGTCCCAAGAGAGAAACTTTAGACAGGCATTCAGCGAGCTTAGCAGAATGAAAGACAAACTTGCACTCTCTGATTCAGTGGTTGAAAAGACTGCATACATTTACAGAAAAGCATTAGAGAAAAATCTTGCAAGAGGCAGATCAATTCCAGGACTAATTGCCGCAGCAATGTACTTGGCATGTAGAGATACTGGCACTCCAAGAACATTGAATGAAGTAGCACGTCAAATTAACATAAAAAGAAAAGATGTGTCAAGATGTTACAGATTACTTTTAAAAGAACTTGATCTGAAAATGCCAGTATTAGATCCTATAAAATGCATGTCACGGATAGCAAGTCAAGCAGGTCTAAATGAAAAAGTAAAACGACAAGCTCTTACAATTTTAGAAGGCGCGAACAGGATGGAAATTACAGCAGGAAAGGATCCTATGGGACTAGCTGCCGCCGCATTGTATCTTTCATGTGTCATAAATAAAGAAGATACAACGCAGAAAGTTATCGCTTTAGCAGCTGGGGTTACAGAGGTCACAATAAGAAACAGGTGTAAAGGATTACGAGAATTACTAGATATAAAAATGCCAGATAAATTGAATTCAAAGCTTGGTCGCCCTGAAAAATTCATGAGCTCAACGATCCAAATGATAGCACCTACCAAGTCAAATGAGATATAAAATATAATAAATAGGAAGATATGACTTGTCAAGACATGGCCGAGATTCAAGCTTCAATTGAGATTAATGCGCCACTTGATAAAGTCTGGAATACTGTATCAGATCTTGATTCAGAGCCAAAATTCTGGAAGGGAACCAAGGAAATACGAAACATATCAAAAGAGAGCAATACCGTAAATCGAGAAGTCACTATTGCCTTCAAGGATTCAAAATGTATGCAGACTGTCACTATTTATCCCAAGGAAAAGATCCATGTACAATTTACAAAGGGAATCATCCAGGGAACAAAAACAGTATCAATATCTACACAAGGAGAAAAGACAAAGATTGATGCTGTTTGGGACATCAAGCTTTCAGGCATGATGGGAATGTTTACCGGCATGATCACAAAACACATCCAGAGTGGAACGGAACAAGCTCTTCAGAGCATCAAAGAAGAAATCGAGAGATAATCCCCTGATGAATATTGCCATAGATGTGCTCAATTATACCCTAGCTGCAGTACTTACAGGAGTCTCTCTGACATGGATACTTTTAATCAGATCTATGTGGATTACCTTTCGCGACTCGCCATTTTTAGACAAGTTTGACCCAAAACCACATGGTACCCCAAAAGTTTCGGTTATTTTGCCTGCAAGAAATGAGGAGGGCTTTATTGACAAATGCCTAAACTCACTAATTGATCAAGACTATGAAAATTATGAGATAATTGCAATAGACGACAGATCAGATGACAAAACAGGCGAGATAATCAAAAAGATTTCTCAGAGCAATCCAAAAATAAAGTATGTTCTTGCAGCGCCCAAGCCTGAGAAGTGGATGGGAAAGAATTGGGCTTGTGTAGAAGGATTCAAGAATGCTGCAGGCGAATTGTTACTTTTCACAGATGCAGATACGACACATTCACGAAATATCATCTCTCTTTCTGTGTCACACCTTCTAAGCTATAGATTGGATGCTTTGACGGTGATTCCAAAGATGCTATGTCTTGACATATGGACAAAGATCACCTTGCCTGTACTATCAACATTTTTGCATACAAGATTTTCTGCTCTTCGTGTAAATGACTCATCTAAAAAAACTGGTTATTTTTTTGGTAGTTTCTTCATCATAAGAAGAGATACGTATGAAAAAGTAGGAACACATGAGGGTGTGAAAAGTGAGTTAGTTGAAGATGGTGCACTTGGCAAAAAAGTAAAGGAATCAGGGTTTAGGATGAAGATGGTTCGCGGCGAACATCTAGTCAAGGCAGTGTGGGCAAGAGACTGGTCTACGCTATGGCATGCGCTAAAACGACTAATGACTCCATTATACCTTCAAACAAGCGGCATTGCTGTTGGAATCTTTGTTGCAGTACTGTTTTTGCTGTTCATGCCATTTCCAATTCTTGCATATTCTGCAATCTTTGAGCCTCTGTCCTTGTCATTTACCATATTGTTTGCAGTATCTTTGATTACAGTAGGGCTTGTTTATCTTGCAAGCATTATGGACGCAACAAAGGGGCTTGGACTTTCTGTCAAGTATGCCATGTGTACACCTCTTGGAAGTTCGATAATTGTAGGAGGGTTTGCAAGCGGGATCCTAAATGCAAAAAGTAACAAAGCTGTAACCTGGAGAGGTAGAACATATTCAATGATAGACACTGCTCAAAACTCTATTAGTTTGTAAGTTAACCAGCGCAATGAAATAAGAATTTAAAAAAATTAATTTTGTCTTGACCTATAAGAAAGAAGTTTAGATAACGTCTAGATCTCGTAAACCTATCGTGGCTCAATCAAACATCAAGTCCACCAGAATAGGATACTGCATCAGCTGTTCTGTGCGCAGTTCTAGTAGGATCTATTTCTACTGCTTCCAAACCTGTACTTGCAAATACAAATCCTTTGATGTACGCAGCATTAGTATACTTGCTGGCTTCACTTGTTTCTACACCTTTATCATACAAGGTGAAAGGGTTTCAGGTAAGATCAAAAGATTGGCCACTCATACTTGCAATAACCATATCAGGTGCAGTATTGGCACCAAGTTTATTTTTCATCGGGCTTGAACAAACAACTGCTTCAGATACCGCAATACTGTCCAATTCAGAGACAATATTTACAGTTCTTTTTGCATTAATATTTTTCAAAGAAAAATTCAGACCACGTGGTTACCTAGCAGTGGCATTAGTTCTAATTGGTGTGGTTATTGTTACAACAAATCTCCAGTTCACAGATTTTCTTTCAAATCTAAAAAAAGAAGGCAATCTGTTGATAATAGCATCAATGGCACTATGGGCATTGGATAACAACATAAGCAAGATAGCAGCACAGCGTATTGATATTTCAAGACTAGTACAACTCAAGGGCCTCATCGGAGGCGGAATACTTTTGGTTTTTGCTCTATCCATCAAGATCCCAGTAAACATCATGCCCACGGAAATTCCAAACATACTTCTAGTCGGAATAGTAGGTTTTGGCATCTCACTCTACCTATTTTTACACAGCCTCAGAAGAATAGGAACTGTAAAAACCATGTTAATCTATTCTACAGGCACAGTATTTGGTTTGTTGTTTGCGTCAATATTTCTACATGAAAAAATTGGTGGGTATCAGATTTTGGCCATTGCATTAATGTTAACAGGCATCTACCTTGTCACAAAAGAAAGCCATAATGTTGAAAAAATCCATCAAAATTAGACGCCAATTAAATTTCATTGTTCAAACTATGTCACTACAATCTGGCAAAATTCTGCAATTTCAATATTTTTCGAGTTTTGCGGTATGAAACAAAATATTATATGACTACCAACTATAATTCAATCCTTGGATAAGACTAGTATTGTTTTAGGCGGAACGTATTGTGCAGTAGTACTAGTTTTGATATCTATTTTCATTGTATCTCCATTCAAACTGGGCGGTTCATACCAAATAGCTCAGACCAATCCATTTGATCAAACCGGGAAAGATTCTCAGCTGAGTTTGGCTGACCTTTTTGCCCAGTCGGATCAAGGCGTAGTTCAGATAATAGTTGACAAATCAAACGATTCATCAACTGACAGAGATCTTGGTTCAGGAATTGTTTACGATACAGGTGGTCACATTATAACAAACAATCACGTAGTACAAGACGGCACTAAAATTCGAGTTGTTTTCCACGATGGCAAATCATTGCCAGCCACAATAGTTGGAACTGATCCATATGCAGATCTTGCAGTTGTCAAAGTGATACCAGATACATATGCTTTACATCCTTTACCGCTTGGAAATTCATCTAATCTTAGAATTGGAGACCAAGTAGCTGCAATCGGAAATCCTTTTGGTCTTAGTGGTTCAATAACATCTGGAATAGTAAGTCAGCTAGGTAGACTGCTTGATCCTCCAAATAGTTCCTTTTCCATACCAAATGTAATTCAGACAGATACGCCAATAAATCCAGGCAACTTCTGGAGGTCCGCTTCTTAACATGCAGGGAGAGGTAATTGGCATAAATACAGCAATCCAGTCTGAGACGGGCGAATTTTCTGGCGTAGGCTTTTCCATCCCATCAAATACCATGAAGAGAATAGTTCCTGTCCTCATACAAACAGGTCATTATGAACATCCATGGCTTGGCATAACTGGAATAACTGTAGACCCAGACTTGGCAAGCATTTTACAATTGCCAGTATCGTCTGGTTTTATGGTAAATACAGTGGTACCAAATAGTTCAGCTGCAAAAGCAGGACTTCACGGATACAAGGAAACAAAAACCATCAATGGTACAAAATATCAAGTTGGTGGTGACATTATCGTAGCAGTTGACGGTTATCCCATTCAAAAAATTGAAGATTTACTCAACTATCTGCAGGATCAAAAGTCAGTAGGTGACAATATGGCTCTGACAATAATTCGCGATGGTAAAACCATGCAGATTACTCTCACCCTTCAGGAAAGACCAAATCAGTTCTAGTACAAGAATAAATACAACCCCTCCTAAGCTACAAAATTAGTTGAGCAAGATAGTTCTAAATTCTGAATTATTAAACAAAGTATTTGAAGGAAAAGAAATTACAAGTACAGACGCATATCAGATTTACCAAGAATCAGAAAATAATCCATTTGAAATTTACAAAGCATCACAAATTCTCAGAAATAAAAACAAGCGGAGAATTGTCACGTACTCAAGAAAAGTCTTTTTCAATTTGATCAACCTCTGTCGGGACACTTGTTCTTATTGCACCTACAAATCAGAGCCGGGTGAATCCAAGACATCCATGATGTCAAAGCAAGATATCTCAAGTCTTGCTTCAGTTGGAAGTAAACACAAGTGTACAGAGGCACTATTTGTCACAGGTGAAAGACCAGAGCAGAAATATGATGAGGCAAGACTCTGGCTTAAAGAAAATGGATTTACAAGTACAGCAGAATATCTTGTTCATGCATCAGAAATAGCGTTGAATGCAGGACTGTTCCCACACACAAATGCTGGAAATCTAACAAAATCTGAGATGAGTCAACTAAAGAAGACAAATCCAAGCCTTGGAGTGATGCTTGAAAATTCAAGCGAGAGACTTGGAGAAAAAGGCATGCCTCATGAATTTGCACCAAGCAAGAATCCAAGAGCTAGAATTCACGTATTAGAAAACGCCGGTGAGCTATCAATACCAATGACAACTGGTCTTTTGATAGGAATTGGGGAGAGTCCTTTTGAAATAATTGATTCCATCTTTGCCATAAAATCGATTCATCAGAAATATGGACACATTCAAGAAATAATATTGCAAAACTTTCAGCCAAAACAAGACACTGCGATGCGAGACGTATCTGGACCAGAAGAAAGATATTTCAAGACAATGGTTGCCTTGACTAGATTGATCATGCCAGAAATGAATATACAAATTCCGCCAAACCTGTCTCCTAATTCTTATCCAGATTTTCTTCAAACAGGCATAAATGATTGGGGGGGGGATATCTCCAATAACTCCTGATTATGTAAATCCAGAGTTCTCCTGGCCTTCAATTGATACGGTACAGAAAAATTGCAAAACTGCAGGATTTGAGCTTAGGGCGCGGTTTCCAGTCTATCCAGAATTCTTTCATATGGTTGATTCAGGTTTGAGGTCTAAGATGCTAGAGATTGCCGACTCGGATCGTCTTGTAAGTAAGGAGTACCTGAAATGAAAATACAGACAGCTCTCTTTGACTCGCTTCTCAGACATGCCGATCCTTTCATTGCAGAGACGCTAAACAGAGCTCTTGCAGAAAAAGAAATAACCGTGCCAGAAGCTACAAGACTGTTTTCTGCAAATGGAATAGACCTTCATCTTGTTGTAATGGTAGCCGATGAGCTTCGCAAGAGACGTGTTGGGGATGTAGTAACTTATGTTGTGAATAGAAACATCAACTTTACCAATGTCTGCATCAAGCAATGCGGATTTTGTGCGTTTAGCAGAGACTTTCGTGAAGAGGAAGGATACTTTTTACCAATAGAGGAGATAGTAAAGAGAGCAAAAGAGGCAAGCGCGCTTGGTGCAACGGAGGTATGTGTACAAGCAGGACTTCCCCCCGATATGGATGGAGGTACCTATGAGAATATCTGCAAGTCAATAAAAAAAGAAATTGGCGACATTCACATACATGGTTTTTCACCAGAAGAAGTTCTCTACGGCGCAACTAGATCAAATCTTCCGATTCATGAATACTTGCAAAGGTTAAAGGATGCAGGAGTAAACTCACTTCCCGGTACTGCTGCAGAGATCTTGGACCAGTCGCTGCGCGACAAAATTTCACCTGGAAGAATCAGCGTAAAAAAATGGATTGAGGTAATAAAGACAGCTCACAAGATAGGAATTCCATCCACATCTACAATGATGTTCGGACACCTTGAAACACCTGAAGACAGAGTGAAACACATGAGTGTGCTTCGAGAAATACAAAAGGAAACTGGCGGTTTTACTGAATTTGTTCCGTTGAATTTTATCCATACCGAGGCTCCCATGTTTAAGGAAAAACTGCATGACGGGATAAAGAGTGGGGCTGATGGGAGAGATGTCATATTGACACATGCGATTTCACGCATCATGTTAAACAACCATATCAACAACATTCAGACATCGTGGGTCAAGGAAGGTGCAAACATGTCACAGCTACTGCTAACATGTGGAGCCAATGATTTTGGCGGAACTCTAATCAACGAAAGCATTTCAACTGCCGCAGGAGCAGGGCACGGTCAGCTCATAAGGCCTCGCGAAATAAGGCGCCTTGTAAGAGAGATAGGAAGAATCCCTGCCCAGAGAACAACAAGATACAAAATAATCAAGAAATTCAATTCAGATGATGAAGAAGACATGCTTGACAAAGTAGATGCCAACAGATTTGGCTCGTATCAAGAATTAATAAAACTGGATAGATACAGGTACAAAAATAACAGGCGAATCTAGTTGTCAAATTGCGAATCTATTCTTCGCAAAGCAACAAGACTGCATGTTGATGAATGTGAAGTAGTACATGTCAAAAAAAAGATCATCACGGTCAGAATAACTGACTCTGAAATAGCAGAGGTAAAACAAAATGATGATCAAGAAATAGGAATAAGAGCAATACATGAAAAAAAGATCCTCTCTGCCTTTACTAATGACATAGAAGAGACAGATTTGGTTGAAAGAGCTTTGCAGACAAAATCTTTCATGCAGTCCAAAAGTTTCTGGAAGTCACTTGCCCACCCTGCAACGTTTGCAAGTGTTGAAAAGACGTTTGACAAAAAACTAGAGAGCATAACAGGGCTTGAAGCAATAGAGATAGCAAATCTCATGATAAATTCTGCATCACATGAAAAAATAACAAGAATTTCAGGATCATTGAATATTGTATCTGAGGAATTTGAGATAGAAAATACCAATGGTTTGAGATGCTCAGACAAGGCCACATACATAGCTGGAACCATTAATGCCGAATCAGATCATGGAAATTCGCCAGTAAGTGGAATTGGTGCGTCATCTTCTAGAACCATGAATTCATTTTCTCCACAGCGAGTTGGAAGTGATGCAAGAGAGATGTGTGTAAATTCGATTAATCCACAGAGTTGCAACCAAGATACGTATTCTATAATTTTTGAGCCAT
The DNA here is from genome assembly GCF_011319465.1 of Candidatus Nitrosotalea sp. TS. Classification (GTDB taxonomy): domain Archaea; phylum Thermoproteota; class Nitrososphaeria; order Nitrososphaerales; family Nitrosopumilaceae; genus Nitrosotalea. The sequence continues at coordinate 62,102 of NZ_RCMB01000013.1, forward strand.
ATGCAATTGGAGAAATGCTCGCGTTTGTTTTTGCCTCAAATTTCAATCTAAAGACATATTCTGAAAAAAGAAGTTGTTTTTCAGAAAAAATTGGCAAAAATATTGCAGTGGACAAGTTTAGCTTGATTGACGACCCTCATTTTCCAAATGGCATAGGAAGCAAAGCCTTTGATGACGAGGGCATTTCGACAAAAACAAGATACCTAATAGAGTCAGGAATTTTTTCAGATACGTATTCGGATTCTTACCATGCATTCAAAGAGAACATGCAGCCAACAGGCAATGCAGGCAGAATAGGATCTCCCATGGGAAGAGCTGCAAACCCCATCCCAAATCCAATCCCCCACAATCTGAGAATAAAAGAAGGTAAGACAAGCAGAGATGAGATGATAAAAGAGACTAGAAAGGGCCTGCTTGTAGGAAGGCTCTGGTATACATATGCAGTGAATCCAGAGCGTGGCGATTTTTCATGTACTGCAAGAAGCGGCATCAGGATAATAGAAGACGGCAAAATAGTAAGCCCTGGCAAGTCCGTAAGAATAGTACACAACTTGCCAGTGTTGCTCCAGAACATATCTGACGTGGGAGACGATCCTCAAAATGTACTTCAGTGGAGTGCTCTTCCCTGCGTTACGCCTTCTGTCAAAGCGGATGGAATCAAAGTAGTTCCCATTTAATGACTAGAAAGGACAAATTGAAATCCTATTCCAACTGCATAGAGTGCCAACAATAGCACACCTGAGCGCAGACCTAGCTTGTTTCTGAACATTGGTATCAGCGCAATGATTGTTATGACGGTGACAAGTATCATCTGGTTTTCTAAAAGAGGTGTGTTTGGAATCTTTGCGCTCAATCCTTTGTAACTTATTGCTGCAAATATAGCTACAGAGAGCAACAATGTATTATTGACTATCTTGGAACCAAGTACGTTTGCAACTGCAATTGACGCACCTTTGTTTCCCTTTCGTGCCAAAAGAATCATAGATATCTTCTCAGGCATCTCTCCTGCTATTGGACTTATGATTACAGCAAGCACTACAACTGATATTCCCAAGTCAGATGATGATCCTTGCAAACTAGTAACAAAGGGTCCAGCTCCGACAAAGATTCCTGCGGTACCTGCAATGAAGAAAATCATAGAACGGCCAAAATGCTTTTTTGAGTTTTTCGAGTCAAGATTGTGAAATTCATTCTCAAGCCGTTCTTGTTCTTTCTCTTTTTTCATTTCTCGGTAAGCAAGATAGAGATATGTTCCAAAGAGTCCAGAAAATAATATTCCATCATGCTATATCATATCCATTTACAAATGCTACAGCACCGATAACTGCGGTGATGACAAGAAGTATTTTGTCCATCTTAAACTCCCTGACGTCAATGAATTTCTGCGGTGATTTCGAGAGGCGAGTAGTTGCTATTATCAGCATAACCGACAAACCCAGCGTCATCATGAACAAATTGCTTCCAAGGGCTGACCCCAGTGCCACATCATAAGATCCATTCTTTGCGGCAGCCACTACAATGCCAATTTCAGGCAAGGTAGTTGCAACACTGAGTAGAGTTCTGCCAACAAATCTTCCTCCCCATCGTTCTGAGAGATGTTCAGCCCCTTCTGAGAGAAGCCAGCTTGACACGAGCAGTTCTCCCAACCATGCTAGAAGCATGATAAAGTTGTTAGTCAATATACCATATCCTGTTGGAATAACTTCTATTAAATGATAGAAAACAAGTACGCGTTATTGATCCTTAACAATTATCATAGTGAGAGTTGATTTTATGCCATCCAATTTTCTCACCTTAGAGGTTATAGTTTCACGCAAGAGTTCCATAGAGTCTGACTCTATTATCATCAAAACATCATAAACTCCATAAACTGGATAGACCTCCTTTACATTTGCAATTTTTTTAATTTCATCAACAATATGATTTTCTTTTCCAAGTTCAGCATTCATAAGAACAAACGCGCTATGCATGTTGGGTTTCAACACGCCTTGAATAAAAACAAATTGCATCTTACAAACAAACTGCAGGTATTTTACTCCATATTTTCTTCGTAAATTAAAAATTGTTGTATTTGACAGGACTTTTTATTTGACATAGGCATAGTTCAAAAAAGATACGCATTAGCTCAAAAATTTCACCAGCTGATTTAATAAGGTACATTACCGTACCCATACTGTAATATGCGAACTAGAATGACTTACATACCAGTGGAGGTAGCCGATCAGTTTTCTGAATTCATAATAAAGAGGGATGAGCAGGTATTGGACGCAGTGAAGGCAAGGGCGCGAGACTTTAGTACAATTTCCATTCTTAAACTGTTATACCAGCTAAGGTGCGAGCCAATAACATTTTCAGACCTTTATGTTAAATCAAACATTAGGATGAAGAGATCATTTCTGAATTATCTTCGTCTTTGTATGGCATACAATTTCATACAAAAAGAACCAATTGGATCAAACATGGTGTATTCCATAACAGACAAGGGAAGAACCATGTTAAGCCTATTTACGCAAAAAGTCACTAGTCTGGCAATCATATAGAAAACTACAATACAAAATTCTTTTATTCTGAGTAACTGGAGCAAATTCATTGGGAGTCACATACAGAGATGCCGGAATCGACATTAGGAAAATAAAACAAAGTCAAGATAGCATTGGCAGGCTAATTTCATCAACTCATAACCTGCGAAAAGGGATAAAGACAATGTCTGGGTTTGGGCACTATGCTGGAATCGTAGAGATCCCAGGCGGAAAGTTGTTGGCTACACATACAGACGGTGTTGGCACAAAGGTGATAATTGCACAGATGATGCGAAAATATGACACCATTGGAATAGACTGCATAGCAATGAATGTAAATGACATCATATGCACCGGGGCTGTTCCAATCTCCTTTGTGGATTATATCGCAGCAAACAGAAATGACCAGAAGATCTTCAAAGAAATTGTTCGTGGCCTTGTAAGTGGGGCCAAGAAAGCCAAAGTACCAATTGTAGGCGGCGAGACTGCCATACTGCCAGACCTTATATCAGGAAAAAACTTTTCATTTGATTTGGCAGGAATGGTGGTAGGACTGCTGAATAAACAAGACATGATTCTTGGAGACATGATCAATCCAGGAGACATAATAATTGGAGTAAAAAGTAGCGGGTTGCACTCTAATGGGTATTCTCTTGCCAGAAAAGTATTACTTTCAAAGTATTCTTTGCGCGACAAGATAAAGGGATTGGGCGTGCTAGGCGATGCACTTTTGAAACCAACGGAGGTGTATGTTCAACCGGTACTTGAAGCCATCAGAGAATGTGATATTCACGGGCTTGCACACATAACAGGCGGCTCTTTTACCAAACTTTTGCGCCTCAAAAAAACTGGATATGTGATTGACAATCTTCCAGAACCTCCAGAAATATTCCAGGTGATAGAAAATCAAGATGTGGAAAAAGAGGAAATGTACAAGACGTTTAACATGGGAATCGGCTTTTGTGTGATTGCTCCAGAAGAAGAAGAAGAGAGAATAGACAAGATATTCAAAAAACACGGATTGCAAAGCAGACAGATTGGAGAAATCACAGATAAAAAGGGCGTATTTGTTGATTCGCTAAAGATTGCATGAATTGTTAGAGTACAAGCAACGTCATGGTTGTCTGCACATGTGAAATCTTCCTTACCTTCATAACAGTACCCTCCAGTTCCTTTGTAGTACCTGCTTCTATTTTGCACATGATGTCATAGAGTCCCATCACAATGCTTGCTTCTTTTACATTAGATATGTCCGCAATACGTTCGTATACGTATACTTCTCTGCCTGTATCACAGTGTATTGCCACATACCCGATTGTCATAGTACCATGCTCTCAATGTTAAGATCATCATGATTGCCAAAAAGGGTTGTGTTTTGAGATATCCAGATTAGGATTTAATACCCAAACTCGTTCAGACAAGACGTGCAGCAGATAGGGATAAGCTTTGAAGACGCGTGTAGAGAAATTTCTCACAGTTTACTTGCCATAGCAGAGCCTACAAACAAGGATGTAAAGCGTGAGATCAAGCGTATCTGTGTCAAATATTCACTAGAACGGATACCAAGAAATTATGAAATTCTTGCATCAGTCAGCGGGCAAGACTTTGCAAAGCTCCAAAAGGCTTTGATTAGAAAACCAGTAAAGACAGCTTCTGGCGTAGCAGTGATTGCACTCATGCCAAAACCATATGCTTGTCCTCACGGAAGATGCACGTATTGTCCAGGCGGGATTGAATTTAACACTCCAAACAGCTATACAGGGCGAGAGCCATCCACACAAAATGCCATAGCAAACAGCTATGACCCAAAGAAGCAGGTTCTTGACAAACTCAATCATCTGACAGGATATGGACATGACAGTGCCAAGATTGAGCTAGTAATTGTTGGAGGAACGTTTCTTTTCATGCCCCGTGATTACCAAATATCTTTTATCAAGTCGTGTTTTGACGCATTAAATGGATTTGATTCACCTGACTTGGAATCTGCCAAAAAAAATAATGAAAAGGCAAACATACGAAATGTAGGTTTTACAATAGAGACAAAGCCGGACTATTGCAAAACACAGCATATTGACTGGATGCTCGATTACGGGATAACAAGAGTTGAGATTGGTGTTCAGAGTCTACACGAAAGGGTTTACCAGATAGTTAACAGAGGCCATACGTTTGAAGACGTTGTAGAATCATTTCAAATGTCAAAAGACGCAGGTTACAAGATTGTGGCACACATGATGCCAGGCCTGCCAACCATGACCCCAGAAGAAGATATCGAGGATTTCAAAAAATTATTTTCTGATCCTGCCCTCAGACCAGATATGCTAAAGATCTATCCAACACTGGTTCTTGAAAATACTGCGCTATACCAGTCATACAAAGAAGGAAATTTACGCCATATTCCCAAGAAGATATGATGACGGTACTAACAGAGATGAAAAAGATCATACCAAGATGGGCACGAATAATGAGAATGCAGAGGGAGATCTCGTCTGATCAAATTATTGCAGGCCCCAATCTTGGCAATTTACGCCAGATGGTACAGCAGAATCTCAAAAAGCAAAACCTTTCTTGCAAATGCATAAGGTGCAGAGAAGCTGGCTTGTCTGAGAATACAATCAACATTGGACGATATCAAATTGAATAGAGATAGCTATGAATCCTCAAGCGGACAGGAAGTGTTTCTGTCGTATGATGATTCAAAAGACAGGATTTTTGGATTTTTGAGGCTGCGAAAACCAAGCAACATGGCACATAGAAGCGAAGTGACTAGCAATACATGCATAGTAAGAGAATTGCACGTGTATGGCAAATCACTCAAGCTTGGAGAGCGCGACAGAGACAGCGTTCAACACCTAGGGCTTGGAAAGAACTTGATGGGAGAAGCAGAAAGAATTTCAAAAGAAGAGTTTGATGCAAAGAAATTGTTAGTCATAAGTGCAGTTGGTACAAGGGAGTACTATAGAAAGATTGGTTACTTGACTGACGGCCCATACATGTCAAAGGAATTGTCATAATGGAAGAACAAAAAATAATAGGAAAAGGGACTTGGATAGACAAGCTTGCAGATGAGCTTCTAGAGAGGGAAAAGTACCTTGGAAGGAGCACCGACATGATAAGAGTAGAGAGTGGTCTTGGTGCATCCGGGATTCCACACATTGGAAGTCTTGGAGATGCAGTGAGGGCATATGGAGTAAAACTTGCACTTGAAAACTTTGGATTCAAGTCAGAACTTGTTGCATATTCAGATGATCTTGACGGATTGAGAAAGATTCCAGAGGGATTTCCAGAATGGCTAAAAGAACACATTGCAAAACCTGTTTCGTTTATTCCAGATCCGTTTGGATGCCACGATTCTTATGGGTTACACATGAGCAGTCTGCTCCTAGATGGGCTTGACAAACTTGGAATCAAGTACAAATTCCAGCGCGGAGTTGACACTTACAAAAATGGCTTGCTAAAAGATCAAATCCATACCATTTTAACAAATAGCAAAAAGATTGGAGAAAAAATTGCAGAGCTTGTTGGCCAGGAAAAATATCAAGAGACCCTGCCGTATTTTCCTGTTTGCGCAAACTGTGGAAGGCTGTATACTGCCATTGCTTATGAATATCTCCCAGATGAAAAGAAGATCAAGTACAAGTGCAGCGGAACCACAATTGGGTCCAAAGTTCTTGACGGATGCGGGCATGACGGTATTGCAGACATTACAAAAGATTTGGGAAAACTTGCATGGAAAGTAGAGTTTGCGGCAAGATGGCAAGCATTTGATATTAGATTTGAGGCATATGGAAAAGACATCATGGATTCTGTCAAGGTCAACGATTGGGTAGCAGACGAGATACTGAATTTCCAGCATCCCACACATGTAAAATATGAAATGTTTTTGGACAAGGGCGGCAAAAAGATATCAAAATCGCTTGGAAATGTTGTAACCTCGCAGGCCTGGCTAAAATATGGAGCACCCAAGTCAATCCTGTTGCTTTTGTACAAAAGAATCACCGGTACACGTGAAGTTGGATTTGATGATATTCCAGCATTAATGGACGAGTATCATGAGCTTGAGAACATTTACTTTGGAAAAATAAAACTCGATAATGAGAACAAGACAACCAGAACAAAAGGCCTGTACGAATATGTGAATCTGTTGAGTCCCCCAAAAGATCCTACGCCATATGTAAATTACAGATTGCTTGTTCAATTGTGTACCATATTCAGAGAGGACCGAGTTTCCAAAGTGACAAAGAAGCTCATGGAATACGGAACCATAAAAGAGCCATCCCCGCAAATTGAAGAATTGATAACACTGGCAGCAAACTATGCAGATGACTTTGACAAGCCGACAAAAGTTGAGATTCAGATAGACGAGACGGCAAAGAAAGCATTGACAGAGCTGACAAGTGTCTTGGCTACAGAAAGCAAGCCTGAAGACTTACAAAATGCCATATACAATATCGCAAAAAGCAATGGAGTTCAACCTAAAGACTTTTTCAAAATTTTATATCAAATAATACTGGCGTCAGACAGAGGACCGAAGCTTGGTCCATTCATACTGGACATAGGAAGGGAAAAAGCCACCCTTGCAATCTCTGAGCACCTATAGATATGGCACACAGTGAACACAACAGACCCAAAGGAAGCGGCATGGTCCTAATTGTAATTGGAATATTCATCTTCATATTTGCTCCAAACTATTTCAAAAATGACATAATTGGCGGCATGGCCATAATCATACTCGGGTTTGCAGTTGGCGGATTTGGGTTTTACATAAGCTTTCTGAAGAAGAAAAAGTAACACGCATTCAAGTCATACCTTACTGCAAAAGAGGAATACTTTTCTTACCATACACAACAAGTCCTATTAATGGGACTTTTTGGCCGCTCAAGGAAGGAAGATGAAGTAAAAGAAACTATTCAAGTAAAGACCACAGAGCAGATCAAAAAAGAACAATTACAAGAAGAGATAAGCCAGCTGGAAAAAGAGATTCAGGAAAGTGCTCTCACGCTAGAATCACGTACCAGAGAGATCGGAGGCGTAAAAACAGAACTAGATACCATTACAAAAGAAAGTAAGAGTGCAAAAGAAGAGCTTGATTCCTTGAGAACTGAAATTGCTTCAATTAGAGCAGAGCGAGAATTAGCCATGGAACAGATCAGAAATGCCAAATCTGACCTTGAGACAATAAAATCTCAGTATAATCAAAGAGATGTAGACATTATCAAACAACAGATTCAGGAAATAAAGGATGAGTTGACCTCAATTGACTCCCAAAAGGAAAGCAGGACTTTGGAGCTTGAAAAAATCCAGTCAGAAATATCAGATTCCGAGAAAGGAAAAAAAGAAATAGACTCTGCCGTGCAAAAGGCAAAGGCAGAACTTGATTCTTTGAAATCTCAGCAAGAATTAAAGAAAAAAGAGATACTGAATAACAAAAAACGAATTAGAATTCATAGAAAAAGAACTTGCCACAGTTGGCAAAAAGGACGATTCTAAGAAAATTGTAGAAGCTGCAGGCGCTGTAGCAGCTGCGCTAAATTCAAAGTATGAGGCCGTGAAAAAAGAGTTGGAAATAGTAAAGGTTACTCTGGCTCGAACAAGAACAGAGTATGAGACGGCCAAGAATGAACTAGACTTGCTCAAAGCCAAGTCCGAGAGCCAAGACGTTACAAGCCAGTCCTAAAACTTTTCATTTTATATGAACTGCAGTTTTTGAGACAGACCTGCTCAAGAATATGGCAAGCCCAATTGATGCAATTGAAACAATTGTGGCAATAAGAAATATCATATTGTAAGAATCTGGAGTTGGAAATGTGCCAACTATACCTGGCAGTGAAGTCTTGTGAGTTTGCATGAACATTCCAGCCATTGCAGGTCCCACTGACGCACCTATTATTCTAATCAGGGTACTCATCCCCAATGACACACCCACGTTTTGTTTTGGCGTTGCAACCATGATTACATTCATTGCACCTACGTTGGTAAGTGACAAGCCTGTGGATAGGATTGCAAGACTTGCCGAAATCATAAACTCTGTAGAGTGATACATGAAAAGACTGGCAAATCCTATGGCACTAATTATGCTGCCAACTATAATCGGCTTTGTAGAGCCCAATTTTGATATGATAAAGCCAGAAGTCGGGCCAAAGATTAGCAGAACAAGAGCAAACGGGAGTTGTACGTTTGTAGTAGCCACCGGATCTGCCCCAAATCCCAGTGGCACCGGACTTCGAATCAATACAGGTATTGTCTGAAATACCATGAACATTGACATGCCTACAATCATTATCAGTATGTTTGACGGAAGGATTGTCTTGTTGAGAAGTATCTTGAGATCTACTAGTGGGTACTTTGATCTTTTTTCAATTATTGCAAAGAGAATCAGGTAAACAATTCCAATCACGACAAGACCTATCATTGTAGAAGAACTTACCGAATCTCCTGTCTCAACAAAGGTCAGTGCCATCAAAAATGCAGTTACAGACACTGCCAGAGTGACTGCTCCCTGAATGTCAATGCCAGATTTTGGCTTGATGTCAGGTCCCGTCTGACCTTCAGATTTCCATTGAGGATGAACCTCATCTACATGTATGAACCTCTTGATTATTACAATTAGTGCAATTGCAATTGGAATTATTGAGAAGAAAGTGGATTGCCAACCATAGTTTTGAATCAAATGGCCTCCTGCAACTAGTCCTATTACTGCGCCTCCTGCAAACATTGAAGTTATGATTCCCTGTCCTATTGCAAGTTTTTTTATCGGAAACTGCTCTCGTATCATTCCAAAAGCTATTGGGAACATGGACATTCCAATTCCCTGTATTACTCTGACTGCTAGCATCTCGTATATGTTTGTGACAAAACCTCCAAGGGAAACACCTACTGTGTAAATTACCACGATGACAAGAAGTATCTTTTTCTTTCCATAGATATCAGACATCTTTCCTGCGATTGGAGTCATTATTGCCCCAGCCAGAAGGTACGTTGTCAGGATCCACGATGATACACTATAAGAAATATGAAAATCTTTTATCAGGTCAGGAATTGCCGGCACAAGCATTGTTTCTGCATACATTGCCATCGTTGCAAGCAAGCTTAGAATTATGAGCGTCTTCCATGCTCGTGCTGGTATAGTATCAGGAGATTCTTCTTTAGGATTCTTTGACATTACCATTTTATCTTATCCTCTGTTTTTTCTTGAAACTTCGGCAGGTACGTTAACTTCAAAATATGTTGACAGATTTTTTGATATCTTGTGAAGTGTATCAAGCGTGGTTTCAAGTTTGTCTTCTGATATGTCTTTGGTGGAAACTTTTCGTATGTAAATGGCACACTCAGTCATGGAATTCCATAAAGAGTCCGCCTTTTGTGTCAGGTATATTCTGTTTACTCGTCTGTCCTTTGAATCTGGCTTTCTTTTGAGCAGTCCTTCCTTTTCCATCTTGTCAATCAGTGGTACCAGTGTAGCACCTTCAACTCCCACCTTGTCTGCAATTTCCTTCTGAGTCAGGCCTGGGCTGTTGTACCAGGGATGCGACTACACGCCATTGGCTAAGTGTTCACTCCCACATTTTTTCTAAGTTCCAAATCGAATGTTTTTTGAAATGCCTTTGCTGTATGGTTTACTACAAATCCCACACTTGATTCAAAATCATATTTTGTCATATAGATAGACACCTAATGATTAGGTTCCTAATCATTATAAACTTAGATCCCAAAGCGATTTCTTTATATCTTCCAGCAAGCCTGAACCGTATCTGTGACTAAAAAAAGATCTAAATGTTGTCGGCGTCAAAGTTCTAGAACAAAATGGCATCAACATAAAGGAGCTTGATCAACGCACTAGTTTACAACGCATCAGTTGAATTTACTGCTTACTACTATTTTACAAATCTCAGAGCTCACTGTACAGGAATGGAAGGCGAGGGACTAAAAGGTGTAATCGAGGATGCAAGACTTGAAGATCTAAGTCACTTTGAATCATGCCTTTCAAGAATTTATGAATTGGGCGGAACTTTACCAAACAATGCTCAAGAATTTATCAAGATGTCAGGATGTGAGTTTTTGCAACTGCCAACAAACCCAACTGACACAAAAGCAATACTTGAAAAATGTCTAAAGGCAGAACAGGGAGCAATCGTAAACTGGAACAGGGTGTGCAAGATGACACATGGAAAAGACCCTGCAACATATGACGTGGCAAAGGACATACTAAGAGAAGAGATAGAGCATGAAGCATGGTTTCTAGAATTATTGTATGGAAGACCTTCTGGGCATCATGAGAAGAAAATATCCTGGAGAGCGACCACATACTCAGAAACACTCAAGAGCTTTGGGTTAAATCAAACATCTTACAGATAATTCTGCAAAATACCTTAGCGATTGGACTAAATGTATAGTATCAAAAACTAGATTCAGTTTAAACTTTCTAGTATTTCGTCAGTTTCAAGTCCAACCTCTTTTTTTAATGCAGAATATCTGTTTCGTATAGTCACTGCAGTTATGCCTGATGCTTTTGCAATCTCAGATTGAGTTTTTTTCTCGCCGTTTAGAATGCATGCCAAGTAAAGGGTTGCAGCGGCAAGTGCCATCGGATTCTTACCTGCAGAGGATCCTTTTTGTGTCAACTGCGCAATAATCTTCAGTGCATCTCTTCGTATCTTTTCGTTGATATTTACCTCATTTGCTATTTTGGTAACAAATTCTGAGGCACTGCACGGATCCAAAGACATCTCAAAATTTTCAATTAGATTTCTACAAGCACGGCTGACCTCTTTTTTGCTCACATTTGCTGCCTGAGACACATCAGAAAGAGAGCGAGGAATTGCAGTCTGCCTGCAAGCAAGATAAAGAGAGGCACACATTAGGCCTTTTGCACTACGCCCTACCGTGATTTTCTTTTGCATGGCTTTACGGTAAAGATATGCCGCATTTTCAGCAGTAGAGTCAGGAAGTCCCTAACTTTGTTTTAAGAGAATAAAGAAGCAGCAAGGCTGATCTCAGTGTCCTGTTAGATGATGCTGTTCTACTTCTGTTGTTAAGTATCTTCAATCTGCCAAAAGTATTTTTCATGTAACTAGACAGTGAATTTCCCATTGCGTCTTTATTGGAAATAACTGTCATCATTCCCATATCATACATGGTAAGTGATTGCTCAGGTCCGGTCCTTGCCTTGGAAACAAACTCTGTTGCATCAGAAACGTGTTCCGGATTTGGATCTATTGATTTTTCAAGAAGAACACGTCCACAGGAACCACAGATTATCTCTCCAGACGAAGTATCTGTGATTATTGGTTCTCCTATACATCCCGAGATAGGACATTTGGGTGATGTTACATCTAAAACTTCATCCATTCTTCCTAGATGTATTTTCATCATAGGAATTATCTCGAAATACTTGTTTGGTTTTGTTTATTTTTGCCATGATTACATCGCCCACGATTTTTTTATCTCCGCAGAAACGTTATTCTCATTCCATTCTGATTGTTTTTTTATCAGATCAACTGCAAGTTCGGCTTCATCTTGAAAAAGAGCTGCCAGTCTCTTAGAGGCAAGATTACTAATGTCTGAAAATCTATAATTCATCTGAATTTCAAGAAGGGTTGCCTGTCCTAATGGGGTTAGCAGTATTGCTTTTGTTCCTGCTATTACTCCTTTAATCCATATTATGCTGATTTCTTCTTTTGGATAAATGACTAGTCTCTGAACACACCTAATGTTTGTACCTAGCACTATTTCGCGAGTGGTTACATTTCCATCTCTTGAGAGATTTCGAATGGAGGTGATTCCCCTCCAAAAATTCGAGTCGTTATCAATATTGGATATGACGTCCCATACTCTTTCTTGTGACGTGTTAATCTGCAGCCTTACCTTGATTTCTACCACGATATCTTTAGGTCGATTTGGCATAAATCTTGGTAAGTATACACTGCACTACACTGAATTTTTAGAACATTTGCCAAGATCAAATACACGGTCTTCATTTTCTCAAAGGTGCAGATGATCAGCTGTTTGTTTCCAAAAATTGATTTTGTGTACATATAAGGCAGATTAATTCAATTTCCAACATGGTTTCCGATTCTAGGTCTGGTCTTGCAGATATCATATACAATTCCAAAGAGACTGGCAAATCAATTGCCCAGAGTACAAGTTATGTCAAAGACGAACTAGATGAGCCAAAACATAAGATAGTGAATCCTCTCTTATTTGCAAAAACAAGAGAGGTCCTTGGAAACTTGATATCAAAACGGATGAAAACATCAGGCGGGACAGATGTTGATTGGCTGATTGAGCACCACGGTGGATTTATGATTTTTGAACTCAAACTATTTCATGATGACAGAATGATAATTTCAAAGGCTCAGATGATTGCTTATGAAAAGATACATGAGAATCTTCCCAAGTGCCATGTGTTATTCATAGGCCATGACGATATTGATTTTTCAAATCTTGGAGACCCTGGTGTGGTTGTTTGAGATGAAAGAGTGGAAATCAGGAGCCATACCGCATGTTGAGGGCGGTCTGATAGACCCAACATATAGCGAAAATGAAATAACTGGATACAGGGTTGAAAGAGACTTTATGGAAAAAATTGATGTCAAGATACTAAGAGATAGGATAGACTCTATTTGGAGTGAGTTTGAGAGGTCATGATTCTGGCCAGTTGGTTCCACAATCAGGGCAAGAGCCTCTAAGTCCCTTGTATTTTGCATCATAGTTTATCGACGCTTTCTCAGATCCACAGGAATTGACACTCTACACTCATGAGGAATAATTCATTTTGTTCCATATGAGATGGTTTCAGCATCCTAGCTTAGAAATAATGAATCTAGCTGACAACACTCTATCTAATTGATTCCACAATGTAACATATGAAAAATACACTTGAATCAAAAAAACCCAGCGTATGGAAAATGCAGGTTCATGCCTCATTTAAGAAAGTGATTGCCTTTGACCTGGCATTCTTGTGCCTTGGGGCAATGATTAGGAGCCGGAATCTTGGCTGCAATCCTACACCTGTAGGATTGTCCAATTTTTTGTTTGATGTTTAGCTGACAGACGCAAATCATCTTTATCTTAATATAATGTTCATTTTAGATCAGAGACCGATTGGATTCTAAGCAGAAAAAAAGATAAACACGTTTGCCGTCTTGGTTGTGCTGATGATAGCAGTACCAGAACTTGTTGCTCATTTTTATTTTGACATGCAGAAACACTCGCCTACCTCTTCTGTTGATGCCGCTCTTTCACTAACTAATAAACAACATGACATGTACGTGAACGGCGATATGCGATGCCATTTGGTTCTCAAAAACGATACAACTGCTGTAAATGTAAGTAGGGCAGCTGGAATCCAGGGACAGTATGCAGTGTATTCCTGCACATAGGAACTGTCAGGATCCAAATCTGTTCCCATACAGTCCTTATGGCAATTCTTCGGATTCAGGAGCACAGTGCTTGTGAACCCATTTTCCTGATGGGGTTTTTGCAATTTCATTGCCTGCACTGATTTCGGCGTTGCACTCTGAACATGTTGTCTTAAACTTTGCTTTCATGATCTTCTAAAACGGCACTGGTAGATAAAGTATGAAAAATAGGAATTTTGAATACATGGTACAATCAATATCAAAAGAATGGGCGTCTTGCGCAAGTTTTCAAACTATTGTTTTTTAATTATTTTTTCGTCAATTCTATTTGTTCCAACATATGCTGCTCAAAACAACATAACCGATTCAAATCTTCAGGTGAGCCTAAACTATCCAGATATTGTGATACCGGGAAAAGAGTTTGTACTATCTTCAGTAGCAAAGGCCACGGCTGATCAGGTATCAAATATCACGGTTACAATAACCTGCCCTGAGATTCAAATCCAGCAAAACAGCTTTCATCTTGACAAACTGGCAAAGGATTCCACCTTTGGAAATGACTTTAACGCCACTGTAAAAAATGGCACCCCTGATGGAAATTTTGTTGCAAACGTTGAAGTTGATTATTTTGTCAAGGGTTTCTTCGATTCCCAGCCTGTAAAACACGTTGTCACCCAGACTGTCCAGTTCTTTACGGCATCAAAGCCTTTTCTAGCGCTTAACCTCCAAGCTCCAAGCGATGTATTTGCCGGAGAGCCCTTTTCGATAAAAGGCATCATAACAAATCAGGGTTCTAATGCCCACAACATAGAACTTTCTGCATTCTCCTCAGAGGTACAGCTTGGAGGAAAAAAATCGCTTGATATCACGGACTTGGATGCTGGAAAATCCATTGATTTTGAATTTGTCGTACAAACGCAAAAGGAACTTGGTGATCCCGTCCAGGTAACTGTACATGTAAATGGCACATACTCTGATGATGTGGGAAAGACATACCCAATAGATAATTCGTTTAGTGTCTTTGCAAGACAAAGAGGCATGCTTGAGATCGGAGACGCAAACGGTATCTGGGTAGGACAGTTCTTCATTGCACCCGTTGTGGGGGTGGGAAGCATTGTATCAGGTGTGATAGGCTTTATGATATTTTTATGGCATTACAAGAACAAGAAGAAACAAAAGCAGAAAAGAACAAGAAAAGCATCCAGGGGATAAAGTAATGTTATCACCTCCTGCTTCGGCAAAGTCTGTAACAGTGACCGACGATCAGGGAATAACAGTAACAAAAGATCTTGGATCAAGTTAAGATACTAAATTCTGTACCTGACTCTATACTTTTTATTTTGGTTGTTTAAACGATATAAAATGAAAAAATGCTCAAAATGTAGAGGAATTCTTTTTGACATAGGAAAGAAATTTGTATGTACCAGATGCGGATTTGAAAAAGTGGCTAAAAGATAAGATATAAAACAATTGAAAAATATCCTAATGGGTTTGATTTTCTTCAAAAGCCCAAATTGTATTTAATTTATTTTGATTTGACAGAAGTGAAAGAGTTTTTTGTAGATTTCACCATACAAGACTAGAAATCATAGGCCTTCTGGGAATTGATAGAATGAAGGTATGTTCGGAGGCGCGGTTCCATATACAATTGCTAGCTCGTCATGTGCATGAAGTTCTGTAGATTCCAAGTTTGTAGACACCTCTTGTCCGTTTACAAAGATTATTGGTTCTCCATCTGGAAGTGCTCCCGTGCTTGTCTTTTTCCAGACGTCAAGAAACTGGTTTAGGGTAAAGTTTGTTTCTTGTGGAGATTCTATGTGCATTATTCCAGTAGTATCGTGAGTGTGAAGCCAGTACAGACAGACAAACTGCTGGTTATTTGGTCCTCCAGCCATTATTCCAACATATTGTGGAACTGTGATGTGCTGTCCATTAACAAAGACATCAAGGTGTGCATGTACATGATAAGTGGTATACTCTTGTGTTTCGCAGGGAATTCCGTCAATTGCTGCAAAAGCCTTGTCAACTGTATTGTCTGACTCGTGAAGATAGTATGCTACACCTGCAGCTATTGCTGCGATAATTCCTATTGCAATTAGTTTGTTTTTGCTCTTTGATCCCTTGTTGTTAGGTGTTTTTTTGTCTCCGTCCTTGTTTAGTTTTTTGTCCATCTTACGGGTTCTCTAGTCGATATAGTGATAGTCCATATTTTAACCCATTTACAACCAGTACGATCAAGTAATAGAACACGAAAATATTATTTTCCAAAAGTCACATTGTGATTTGCATAAATTAGCTTTGATGGCGTGTGGATTAAATAATTGTCAAGATATCACACACTAATGCAAAAGCAGGCATTAGGATTAGTTTTCTCAAATGTTCCCTATACCATGCTTGCAATTGGCGTTTTTGTTGGATTGTTTCTTTTCTTGGCATACATGTCACAATTTCTTTTCTTTGAGCCAAAATTCTTTCTATATGTGGAAGAGAGCGAAATTTTAAATTTCATACTCATAGTTGCTGTTGCATCCCTCTCAGGCATTGTCACTAGTCTTAGCATATACCGAATTCGCTTGCTGGGTGAGAGCGTGAAAAAATCAGGAAGTGGGTTTTTGGGAACTGCGATAGGAGCCGGTGCAGGGGCGTGTAGCTGCGGCTCGATAGGATTTGCAATGGCTTCCGCGTTTGGGGCAGCAGGTGGTGTTGCCACTTCATTTCTTTCACAATATGAGATACCGCTAAGACTGGTTTCAATTGCAATTTTGGTTTATGCATATTATCTTGCAATAAGAGACATATCAGGCAAGTGCAAAATAACTAAAAGTCCATAGTGGTGTAAAGTTTCGTGTTTGAGATCTTAGGTGATCTTAAATAAGGAAGTGTAAAGACAGAACTTGAAAAAATGGAAACTAGAAAAGCGACAATAATTGTATCTTCATGTGTTTTTGCCATAGTGTTATGGTATGCAGGCTATGCCGGTTTTCCTCTGGCGCTTGCGGATGAGACATACTCGTTTGTCGCAAAGTGGGGCACACTTGGAAATTATGATGGTATGCTAAACCTGCCTGCAAGCATAACTCTTGACACTGCAGGAAATGTGTACGTAACAGATACTAACAATAATCGAATTGAAAAGTTTTCAAGCGATGGTAAATTTCTTTCAAAATGGGGAACATATGGAACTGGAAACGGTCAGTTCAACTTGCCCACAAGCATAGTTATCGATAGCAGGGGAAATGTCTACATATCTGACCAAGCAAACAACAGAGTCGAAGAGTTTGATGGATCGGGTAATTATATACAACAGTTCAATCTTGTACAGTATTATCCAGCTAGAATAGCAATAGACTCTTCTGGTGACATTTATTTTTCTGACCCGACAAAAAATATCGTGGGAAAATTTTCAAATGAAGGTCAGGTCATAGCAAAGTGGGGAACATATGGAAACGATAGCGGCCAATTTGACACCCCAACTGGCATAGCAATAGACAGTGTTGGAAATGTGTATGTAACAGACGCGGGCAATAACCGTATTGAAGAGTTTTCAAGTGATGGCCAGTTCATTGACAAGTGGGGCTCTGCAGGCACCGGCAATGGACAATTCAATTCACCACAAGGCATAGCTGTTGATTCTGTTGGCGATGTGTATGTAACAGATACTGGGAACTATAGGATAGAGAAATTTACTAGCACTGGACAGTTCATTACAAAGTTTGGCACTTCGGGCACAGGCAATGGACAGTTTGAGGTACCGTCTGGTATCGCAATTGACTCTTCTGGAAATGTGTATGTCTCAGATGCGTCATATGATCATCCAAACATACAGAAATTTTCAATTTCAAACTCCACTGCAAATACGGTAAAGAGTACTGTGCCAGAGTTTGGCGCCACAACTTTGTTTGCCTTGACAGCAGCTATTGTATCCCTAGTAATTTTTACAAGAAAGACATCAGGCAAGATCTAGAAAAAGTATGAAAATATCCACGCTTGGATTTTTCCTTTGCATCTATTGATTTGTCACGTTCACGTATTCTTCAGGGTCTTCTTCCTTTAGCCTTTGAAAGTAAATTTCTTCGTATGGCATTTCATACATACCTTGCAAATTTCCTATTTAAGCGACAAAATTGATGAATCAATACCCATCAAGTCAAAAAAAGCAAATTTGCGGTACCCATTACCACATCGTCTGTCTGCATACATGAAATCAAAAAGATAAGAACGGGCTTTCGATATTTGTTCAACATGCACTGCGAGGACGAATATAACTCACTTGTCAAATCTACCGAGAGACTTCATGAGCTATATTACCAACAAGAAACTGCAGATTTTGCATTCTCTAATGCTCTTGCAAGCGCACAAAACCACATGATTGCATCAGGGCTGGTAAGACTAGCTACTGCAAGCGCAAGCGAGATAGTAAATGTGCTCGAAGACAATGCTGAAAAGGGGTTTTTTGAGCTTCATGATGCAGCAGAAAGCAAGGTCCAGATAGACATATCAGTTATGGCTAGCAGAAGAATCATACCGCGATGCTTGTCATAGATACGACGAGTGCGTCAAAAGACAAACAGGCGAAGTGTCAGGAACTGAAAATCATAATTTTAGTTAATATATGATAAATAGTTTGAAATTGATTGATTTGGATTCAAAGCGAAAAAAGTCAATTAACATGTTTGCAATAATTATCGTTCTTCTCATAGTGGTACCAGAAACAATCGGACATTCTTTTTTTGACAAGCCTCATCCGACAAGTTCGTCTGTCAATGCAGCCGTTTCCCTCACTGACAAACTTAACAAGGGCTATCCTGATGCAGGCTTTGGTTGCCGCCTAACAATTCAAAATGATCCTTCATCGTCATCTGATATTTCCAGGGCAGCAGGGCTTGAAGGAAAATATGGAAAATACACTTGCGGAACAGATGAAAGATAAAAATATTATCCGTAAGGGGTTCTGGTGCCAGATGTTGATGACGGATGCGGTGTAGAAGACTGTATTGAATCAGGCGAGAACTTGTGTCCAATTGACCACAGCAAAAACAAGGAGGCAAATTTTACCCTCTTCAGACATTTCATGAATACAGTTCTTGTGATGTCCTCTTCATAGACAACATCTCTTACTATCATACGTTCTGGCATGAGTTTGTTTGGGTGGAACTCGTGGTCAACCTTAAACTTTAGCAGTTCTCTTTGAATATGACTGAAGAAATCAGATCTTTCCCTCTCTGGCATTGTAGAGAGTAATTGCAGAAATTCCGGAGGATTTTGTAGCGCGCTTCCCAGTATGACAAAATCTTTGTTTTTTAGCTTGACAATGTCTGCAAATGTCCCCTTGCCATGAAGATTGGAAATGACAAGATGAAAATCAGATGTTTCCTCAGCTCGCTCAGATACTGCAAAATCTTCGCCCTCTAGCCATTTTTTTATCTTGTCTTTTAGTGCGCTCTGGCTCAACAATCAAGAGTCATAGACTCTGACATTTAATGGATTCCTTGTAGATTTTTTAGAGAATGTCTAGTTTACTGGTAGTTTTGCTGCAAAGATGAGAACCAAGCTCAGTCCTACAAATATGCCTGATGCGATCTCAAACCAATGAGGAATTAGTATTCTTCTGGCGGTGTCACCAAAATTGGATCTTAATTTGCTCATGTCTTTATCCTTAAATTCAGACTCATAGATATTCATCAGCTTTTGTTATTAGTATTCAACAAATTAGCTTATTTTAGAGTATGCGAAAAATCTCCGATCAATCTAGGTTTGTGGATGTCTTTGTTACCCGCATTATTATTCCACTCATAGAAATAGACGATAAGAAATACCAGCCCCAAAAGTACATGTCGTCTGTATGTGCGCAGTGGCTCTTGGCCTCATTTTTTACATCATCGGCAGAACATGTGAGATGGAAAAAGTTGCCTGGAAATACGTTAAGAGGAATAGGGGACTCGACAACGGTATATGAGAACATGTGAGGCAACAGGAAATAAAAGATGAGTAAGAATGGAATAAACGTAAAAGCCATAGGTCGCATGTTTAGCTGCATTATTTCCATGTTTAGCTTGTTCATGTATGCAGATTTTTTGTTGATCTGGTCAATCTTTTCTTGATCTTTTGCCCTAAACGCTGCCATTCTTTCTTTCTGCCACGACCTAGTCTCCCTCATCAATCGTTTTAGTTTGTCCTGGATCTACCATTTTTTTCCTTATTGCTGCATTGAACAGGTTTAGCATGATTGCGATACCAATAATTCCAAATGCTGACGGAATAAGTCCTTTCACCCATGGATTGGCGCTGCCAAGTTGGCTTTGCCCTACACCCGGTATCTGAAGATATATCGAATTTAGAAATCCAAGAATTATTGCTTCCATTTTGATTGTTTTTATTTTGTATATGGTCTTTTAAAAGTTCATGCATGCCACAGCAATTGGTTGCAACCAGCCCCATACATAATTTGCACCTGATGTTATTGCTTTTATTGAGCTTGTCTAGTTGACAAATGTGGCACTCAAAGAAAAAGATAGAACCGTGCTTAAAACAATGATAGACGAAGAAATAGCCAAGATCCCAGGCATTCTGGCCAACCTTCGCCTGCCAGAGTTTAGCGGAATTTTTCAGATAAAAGATGAATCAGAATACGTCTATGGATATACGCATGGTTCCATAGTAGGCAAGTTTGAAACATATTATTTTGTGGTTCACTCTGGCAAAAAGCCAAGTGGAGGAGAGGTGGATGAGATAGCGCAGACACTTTTTAAGAGATCGACTGAAATAAGAGACGCAATCTTCAAAGCTGTCGGACAATAAAAATATCAGGCTATTTTTTTTCGCCTGAGAGAATATCTCCCTGGACATAGCATTTTTCTGCTGACTCAAATATGGCAAGAGACTGGTTGATTATTTTTGCGGCAGTCACACGATCTTCATTGGCTTTGTCAAGATATGACTGTCCAAGACCCCTTAGTGCCTTTGCCTTGTTGTACCATGCATTGGCATGGTTAGGATTGATCTCAATTGTTTTGTCATAGCAGGCGATTGCGTCTTCATATCTTTTCAGTCTAAACATTGCTATCCCTTTGTTGTTCCATGCACTTGTGTAAGTTGGATCTAGTTCGATTGCCTTGTCATATGCAACTATGGCATCTTCGTTTTTTTCCTGCATCATCATGTCATTGCCTTGCTTGTACCATGAATTTGCATCGTCCATGGTGGAGTAGACGTAGTAGGGATATTTTAACGCCAAGAAGGTTTCAAGATGAGACGGTACCATGAAAAGAGAAGAGGCATTTTTGCTCTCATGAGAGAACATCACTAACCTTGTTAACGAACAAGGTGGCGCAATCCATTATAAATCAAATCCACTATTGTATCAGTGCAATGAACATACAAGAACTGAAGACACATCAGAAACTGCTTGCAGTGATTCTGGGCGTTGCAGTGATTGCCTCAGTAGGCGGCTCACTTGCATATGCACAGACAGCAGGCTCGAGTTCAGGTCAGACACAGACACCGATACAGGGTTCAGTAAACCTTACACAGATGATTCTATCTAGTGTAAAGATCCAATTTGTAACCGCTGCAGGAACAGCTGCAGGACAGGTAACAGGAGGACAGGTGCTATCAGGAGGTCTTGTGGTAATGCACGGCTCTCCAGTCTATGCCTTCAAGGTAACAGACGGAAAAAGCGTCTATTCTGTAATAGTAGATGCAGGAAACGGAAGCGTACTCAAGACATCACAGGGTCATCCATTGACTTTATCTTCCTTGATTGGAGGCATGGGCGGCCATGGAATGATGATGCACGGACACATGGGAATGATAAAGCCAAGCGGCAGTACGGCGCCAAGTGGCAGCACAGCACCCAGTGGAACTACCCCAAGTGACTTTCAAGAGTAAACTCTAGAAAGCCTTTTTCTTATTTTATTTTTTTATGTTTTGATTCTGGGTTTTGTCCAGATTTCATGGACTGTCAGATCTGGATAGAAAACATTGTTCACGAACAAAAGTACACAAGTATTATTTAATTTTGAACTTACTTTTGCCTGGAAGCTGTAGGTGCCACGATTTATTGGGAAATGTGCCCTTCCCCAAACTCTCCTAGCCCTACAGTTTCCATTCACTGATCAACTCAAGATATAGCTCCTTTTACATGGATGTATAATAGCATGCACAGAGCAGATGAGAAGGAGTTTAGAAGGATCTGCTATTCTGAAAGAAAATTACTCTTTGGAATATTGAATACCAGAGTATTTTCAGATATCTCAAATATCGCTGGGCATTCAAGAGATTCAAAGGCTTGTTCATAAAATGCCTTACAGTGTATAGAGTATTTTCTTCCCAGATCATGACGCATTACAAACGTCATCATTTTTCCTGCATCAATCTCGGTAAGATCAAAACCTGCCACGGCAGATCTCGTCTTTATTATATCAATCCAGTCATTTACGATATAACTTCCCCGCATTGAGAGGCACAGATCACGAGGAATGTGCTTTCCTTCCTCCTGTGCCACTTGTATAATCATTTTATCGTCTAGTTTATCCAAAATTGATTTGACAAGTTACCTTTCGGTTGGAACCCACTTTGCTTTTGCTGCTACAATGTTGCGATTCCATCATCTGCAAACATTATCCTCACGGTGTTTTTGTCGCACTGGAGTTCTATTTTCTGGTGGAATAATTCTTTGAAAATAAGCTCAAGAATAGTCTTTTGATATAATGACCATTTTCTTCCCAAGTCGTGTTTTAAGACCATGTTATGAAATCCGTTGTCAACAAGATGGCTTATCTGTACTGAAGAATTTATCATCAGTATTTCGTACCATGAGATAAACGAGGTTAGATCTACCTTTCCACGCATAAACAAGGCAATATCTTCAATCCCTTCCTTTCCAATTGTAGAGGCAATCTCAACTACAGACTTTTCATCCATTCCATCGAAGAATTTCTTCAATACTGGCTTGCTTAGAATTACAAAACCTGATCTTGGTAAATAAACATCCCAGTCAATGAATTTCTTCAATGCCTGGTTTACCAGAGTGTTTGTGCTTACTTCTTGCACCTTTGATAGATCACGTAGCCTGTGTATAGTATCATCATCGAGTCGAAATGTAATGGTCGATGTCTTTTTTGAACCATTGACCGCTTTCATCATGTAACTAGTTGCAGTTTAGAGTATTTAGGAAATGACGAACCTTGTTCACTAATATTATTAAGTTAAAACAAATTTGTTTTTGATTTGTACCACAAGTTTTAAAAAATGTCACAAAATATTAGACTCGATTATGTTCCATATAGTTCCAAAATGCGTCTGACTTGCGCGTGCTTGTCCACACATATGCACCCACTATAATCAGAAATATTCCAAGCACAAAATAGGCACCCTGAAAGTATGGCTGGTGTCTTGGTACAAGCACCTGCATGAGGCCAAGTGCGCTGGCTACACTAATGATTGAACCTGCAATGACAAAAATCTTGCCCAGACCCTTCAATTGATTCAATGTGATACGGCAAGCAATAAAGACTTTGCAGTGATTCCCACACTAAATAATTAAACATATCATAAATCTAGTTTCTGGGTACAGTAGAAAACATCATTTAAAATTTTAACATTAGACTGTAATCCTTCTTACCACATAAGTAAAAAGAAGAATTGCTTGGATGATATACGATGAGAACGATTGGCAAGATAGTGATAATATGCGCAGCCATAATTTTTCTAGTTGCGTACTTTCACTTTACACAAGTCGGTACCGTCTTTGACAAACTAGTGCAGGTGCGAGACAGTGTTCAAAATGCAACAGACCCGATCATAAAAAATGTATTGCAGAGTGCCGCCAACTCTAATCTTACAAAACACTGAAGATAGATGGGCTTTAAATCAGACGAAATGCCTACAGGTATCAGGTAAAAGAAGAATTGTCTAGTGGATATACGCCGTATGATTTTGCATACAAGCTGGTACATCAGAAAGGATCTGGCGCTCATGTTGTAATGGGGGTATTCATCCTAATCATAGGCATCGGGATTGGTCTTTTCTACCATAGTGACGCAATAACATATCTTGCGTTGGCAATTGGAATTACAGTCATTGTTTCGGCATTTTTAATGATAATCAAGCAATACGAAAGAGCGGTAATACTTCGCCTTGGAAAATACAACAGGCAAGTGGGACCTGGAGTGCAGACAAGACTGCCTTTTGCAGACAATATTTTGGTAGTGGACGTCAGGGAAAAGGTAAGCGAGTTCAAGGCAGAAAGGATGCTTACAAAAGACAATGTTCCTGTAACCATTGACGCAATTCTTCGTTACAGAATAATTGAACAGCGAGCCAAGGATGCAATACTAAATGTAGAAAATTTCAACCAAATGATACAGCAAGTTTCTCAGACCACACTTCGTAACAACATAGGCTCGTCAATATTTCAGGATGTGCTCTCAAAAAGAGAAGATATCAATTCCCACATTAGAACAATAATAGAAAGCGAGGCAAGCAACTGGGGCGTTGAGGTAACAGGTGTTGAGATTCGCCAAGTCATAATCCCACAAGAACTGGAATCTGCCATGTCAATGCAAGCTCAGGCAGAGCGTGAGAAAAATGCACGTGTCACATATGGCGAGTCAGAGGTGCTGGTTGCAAAAAAATTCGAGGAAGCCGCACAAGTGTATTCAGAAAATCCTGTTGCCTATGCATTAAGACAGTCCAACATGTTGTACGAGTCAATCAAAGTTCAAGGAAATACCATAGTCATGGTTCCTTCAGAATCGCTCAATGCCATGGGGTTTGGAAACCTGGGAACTACCATAGCATATCTTGAAGCTACCAAAAAGGCAATACAGAAAGAAAAAGACAATAACACAAAGCAAGAATAATTATTCTCAAGATATAATTTTGACAAATAATCTATTTCTTGGAATTTTCATTTAGAGAAATATCCACTTTGCCAATTAGAAATCTTAGAAATTCTGATAATTGGGCGGTGGGCTGATGCGTGGCATTCCATTCCAAGATAAGATCATGGTAGAACTTCCATTCGTTTTCATCTTTTTTGAGATGATTTACCATCATGGCCTCAAATTCTTTTTCCACATCCCAGTCTACAGGACACAGCTTGTCATCCATCTGGAGCAATTTTCCATCTTGGAGTTGAAAGGGGTAAGACTTGCATACGCCTGGGTTGAAATCATGTATTCCACAACGAAAATTGTCTCCAAATTTTATCAGAAAGGTGCACATCTCATCTTTTTGCTTCAAGGCAAGATCCACCAGACCCTCTTCGATCCGTATTCCCCATTCATCTTCCTTTGCGCCATAAATCTCTAGAAAATTTGCAGGGTCAAGTCCAAGCCCAGAGGAGATTCGGTAAACATCGTGGGCGTTAACAAATATGGTATATTCTTTACAGCAATTTGTGTGACATGACGTACAGGGGTGAGCCTGGGCACTTTTTGTAACAGTCAAGGTCTTCTTTCCTTTCCCCTTTGTTTTTAGGTATTCCGGTTATGCCATCTTGAAAAATGAGCGGGAACTTTTTTTAATATGTAACCGGTGTAGATTCGTGGGATTATTTAGCAGCAGCAAGAAAAAGGAATTTTGTACTGTATGTAAAAAGGGCATTGCTCGCAAAAGCAATCCAAAGAAGGACTGGAATGTCAAAGGTCCGCTGTGCGCAAATTGCTATGTGGACCTAATGAAAGTGAATTTTGACAAGAAAAAGGACAGTGATAACAAATGTGTCTTGTGCGGAAAAGAGCCTGGGACATTTAATCTGTGGAAGCCAAAAAAAGAATGGGATCTGAAGGGATGGCTCTGCGAGTCTTGTTTTAATGAGAGGGAAAAAGCAGACAATGAGTTGAAGAAAAATTGCAGCGTATGTAACGCCAAACTTGGTTTTTTTGTCCGTCATGCAAAAAAAGAATGGGATGTCACAGGATACCTCTGTAAAAACTGCTGGAATATTCAAGAATCAAAAACAATACCGAAGGAATAGTATCTTCGGTTAGTGACCAACTGCAGACAATTTCTTATCTGGATTGTTGTAGACGTCATCGTCTTTTGATTTTATCAGTTTGCTTATGACGTATAGCGCCTTGTCATCTCCTTCAGGAATAGGATTTGCGCAATATCCACATTTTGGAAGCGTTACCACGGCGTCATATTCTATTTCGCCGATAGACTTGCCACATTTTGAACACTTTACTACTTTTGTGTCGTATATGTTCATGCAATCTATACGTCACAATCTCTAATAAAGCACTCCAAGACTTTATCAACTTGTGTTTTGTTTAGATTGTTTTTTGCAAGCAGGACATCGTGGTCCATAATCACGGTCTTTGCTTACTATGATTTTCTTGCATCCCAAACAATAGTAATAGTTGGTCATTGTGCAAAACCTGAATCTTTTTCATGGTCTTTTGTGCCAGGTTTGTTTCTTGGTTTTGATCTTACCATGCAGTTGCAACAGTTGCAGTACAGTCCTACAGTCTCGTTGGTTGCAGGCTTGTCTTCAATGTCATGGCATCCCTCCCGCGTCATGAAGATTCCACAAATCTGGCATCGCACCTGATCTGATAGATAGCGGCTTGTTCCATCCCTTGGTTTTCTAACCTTGTACGGTTTACAAAGACCCTTGCAGACGCCCCTATCTTTGTTCATGGAGAGTTTTGTATGCAGGAGAATAAATTTCCATTGATGCGGTTTACACCAGTTTTGACAAATCGCAGTACAGTTGCATCAGTCTTGGCATCTTGAAAACACGTGACAATTAGAGATTCTTTACCACATCGGTTCTTAGCTGGCCGCATGCGGCTGATATCTCAGATCCCTTCTCTACTCGCACCGTGCAATTTACATCAGATTCTCGCAGTACATGTTCAAATTCTGTTATGCGTTTCCATCTTGGACGTTTGAAACCACCGGCGGTTGGATTGACCGGTATGAGGTTAACGTGAGCCCCGTTTCCTTTCAACAACGTGGCAAGCTCTGCTGCAATTTCTGGCGAGTCGTTGACTCCCTCTATTAGGGCATATTCCAGCGTAACACGCCTGCCTGTCTTTTTGAAATAGATTCTAGTAGCAGAAATCAAATCTTTTACTGAATGAGGTCCTGCAGTTGGCACTAACTTTCGGCGCAGCTCGTCATTTGGTGCGTGAAGCGAGATCGCAAGCCCTATCTGCAAGTCTTCTTCTGCAAGACGGTCTATTCCTTTCATGACACCAACTGTTGAGATGGTGATGTGTCTCTGCCCAAGGCCAAATGCGCGTGCATGTGTCAATAGCCTTACTGCTCGAATTGTTTCTGCGTAATTTGCCAGCGGCTCTCCCATACCCATGAAGACAATGTTTGTGACGTGTTCTTTTCTCTCTTGGAGTACAGAGGCAAAGTGCAATACCTGTGCAACAATCTCTTCTGCCTTGAGATTCCTTTCAAAGCCCATCTGTCCTGTAGCACAGAACGTGCAACCCATCTGGCATCCAACCTGTGTCGATACGCAGATGGTTGATCTTGGATGACTGTTTCCCTTTCTGTACTGCATCAATACGGTCTCGATTAGAGTTCCGTCACAAAGTTTTAGGAGAAGTTTTGTTGTCTGTCCATCCTCGCTTACTACACGATGGACTTCATTTGCGGAACCAATTGTGTACCCTGCAGAAGCTAGCGCTTTTTTCATCTCAGATGGAATCTGGCGCATATCAGACATGTCTTTTGGGAATTCGCGGTAAAGCATGTGTAGCAGTTGGTCTGCACGATAGCGCGGCTGTCCTATGCTTGTTACAAGCTTGTCCACATCATCTGGTAGAACACTGTAAAGGTCTGTCATACGATACACCTGACCATATTCATTTGAAATAGAGGCATCGCTACTGTCTTTGTGATTTCAGGCCAATTAGTGTTTTGTTGGTTCAGTGGTATAGTTTTTTCCAGTCTACTGGCGGTATTTTGTGCCAGTCATCAAAAGCGGTTTTAGTGTGTTTCTGGATTTGATAGAGTTCATTTTCTTTTCTTTGTATTTTAGGCATGAAAAACTCAACAATAGTCTTATCTACGGCATCATTACATGTTAATTCAACATGAGGTTTTTTGGGAAAAAATTCAAGTGCGAACAATGCAAATCAGAGTTTTCAAAGCAGGAAGATCTGATAAGTCACGCTCGTCATGACCATCACCACGACATTGTAAAGTGTACAGAATGTGGAATGGAGTTTATTCACGAAGCAGACAGGCTTCATCATGCCAGAAAGGAGCACGAAGAAAAAATGGCGCGACGCAGCCACAAGACAGAACACAAGCACGAAGACGAGACATCCCCTCAGGACGAAGTTGATAAACACACAAGAAACTTTAGCGATAACTTTTGATTTTACAATCAACAAGGTGTACATCAAGGCAAATGTTTCTGCGGTCATTGTAATGATTAAATTAAAATTTCTGGTTGCAAGTTTGGTAGAAAAGATTGGCAAGTTTGACCGAAAATCCATCTTGGGCCTTGTTTTTCTTCTATCCCCATACGTTGTCGGTGTCATAACTCGCCAATCCGCCTCACTTGATGGCACACTTCCAAAGAAATTCCCTGCTTGTGATACTTTCATCCATGGTTTGTGCATCCCGACATTGTATGTTCCCATACCTCTAGGAGTGGCCTTTCTTGTAATCAATCTAACATCATTTCTTATCAGCGCCTCTTTGTTTCTTACAGGATTTTTTCTAGTAAAGCGAAGATAATCTTCTTTCTGTCCCAGTTGTTAAAATTAATCCCATAACTGGAGAATGGTTCCAGAATCTTTTAGTCTGCAGGATTAGCAAGTAGGAGTAATTAACATGGAATGACAAATCAAGATGGGTTGTGATAGTATTGGTCCAAGTGAATACAATGTACATAAAGCTCTCGTAGCTCTTGCCATGGAGACTGTACTCTTCAACATTGTAAAACCTGTCCATGATGAAGTAATAGGAAGACTGGTAAGTGTTTAAAACTAGGTATGCAAAACATACCACAGTTGGATTCAAAGAGCAGAAAAATGGTCCAGTGTGATGTCTCTGACATTTGGCACGTTCTTGGCAGGACATGGTCGCTAGTAATTCTAAGAAACCTGAGCACAAACGAGACCATACGCTTCAATGAACTAAAGCGACTTGTGTCTGGGATAAGCAGTACTGTCCTATCAGACAGGCTGTCAGAGCTTGAGTCCCATGGCCTTGTGATTAAAAAAATCTACCAAGAGATACCGGTAAGAGTAGAATACAGCCTGACAAGGCAGGCAAGGGAACTCGAAGAGATACTTGGGGACCTGGGCCAGTGGGCAAACAAGTGGAAGCCAAAACAAAAAAAAGAGAGCTAGTTTTTTACTGCATATTTTTCTGGCAACTCTATCAATATCAGCTCAGTCTGTTTTTCTGATTTTATTGCAAGTTTATGCTCATCTTCTATTTTTGCAGCATCTCTTTCTTGCAGTTTGATACCATTGATCTGGACTTTACCATCTATGACAAACACGTATGCCTTTCTTCCAGGCTGCATTTTGTGCGAGATTTCAGCACCCGGTGTCAGACTTGAGACATAAAACGATGCGTTTTGATGCATGGTCAGTGCTCCATTTGAGATTGAGCCAACTGGCGATACAACTTGCAATAACTTGTCCAGTCTCTGTTCCTTGGAATATGCCTTTTGTTGCCATGATGGTGCTAGATCTTTTTTGTCAGGAATTACCCACATTTGTAAAAGATGCAGTGGTTTCTCATTTGAATGGTTGCGTTCTGCATGCATTATGCCAGAGCCTGCAGTCATTACCTGAATCTCGCCTGGCCTGATTACCCCTTTGTTGCCGCGATTGTCTTCGTGCTCTAGTTCCCCATCAATTACGTATGTTACAATCTCCATGTCCCTGTGTGGGTGAAGGTCAAACCCTTGCCCTGGCTGGATGGTATCATCGTTGAAGACACGCAATGGTCCATAGTTCATTTTCTTTGGGTCAAAGTAATCTGCAAATGAGAAATGGTAGTATGTTGATAGCCAGTCCATCTCGCTTTTGTGATGCTCGTTTGCCTTGATTGTTTGTATCATGGTATACAATAGGCAGCCGCCCTTTTAAACTTGGTAGTAATTTACTACCTAGTAGCACAGAAATACCATACTAGGTAATATCATAGATACCACATTACTACACAGATAGCTGGTGAAACAAAAGACATCTTGAGGTGTTAAACTATAATTGATCTGCGGCTATAATAATTTGAATCCAATCTTTAAAGCCAGTCATTTCACTAACAGAAAACGAGTGTCAGAGCTTACCTCCGAGCGATTACAGATCCTAGCCCAACTTTATAGACTAAACGATATCATCGCTCACTCTATGTTTATCACTTGCAAATAACCATAGAGACATTATTTTTTAATTTAATTTGACTAGAATTATATTTTATGGAATTGTCAGTTTTGCTCAAGTGATTTTATGTCTATAACAAACCTGTATCTTACATCACTGGCAAGTATCCTCTTGTAGGCCTCATTGACTTTTTGGATTGGAATAACCTCAATTTCACTTGCGATATTGTGTTTGCTGCAAAAATTGAGCATCTCTTGTGTCTCTTTTATTCCCCCGATAAGAGAGCCTGCAAGGCTACGTCTGCCAGCAACTAGAGGATAGGAACCAATTGGGATCTCCTTTTCTGGAATTCCAACTACAACCATTGCACCGTCAAGGGCAAGAAGATCAAGGTATTTGTTCCAGTCAAGCTCGGCTGAAACGGTATTTATCATTAGGTCAAAGTATCCTTTGAGTTTCTCAAATGTTGCTGGATCTGATGTGGCATAGAAATGATCTGCGCCGAGTTTTTTTCCATCTTCTTGTTTTTTGAGTGAATGGCTAAGAACAGTAACTTCTGCGCCAAGCGCATGTGCAAGTTTTACGCCCATGTGACCTATGCCGCCAAGACCTATTATGGCAACTTTTTTTCCGGGTCCTGCCTTCCAATGCACCAGAGGAGAGTAAAGCGTGATGCCTGCACACAGAAGCGGTGCTGCCTTGTCTAGAGGAAGATTGTCTGGAATGGAGAGTACATAGTTTTCATCTACCACTATTTTGTTTGAATATCCTCCCTGGGTAGGGGTGCCATCCTTTTCTGTTCCATTATAAGTTGTAACCATTCCCTCGGTACAATACTGTTCAAGGTTTTTACTGCAGGGGCCGCACTTGCGGCAAGAATTTACAAAGCATCCTACTCCTACTCGGTCTCCTGCCTTGTATCGAGTCACTTTGGGTCCAACTTGCAAGACTGTACCTGTTATCTCGTGTCCTGGGACCATTGGGAATTTTGATCCTCCCCACTCGTCGCCTACTTGGTGTATGTCAGTGTGACAGATTCCACAGTATCCAATATCAATTACTATATCATGATCAGAAGGCTCGCGTCTTTCAAAAGAATACGGGCCAAGTGTTGCTTTTGCTTGCTGCGCTGCATATCCGCGAACTTTGATTGTCATTTCTGATATTTTGAATGTGACAATTCTATTTAATTATTGGCAGGCAAATGCAATACAACTGCCCAAACCTAAAAATCAATTCAAGTCAGTAGCAGAACAGATTACTGTGGAATAGAAAGAGGAAACGAGGGTTTTTGTCATGACATTGAAGACAATGCTGTTTGAAATTATTCTGACTGCTGTATCAATAGTTGGACTGTATGAATCATGGAGCTATCTAAATGGAGCAAATATAGAAGATTACTCCAAGTCGATTTTACTGATTTTGCGTATTACTGATGATCTCAGGTACGATGTTTGCGATAGGATTCATTTACCTTTTAGCTGACGTGGGACAGTTATTCAGGGGAAAAAAGAAGATTAAACGGGTTCGTAGAGACTAATTCTACTAGTACGGCATGTCTCGATACAAAAGAAGAACGGACCCGAGGGGACTCGAACCCCCGACCTCAAGCTCCGCAAGCTCGCGCACTATCCAAGCTGTGCAACGGGTCCAACAAAACTTTCAGTTAGCCCGTTATAATACATTTCAAAGAGTAACTATGCAGCTGCTTCTTGTTCTGACTTTTTAACGAAGATATAGTTCATAATAAGTCCTGCAATCACTCCGCCAACTATAGGTCCTGCCCAGTACATCCAGTGATAGTCCCAGTATCCCGATATCAGTGCAGGACCAAACGTTCTTGCCGGGTTCATGCTTGCACCAGTCAGCGGTACGCCCACAATGTGATCCAAAAATATCATTCCACCTATTGTAAATCCATACAGTCCGGCTGCCGCCTTTTTGTGCAGCACCGTCATGAATACGGTAGTAACCAAGAAGAACGTCAATATCGCTTCAACAGTAAATCCCGCAGTAACACTGTTTCCAATCAGGGCACTAGGGCCTGTCTGGACTCCATACTTTACCTTCTCGCTTGCAGGAAGTATCGCCTTGTTTACAGCAGCTGCAATCACAGCACCTATCAGCTGGAATCCGATGTATCCTATGGCGTTTTTTACATTGATTCTCTTTGTAGCAAGAAAAGACAGCGTGATTGCCGGGTTAAAGTGTCCGCCTGAGACATGTCCCAAATGTGTACACCATGAGCCCAATTGCGGCACCGTGAGCAAATGCTATAACAAGCTAGTGATTCTGGTGTCAGATTTCCATTTCCAAATACTACAACTGATAAAGTGATGGCAACCGGACCAAAGAATACGAGGCAGAAGGTTCCTATCGATTCTGCAAACCATGCGCGCGGATTTATCATTACAAGGGTCTAGCCTTTGGAAATACCATATAAAAGATTCGAAAATAGTGGACAAAAAATAAGTATGGACAAGATCACATTTTCTCTCATGCTGTCCAAAGGTGATACGGTTCCTGATTTTGCGCTCAGAGATAAGGAAGGAAAACTAGTCAAAAAATCAGATCTCAAGGGAAAAAAATATGTCGTCTACTTTTACCCAAAAGATTTCACGCCAGGGTGTACACAGAAGCAGCCGAGTTTGCACGCGATTACAAGAAATTCAAGAGTGCAGGAATTGAGATAATTGGAATCAGTCCTGACGACGAAGAGTCTCACAAAAAGTTTGGTGAGAAAATGAGCGTTCCGTTCATCTTGCTTGCAGACACTGAAAAGGATGTTGCAAAGAAATTTGGCGTCTGGGGGAAAAAACAGTTCATGGGACGAGAGTACATGGGAGTAAACAGGACAACTTTTCTAGTAGATGAAAAAGGAAAAATTTTCAAGGTTTTTGAAAAAGTAAAACCTGCAGGACATGCACAAGAAGTGCTAGAAGCCTTTAAGGCTTGAAGCCTGCTGGCAATGTACCACGAATAGTTTTTGGTTTTGCCGGTTCCGGTGCAGTAGTTGTATAGGTATGTGTAGTAGTTGCTTGACCCTTGAACTGTTTGTTTGCAGGATGATATGACAGTCTAGGTCTTGTTGCAAAATACTTGTTTCCGCTGTAACCTGTAGAGCTTAGTTTAGCATATGTTGGTGACACTTCGCCAGAGTATGTTGATTCAGAAGACGATGTTGTTCTTGGTTCCTCTTTTGGTGTTGGCGGAGGCGGTGCCTTGAATCCAGCTGGCAGAGTTCCATGTGTTGGACCAGAAGCTGCAGGTCGTGGTTTTGCGGGTTCTGGTTTTGGAGTCTCCTTTGGAGCTGGCGGCGGTGGAGGTGCGTTAAATCCAGCAGGCAATGTACCACGTGAAGACGATGGTTTTGGTGCTGGTGGAGGTGCTTTGTGAGTCTCCTCCTCTGAAACATAATTTTCATATTCTGCGCCCTTTGCCTTCCACATTGATTTCTTTTCTGCATCTGTTGTTCCAGCAGGCAAAGTACCACGTGAAGATGAGTGCTTTGGCTCCGGAGCTGGCGGTGGTGGAGGAGGTGCAGTAGTTGTATAGGTATGTGTAGTAGTTGCTTGACCCTTGAACTGTTTGTTTGCAGGATGATATGACAGTCTAGGTCTTGTTGCAAAATACTTGTTTCCGCTGTAACCTGTAGAGCTTAGTTTAGCATATGTTGGTGACACTTCGCCAGAGTATGTTGATTCAGAAGACGATGTTGTTCTTGGTTCCTCTTTTGGTGTTGGCGGAGGCGGTGCCTTGAATCCAGCTGGCAGAGTTCCATGTGTTGGACCAGAAGCTGCAGGTCGTGGTTTTGCAGGTTCTGGTTTTGGTGCTGGCGGAGGTGCAGTATGAGTATGCTTTGCTTCTGCGGGTTTTACCTGCGAAGATAGATTAGTGAAGCTTGGCTTCAAGCTCTGCTATTTTTGCCTCAAGTTCGGCAGTGTGGGAAGAGTCTTCCGCGGAAATTTTTTTAGTAGAACGAGTTCTTTTTGGTTTTGATTCTTTTGACATGTACTTGATTTCTGATAAAGTAGTTTATTTAGATTTTGATCACGACTAATTCTAGTATTTATAGAAGTTTTATATGACTAAAGGCCGATTTTAAGCCATTGGACGACTTTGAGAAGGAATATCCCGAATTTGACTGGAAAAACACGCCAGCATACAAGCATCCGGGAGGAAAAGACTGCCCCTGCCCCAAGCACGAGTACATAAGGGAGCAGATCAACGTAGCCAAGACTGTGAGCGAGACATCCAAGGAGTCAAGCAGTATCACGCTAAAGTTCTGCCCTGACCATTACCGCGTTTATCTAAAAGAGGTAATTCCTGCAATGCCGCTCAAGTACAGAATCCTTACAAAGATCGCATTAAAAATTGGAGCAATAAAGATCGAACAGCTAAAGTACATGCAATCAGACCAGTGCTTTTACTGCAGGTTTGGCTCTGGCGGTCACGACAAGAAAAACGAGTTGCCGCCAATAATCTAGACTGGGCCTATCAAAAGTTTCGGTTTGTTTGGAGTATCATGATGACATTTCTTTCCACAGAGCGGACATGTTATCCTGTCCAAAAAAATGCATTGGCAAATGTGCGACTTCATGTAACTGTCTGCAGTTTTGCTGTATTCTCCTGTTCCGTTGCAAAAAGAACATTGAGTATCTAAAAGAACAATCTTTCCACCGCCTCCACAGACGGAGCATTTTTGGCCGGACAACTTATGCCATTCCCTTAGAGGATATTAAAGGTCTTTTGTTAAAACCCTTTCCTGTTTCCCAGCATTAATCCAGTTAAGCTTATACTGGATACACTTCAAGTGACGTTGTGCCAGTTGAGGAGCTTTCAGAGTTTGTAGACAAGCTCGAAAAAGCAGGTGAGCTAAAAAGAGTAAAGACGCAGGTTGACACCAACCTTGAGATTTCAGAAATTCTAAGTCGTGTAATGTATTCAAACGGTCCTGCAGTTCTTTTTGAAAATGTAAAAAATTATGACATGCCGGTTTTAGGAAATGCTTTTGGTTCCATCAAACGATTAGAGATTGGACTAGAAAATTCTGATTTTACAGAAATTGGTCAGAGAATTGTTGACATGACTCGCATGGAAGTGCCAAGTGGAATTTTGGACAAGCTGCGAAAACTTCCAGAGCTTTCAAAGATAACTGACATTGCACCAAAATTGCAAAAAAGCGGTCCTGTGACAGAAGTGTTTGAAGAATCTCCATCATTTGAAAAAATTCCAATCCTAAAAACATGGCCAAAGGATGCAGGAAAATTCATCACGCTTGGTCTTGCTGCCACAAAACATCCCGAGACTGGAGTTAGGAATCTTGGCGTATACAGGATGCAAATTTTAGACCGAACTCATGCTCTCATGCACTGGCAAAAGCACAAACGTGGAGCACATCATTATGATATCAAAAAAGATTCTGGCAGCAAGATAGAGGTTGCAGTGATAATTGGTGCAGACCCTGCCACAGTTTTTTCTGCAGTAGCTCCAGTTCCAGAAGGGCTTGACAAGTATGTCTTTGCAGGAATCACAAGAAAAACTGGAATCAAGACTGTAAAATGCAGAACAGTCGATCTTGAAGTGCCTGCAAACGCAGAGATGGTGCTTGAGGGATATGTGGATCCTTCAGACATTAGAATGGAAGGACCGTTCGGTGATCATACCGGATACTATACCCCCCCTGAGCCTTACCCAGTCTTTACGCTAACTGGAATTATGCGAAGGCAAAAACCAATCTACCTGACTACAATAGTCGGAAAACCAATCTTGGAAGACGCATTCATTGGCAAAGTAATAGAGCGCTCATTTCTTCCACTCATCAGAATGTTTCATCCAGAGGTGGTTGATTTTGCAATGCCTGCCGCCGGATGGTTCCAGGGGATGGCAATAATATCAATCAAGAAAAGATATCCAGGACAGGCAAAAAAAGTCATGATGGGTCTGTGGGGAATGGGCCAGCTTTCACTGACAAAAATTTTCATCGTAGTGGACGAGGACGTCAACGTGCATGATATGAATGATATCATATGGGCAGTCACGACTCGCTCAGATGCCGCAAGAGATGTTACCATAATCAACAATACCCCTACTGACACCCTAGACCCCGCATCACCGACTGGTCAATCTTGGCTCAAAACTTGGAATCGATGCCACCCAGAAGACAAAGGAAGAAGGATATCAAAGAGAGATTCAGGAACTTGTAAAATCAGATGATGAGACCAAGAAACTTGTAGATTCCAAGTGGTCCAGTTACGGAATCTAGTATGTCTTTACAGTATTGTAAAAGTTGTCGCGCTCTTCCACTTGATATCCGATTTGTTTTACAGCATCAATGATTTTAGGTGCGGTAAGTTCTGTTGACCTTGCACCTGTACACGATACCACTTCCTCTCCAAGCAATGTACCTCCAAAGTCGTCTGCGCCATATTGTAGTGCCATCTGGGCCATGGCAACACCATTTGTGAGCCATGAGGACTGGATGTGAGGTATGAGTCCATCATACATCATTCTCGATATTGCAATCATCTTGAGCAGCTCGGTTCCTCCCGCAGCATACTTGACTGTCTCTTCTTTTTGCATTAGGGTGTTGTTTGGCTCAAAGCTCCACGGAATAAACGCCATAAATCCCCCAGTCTTTTCCTGGAGTTTTCCAATCTTTACAAAATGTTCTGCAATCTCTTTTTTTGTCTCCACATGTCCATACATCATTGTGGCAGATGCCGGAATGTCCATGCTGTGAGCTTCTTCCATTATTCTAAGCCAAGTCTCACTTGAGATCTTTTTTGGGCTTATTACTTGTTTTACGCTGTCAACTAGAATTTCTGCTCCGGCACCAGGTACTGACTGAAGACCTGCTTCCTTTAGTCTTGCAAGCACTTCCTTTGTGCTTGTGTGTTCCACTTTAGGATATCATGTCAATTTCAGATGCAGATAATGCATGAACTCCCACTTTGGGGAATTTTTTTCGAATTAGTCGAAACGCATCTTCATAGTATTCTATTCTAAGCTTTGGATTGTGTCCGCCCTGGAACATTACTTGCGTAATGCCAAACATTTCCCATGCTGCCTTTAGTCTTGATTCAACTTGTTCTAATGATACGGTATAAGATTCGTCATGTCCCGGTGGCCTAGTAAAACGCACAAAACTTGCAATCTGTGATACATACATTGGTGTAATTGAGAATCATATTGTTTACAAACGAAGCCTTGTTTCCAAATTTTTTTCTTGTAAGATATCCACCTACAAGACCCATCAGATGAACATCATCAGAGTCCAAAAGTCTCAGGCATTCATCATAACCAGGCCTTTTTCCAGCAACAGAATTTTCTAAAATATCTCCTATCTCAGAATGGTGAAGTTGTTGAGTTAGTTGGCTCAATTGGTTTTTGATCTTTACCTATTGTATTTAATCGTTTGAGAGATAAAATCACAAGATTTGATATGAATTGGAATTTGGACTTGAGATTTTATCTTTTCTCCAAAAAATCCAAATTTTTTCATTAATTTTTACTTGATGAGATTGTCCCGCCCCTCAAGCCAATTGTTCTCATTACAACATTCAGCATACCCAAATGGAAGCATGCATCTTTGCCCCACTATTTTTAAGTAGGGCACACTTAGGATTAATTCCAATGGTTAGCGGTTTTCAGATTCGAATGAATCGCATATTACGAAACGGCAAGATGCTATGCATCCCAATGGACCATGGAATATCCAATGGTCCCCTAAAGGGAATTGAGGATCCATATCCATTGATCTACACATGTCAAAATTTCGGCCTTACCTCTGTTATAATCAACAAGGGAATTTTCAAGAATTTACCCAAGCCAACTAAGATTGGATTGATAGTTCATTACTCTGCAAGTACTTCTCTTTCCATGTCTCCAAACAGAAAGATGCTCACCGGATCAGTTCAAGAAGCATTGCGTCTTGGAGCAGATGGCGTATCTTTGCATATCAATATCGGTGGAAAGGAAGAGCCTGAAATGCTTGAACAGCTTGGCACAATTGCAGACGACTGTCACAAGTGGAGCATGCCATTGCTTGCAATGATGTATCCAAGAGGAGAGAATGTAAAGAACCCGCATGACCCAGCCATCGTTGGGCATGTGGCAAGAATTGGTGCAGAGTGTGGCGCCGACATTGTCAAAACATTGTACACTG
This sequence comes from Candidatus Nitrosotalea sp. TS, assembly GCF_011319465.1. Classification (GTDB taxonomy): domain Archaea; phylum Thermoproteota; class Nitrososphaeria; order Nitrososphaerales; family Nitrosopumilaceae; genus Nitrosotalea. The sequence continues at coordinate 100,458 of NZ_RCMB01000013.1, forward strand.
GAGATGTAGATTCATTTTCTAAGATAGTAAAGAGTACACCAGTTCCAGTAGTAATTGCCGGAGGACCAAAAGCAAAAACCGACAAGGATATTTTGCAAATGACAGAAGAAGCAATGCAGGCCGGTGCCAAAGGAGTAACATATGGCAGGAACATATTTGAGCATGCCAACCCAGCCAAGATGACTCATGCTCTTGCTGCAATAATATTTAGAAAGGAATCGGCAAAGGAAGCTGCAAAATACCTTGACAAAAAATAGAGAATTCATCATAGCCCCAAAGGTACCAAGGGGCCAGCTTGCCAAATTTTTAACAGAGATAGAAAAAGAAGGCATTAAGATTGTCAACGTGGACCCATCAGCCCTCAAGGGATTGAAGACAAGGCTTGCAACAATTTACACATCACAGAATGCAGATTACGTCATAGTTGATAAAGTGACCAAGATGAAAGGGAAAAAAATAGGAATGAAGTTCAAGGTTTTATCAAATGCAGACATTGAAAATATATTACATGTTGCAAAGACAGGGCTTGACTTTGTGGTAGTAGAGGTAAAGGATTGGAAGATAATTCCGCTTGAGAACATTATTGCAAAACTTCACAAGATTCACACAAAGATATTTGCCATTGCAAATTCGCCCGAAGAGGTACGAAAGATGTTCTCCATACTTGAGATAGGAGTAGACGGGGTCATATTCTCTACAAGTTCTCTAAACGAGGTAAAGGAGTCTCTAGTCTATCTAGGTACGAAAAACTTTGACCTCAAGCCAGCAAAGATTCTCGAAATAAAAGAGGTTGGAAATGGCGAGCGAGTTTGTGTAGATACAGCTTCGATGCTTGGTCGCGGAGAGGGAATGTTGATAGGAAGCAGGTCAAACTTTTTGTTTTTGGTTCATAATGAATCGGTAGGATCTTCATTTACATCTCCAAGACCATTTAGGGTCAATGCAGGAGCTGTCCATTGTTATACATTATCACCAGATGGAACCACCAAATATCTCTCAGAGCTTGAAACAGGATCTGAAGTACTAGTAACTGATTCACATGGCAGGGCCAGAAGAGCTACTGTTGGCCGCTCAAAAATAGAGAGCAGGCCAATGTTAATGATAAAAGCCCAGATCGAAAATGAGATAGGCGGCATAATTGCCCAAAATGCAGAGACAATTAGATTTGTCCGTCCAAATGGTCATCTAGTATCTGTTACACATCTCAAAAGGGGAGACGTGGTGCTTGCATATTCCAAGCCAGCTACTGGAAGGCACTTTGGCATGGAAGTAGATGATGAATACATTATCGAAAAATAAAGCGCAGTTCTGAATCTAATATTTTTCATATACCCTCCAACGTTCATCACATTATTATAGTGAAATTTCTTGTTATGATACGTTGAGTCTTCGCTGTAACATATGTTCACAGGAAATAGACGAAAAGGAAATTGAAAATCACGTGAACACACAACAGCACAAGGATAACAAATTAAAAATTTCTAAACCAAATGAAAGCGGGTCTGATATCAGCGTCGTAAAGATGTGGTATAGTTCTAGCAACAAGTAATGAATTTGACCTATATTAAAGAAAAAGAAGAAGTTATTTGAATTTCTTTTTTATCTGAACTATTTCAGCCATCTCTTCTCTGAGATGTTTTTTCAGGAGGGCTTCATGTTGACGCTTGTGTCTCCAATAAAGATTCATTACGGATTGTCTTGATCCGGCCCTCTTTAGTGCAGCAGTGTAGTTTCTATGGCTTTTTTCTACCTCGCGAAAATACGACTTGCTGTTTGTAGTTACCATGGCATGATTGGCGATCCTTGATAGATAACCTTTACGATCTTAGGTCAGAACTAGTCTAGAGTCAAGATGTTCTGGGAATTTCCAGTTAGGTACTAACTGGAATTCACGAAGTAGAGGGGGTTCCATGACTCTCTTTGTTGCAATCTTGACATATTTTTCTGACTTGTCAACTCCTATGTACTTGCGCTTGAGGAACCTGGCCATCTTTGGGGTTTGGCCACTCCCCGTAAACGGGTCCAAGACCAGATCACCCACATTACTGTAAAGTTGAATCAACCTATACGGAATCTCTTCTGGAAAAGCAGCTGGATGGAACTTTCGGTAGCTTGGTGGCACAGGGGCAATATGCCATACAGAATTTGCCATCTCCTTTTTCATGATATTATCGATTCGAAGTCTGCTTTTCTCGTCCTTGACATTGTTAAACGGCTCCTTTCGCAGTATGATAATCTGCTCATGCATGATATTGGGATAGTAGTAGGTTGGATACGGATGCTGTACTGTTACACGAAATCTCTTTTTGCCACCAGTTACCTTGTTCCAGATTATCTCTTCAAAGAACTTCCAGCTGTTTTCATCTCTTGTCAGCTCAACTGACAGCATGGCAGGCAAAGGCAGTTTGACTTTTCCTTCTATAATTTCATTTCCTATAACAATACAGCAATAGCCTCCGGGTTTGGTTACTTGATAAACCTGCGAGAAGACTTGTTTCATTTCTTCAAGCCAGCTCTCAATTGACACTCCAACAGTTCCCCTATACCACTTTTTACTTGTTTGATGTTCATCATAGTTTATCGCGTTATGGTACGGTGGAGATGTTACAGTAAGTGATACAGAGTTCTTGCCAATTTGGGAAAGATCTCTTGAATCAGAAACTACGATAAAATTCGGTTTCCACACCACCTTCCTAAAGCAGTTTGATATTTAATATTTGTAAAAAGATCTGAGTGTCAACGGGTTTGGTAGAAATCAAAGAAAATCAGCTAAAACATGTTTTCGTGATTTACATGTTTTAGTCAGTCTTATGCATTTTTCTTTACTTCAATTTCTATAGTGGATACATTTCTTGGTCTTCCGTCATTTGACTCTAGTTGTTCAGACCCTATCTTGATCTCTCCTATAGTATATCCGGAACCGTCTGTCCTTCTTGCGACTATTTGTGCCACGTCAACAGCTCTGCCTATACTAAGCCCTCTTGCTTTTATCGATACTTTTGGGCGGTTAGCAAGCTGTATGAGCGCTGATGTCACATATGCCATCAAAGGCTTTTTTCCGATGAAGACTGTGTCTTTTGCTTCCGATCTATTCTCTGTGCTCATGCAGTTTTCATATCAGGGTCGTTTCATAAAAGTTTCTTTAGTATTTGTTCGAGAACCGCCTATTTGATGAGAGAAAACGATCCTATACGATGATTACTTTGATAGTATGATCAAGGATGATTGTATGCTAATGTAAATATACCAGTAGAATATACAAGCTCTCAGATGCTAAATCAAAAAATAAGATTTGGACTGGCGGTAGCAGCATTGATGTCTGTGATGATCTATGCAGTAGCAGTACCATCTGCAAGTGCATTGACACCAAGAGACTTTTCATACCTGCACGATACTCACAAAACTGACAGATTCATGGGTGGACAAAACATCTGTGGAGATCATCTCTGCACACCACAAGAATGGTCAGCAATGAATCAAGCAATAGGCGCTGCACAACGCAATCCAGGCGAGTGTTCTTCATTGAAGCAATGGGAAGCTTGCACACCAGCAAACCAAACCAAGACAGGCTAGAACAAGTAGAACATCAAACTAATAATGGCCAATAAAACTTGCGTATCAATTGGCGTGCGTAGCGTAGCAAAGCTCGTAACCAGCCTGAGAAAAGCACTAAACAAAGCAGATTATGCCGAACTAAGATTGGATTTTTTGAACCCAACTCAAATTCCTTATTGTCTAAATATAGTAAAACCACATCTAAAAAGATGCATCTGCACTCTCAGACCCAAGTCAGAAGGAGGCAAGTTTTCTGGCACCGAAACAGAGAGAATATCCATACTGAAATTAATTGCAGAATTCAACCCGTATCTTCTTGATGTAGAATACAATACGTTGAGAAAAAACAAGAGCCTGCATCAATACCTCAAAAGAACAAGAGCAAACATACTGATATCATGGCATGATTTCTCAAAAACTCCAAGCGAAAAAACGCTAAGATCCATGGCAAGAAAAATGTCAGGATTTTCAAAAAATATCAAGATTGTGACTACAGCAAAGGCGATTAATGACACATTGAGGATTCTCAAGTTGTACAAAGGGATGTCGCATAGATCAAATCTGATTGCCTTTGCAATGGGTGACTATGGCAGGATGTCCAGAATTCTATGTACAAGGCTTGGGAGCCCGTTTACATACGTGTCCCTTGGAAAACCAGTTGCCCCAGGACAGTTCAGTCTTGATGAGATGGCATCAATATTTAAATTGCAAAAATAAAGACACATTAGAAGAAAATCTCTAGTCCATCTAGAGGCTGTTTTCAAAATGTCTTCTAACAAACGAAGACTCGGCTTTTTTTATCCTGACAGATTCTGCCACATCATGAGCCATATCAACAAGTTCATTTTTTGTCATCATTGGCTTGACAACATCTTCTTTCTCAGAATTGATTTCAAACTCGATATCAGAGAGCATGTTTACGTTCTCGTCAAGCATCTTGCCGCATGCCTCGATGAGGTCTCTAAAATCGTCCGATTCCATACATTGTAAAACTTCTTTTGCATTAATTAACTAATCTCTGCATTGTCTCATGGAAAAACCGTCCTACCCAGCCTTATTATAAAAGATAAACTAATAGAATATGAAGAAAATGGTCCAGTTTTTTAACAATGTCCCAAGAAATGTCATCATACTATCTGTTGTAGTAACAGCAATTCTTGGAATCTTTCATCTAATTCCATTACTGATACTTGTATGGATAGTTGCACTAGCATACATCATCATATACCAATACAGGACGCCAAAAAATAATGGCGGTAATTTCGTATGCCTTGACTGTGCCACAATTCATCAGCAGGACAACTGCCCAAAATGCGGTTCCAAGCTAAAGAAATTCTATTCTAGAACGAATAGCTATGGCGTTTGAGTACCAATAGTTTGCCAAACCATTCCTAATACCTTAAATCATGATGCAAGGAAATTAGTTTTCAATGACAAAAACTTATGCAGTCATAGGCGATCCCATTGATCATTCGTTATCGCCTGCGCTTCACAATCCAGCATTTGCATTTCTAGGGTTGGATTGCACATACATAGCATATAGGATTCCAAAAGGAGATCTTGATGACGGCATTCAAGATTTGAAAAAGATAGGCATTGCAGGATTCAATGTCACCATTCCTCACAAAATAGACATGATGCGGCTACTTGACGAAACCGATGAGGAATGCAAGATGGTGGGGGCAACAAATACAGTAGTCAACACTGGCGGCCACCTAAAGGGATACAACACTGATGTAGACGGGTTTCTAGATCCAATAAGAAAAAGAAAGATCGACTGTAAAGGCTGTGATGTATTGTTAATTGGTGCAGGCGGAGCTGCAAGAGCTGTAATAGTAGGATTTGCAAAAGAAAAGATTCGCAAGATAACCATTACAAACAGGACACGCATGAAAAGGCAGAAGAGATGGTAAAGTTTGCAAAGCAGCTTGGCTTGGAATCTGAATATTTAGATCTGGCAAGCGCCGAAGACAGGGCTGCAGAGTTTAGATTCATTGTAAATGCGACCTCGGTTGGCCTCAAGGGAGTAGGTTGTCCCATATCAACAAAAAACATTACCAAAGATTCCATAGTTTACGATATTGTGTACATGCCAGTAGAAACTCCATTAATTCAGCAGTCAAAAGAAAAAAGGGCGACTATCATATATGGTTGGGAAATGCTTCTTGCTCAGGCAATGAAATCTTTTGAGATTTGGACCGGCAAACCTGCCCCATACGAAGCAATGAAATTGACACTGCTTGGGAGATTTTAGAATGGCCCAAGTAAAAGCAAGCATGCATGGTGCAGTCTCAATAGTAAACGCCATTGCAACTGGCAAGGGTGCAACACTTGGCATATCGCTTGGAATTGAAGCTACAGTTGAGACAGAGTCAGGAAGGGGAATGGTCTTTGAGAACAGAGAGTCAAGCCTTAGCTCGCGTCTGATAAGAGCAGTTGTTGAAACATCAGTGCCAAAAGCAGAGCTTGAGAAAAACAGACTGAAGATATCTGTCAAAACAGAGATACCGGCAGGATATGGACTGAAAAGCTCTAGTGCGATATCTTCTGTGATTTCACTTGCATGTGCAAAACTTTTCAAACCAAAAGCAACAGACATGGAAATCTTAAGGGACGGAGTACAAGCTTCAATCCAATCTAAAGTAAGCATTACAGGAGCATTTGATGATGCATGCGGATGCTATTTTGGCGGATTTGTTGTAACTGACAATACAAATATCAAAATAATAAAAGCAGAAAAGGCACCAGAAGATCTATCTGCAGTAATATTCATTCCAAAATCTCGCAAAAGAGGAAATGTAAAAAAATTAAAAATTTTACAAAATGTGTTCTCTCAGGCATGGGATTTGGCAAATAAAGCAGACTATTGGAATGCAATGACGCTCAACGGGTTAGCTACTTCTACCATACTTGGCTCTGATCCAAAGGTCTTGACTGAGCTAATGGAAAATGGTGCACTGGGTGCATCTGTTTCAGGAAATGGTCCTGCCATTGCAGCAGTTGCAAAAAATGACAAGATTTTACAGGTAAAGAAAATACTTGCCTCACTTGATGGAACTACAATAGTTTCTCCTGTCACCAACCAAAAGGCTGAAGTACATGAAATGTAAGGTTGAGAAATCAAGATTATCTGGTACGATATCATGCCCCCCTAACAAGAGCTATACACATCGTGCCATCTTCCTGGCATCACTTGCAAAAGGGAATAGTACAATTAGAAATGTTCTGCTTTCTCGCGATACCATTGCAACCATGAATGCATGCAAAGTGTTCGGTTCCAAGATATCAACCAGTGGCTCTACTGTTAACGTTGAAAGTACTGGCAGCGTATCTGTTACAGGATCAGAGATAGATGCATCAAACTCTGGTACAACAATTAGAATATCTGCAGCCATAGCTTCTCTTGTTGATGCCAAGATTACGCTTACAGGAGATGTCAGTCTCAAGAAGAGGCCAATGCAGCCACTCCTTGACGCTCTTGAGAAACTTGATGCAAAGTGTACGTCAACTAATGGCACCCCGCCAATTACCGTAAAGGGCAAGATTCTTGGAGGCAACACTTCCATATCAGGTTCGGTTTCAAGTCAGTTCATTTCCGCACTTTTGATTGCAGCACCTAAAACCGAGAAAGGCATCACCTTAGAGATTGAAGGAGATCTTGTTTCAAAGCCATATCTTGATGCAACTATTGCAATCATGCAAAAATTTGGCGTCAATGTAAACACCATATCACCTTACAAAAAATACAACATACCAAAGCAGGACTACAAGTCAACAGACTTTACAGTCCCTGCAGACTTTTCCAGCATGGCGCTTCTTCTTTCTGCTGCAGTGCTGGTAGGAGATGACATGGTAATTTCTGCACCTATTGGAGACTTGCCCCAGGGAGACAAGGAGATGATATCGCACCTAAAAAAGATGGGCGTGGATGTATCAATAGGGGATACAGTAAGGGTAAAGGCTCCACCCAAGCTTGCAGGTGGAAGGTTTGACTTGTCAAACACGCCAGACTTGCTTCCGCCAATGGCCATCTTGGCGCTTCGAACATCAAATCCAATTGAGATTTACAATGTAAAACATGCAAGATTCAAAGAGACTGACAGGATTTCCATCTTGGCAAAAGAGTTGTCAAAGATTGGCATTGGTGTCACAGAAAAAGAGGACGGGTTGATCCTAGAGTCCCCCAAGTCCCTCAAGGGTGCAGAGCTTGACTCTTCAGATGATCACAGACTGTTCATGGCATTTTGCATTGCAGGAATGGTTGTAGGCAACTGTACTGTAACAGACCCAGAATCAGTAGATGTCTCCTATCCTGATTTTATCAAGGAAATGAACAAGATAGGGGCCAATATTTCCTAGTTATTTGTTTGACTTTTTTATAATCTCGTCCCAGAGTTGTTTTGGGACTGGCATTACAGACAGTCTTGAAATTCGTATCAGTTCCCAGTTTTTGAACTTGGAGTCTTTTTTTATCTCTTCAAGAGTTACCGGCCTTTTCAATCTCGATACCGGTTTTACATCCATTACGACAAACCTCTCATCATCTTCTTTTGGATTGGGATACGGATTACTTGTAATCTCTAGTATTCCCACTGCCTGTCTCTCGTCTCCTGTGTGATAAAAAAACGCCCGATCTCCTTTTTTCATTGCACGAATGTGCTTTAATGCCAAGTTATTGTGAACTTCATCCCAAACAGTCTTTTTTTCTTTTTCCAGCAGGTCGTAATTATATGTCGTCGGTTCTTGTTTTACAAGCCAATAATTCATGAGTTTATTCTTGATTCAAGCATTATAGATTTTTCTAATGCAATTCTTTTTTCATTAAATAAAATAATGATTTCTTGTCCAAAAAATTTACCTCTGGTGAAATTTTTTCTTGTATAAAGACTTGGATCCTCTCTGAGTTTAGATCATGTGCCTTGTTCTGAACATATTTTAGAATATCCGACATGCCTTCATTTGTTCTGCTTACAAATACAAATTGAAATACATGAGGAAACTCATTTGACTGGTTCCATATTCCGGCAGCTAGTGTTTTTCCGTCTTTGATAGATATTATGACCCTATTTTGCTCTATGAGATTTTTGATTTCTTCTGCGTCTAGCGGCAACCATTTCCACGAATTGGCATATGTTGATGATTCAATGATGCCATCCAGTTGGAATGATGGTGTTGCCATTATTGCGCTTGATTCCTGTTTTGCTGGAACCATTGAATATAGCATCCATTTTTCTTCTATCTTGTATCCCACTGATTCGGCAAGTCTTATTGATGGATGATTTTCACTTTCAATTATCAATCTAATCACCTTGTTTGGTATCACAGATTCTGCATGAGCAAGCATGTCAGTGCCAAATCCTTTTTTCCTATATTGCGGATGCACCCTCATTCCCTCAATCCACGCTTCTTTCTCAAAAGAAACTATGTGGTACACCCCAACAACTAGACCATTTTCCTCCAACACATACAAGCCTCCTTTTGACTTCCACTTGTCCCAGACATCTGCAATATAGTCACCCCACTGGAATGTGTCTTTGCAGAATTCCAAAACGGTATACTTGTCGCTTTCCTGCGCACTGCGTATTTTCATGGTAACATGTTAACCAATTATCTAATTTTTGATTGTATGGGTCAGGATTTTGTCAAAAATTGCCCAATTCCTATAAGGATTATAAGCATCCAAATGAAAAATTCATCATGTCTTCAAGCTCGATTGGGCAGCGCTATGTCTTTACCAGTTTTGGCGAGAGTCATGGCAGATGCATAGGAGCTGTAGTGGACGGCTGTCCAGCAGGTTTGGAACTTGAGGAAAAAGATATTCAAAAAATGCTTGACTTGCGCAAGCCAGGCCAATCAGTGATAACAACTCAAAGAAAAGAAGAAGACAAGGTAGAGATTCTTTCAGGAGTATTTCGAGGATATACAACAGGAGCTCCAATTACAATGGTAATTTGGAATCAGGATCAGCGTTCTCGCGATTATGAAAATTTAACATTGAGGCCAAGACCTGGTCACTCTGACTATCCAGCATATGTCAAGTACAATGGATTCAATGATCATAGGGGAGGAGGCAGATTTTCCGGCAGACTTACTGCCACATTTGTAATGGCAGGAGCCATTGCAAAGAAATTGCTTTCCCAGACCATTCAAGTCGATACTTATTCTTACACTTGCCAGGTAGGCAAGATAAAGATGAGCGGCCAAGCTGCATCAAAGATGAAGAGCTCCATTTACAGCAATGAAGTAAGATGTCCAGATCCAAAAATAGCAGAAAAGATGCGAGCTACAATACTTGCAGCAAAGCGAAGCGGAGACTCTGTTGGAGGAATTATCGAATCAATCACTACAAATCTTCCAGTAGGTCTTGGCGAGCCAATCTTTGGCTCTCTAGAATCAGATCTTAGCAAGGCATTATTTTCAATTCCTGCTGTCAAGGGAGTTGAATTTGGCTCTGGCTTTTACGGTTCAACTCTTCATGGTTCTGAGAACAATGACGAATTCATAACAAAGAATGGAAAGATTGTAACTAGAACAAATAATGCAGGAGGCATACTTGGAGGAATATCCACCGGAATGCCGCTAGTGCTTCGAGTTGCCTTCAAGCCTGCCTCATCCATTGCAAAAAAACAGCATACCGTAGATGTCAAGACAAAAAAACCAGTCTCTCTCATAGTTCAAGGCAGACATGACCCATGTGTAGTCCCAAGGGCACCGCCAGTAGTTGACTCTCTAGTCTCAGTAGTACTTGTTGATCATGCATTAAGAGCAGGCTTTATTCGACCAGTGATTCGATAAGAAATGTCAGATATCGACAAGCTGCGCGACAAGATGGACAGAATAACATTTGACATGCTAAAATTGCTAAGGGAGAGAAATGACACCGCAAAAGAGATTGGCAACATAAAAAGCAATCTTGGACTGGGCATAACCAATGAAGAAAGAGAAAGCCAGCTTCGAACCAAGGTCCAGTCATTATGCAAAGAGATTGGCCTCGATGAGAAAATGGGTTTGACAATGCTAAATTTTCTACTAAATGAATCTGTCAAGATACAATCAACAAACAAGCAGACACATCTTTCAGTATTTTTGAAGGCAAAGACATTAGAAAGACAAGGAAAAAAAATAATTCACATGGAAGTGGGCGAGCCAGACTTTTTTCCTCCAAAGACAGTCAACAGTGCACTCTCTCAGGTCTACGACATGGGATACACAAAGTATGGCGATTCAAAGGGAATGATACAGTTCAGAGAAGCTCTTGCAAGTCATGTCACCAAGACATTTGGAGCCAAGGCAAATTCACAAAATATTCTTGTCTCACCTGGTGCAAGATTTTCAGTCTTTCTTGCAATATCTACGCTGCTAAATCCTGGAAATGAGATAATAATAATCGAGCCTGCGTGGCCGGCATACAAAGACAATGCACTAAACTCTGGAGTCAAGGTCAGAACCATCCACACAAGTCTTGAAAACAGATGGGAACCCAAGATAGAAGAGATTGAAAAAGCAATAAACCAAAATACAAAGATGATAGTGCTAAACTATCCAAACAATCCTACCGGAAAAATATTGCCAGAAAAATTGCTAGACCAGATAATGAGCATTGCAATGAAAAACAACCTCTATGTGTTAAGTGATGAAATTTATTCTTCATACGCATTCAAAAATTGGAAGAGTGTTCTTTCCTACGGATACGGAAGATCAATTGTGACCCAGTCGTTCTCCAAATCCCATGCAATGACTGGATTTAGGATAGGATATGCAGTATCAAGTCCTGAGATAATAGACCAGATGGCAAAACTGCAGGCACTGGCTATGACAAACGTTTCAGAGCCAATTCAATATGTAGCCATGAAAGCACTCGAAGCTGACACTACGGACAATACTAAAACCATCAAAACCAGACTCGAAGCTGTGATAAAAAAGGCAAAGAGCATGGAAATTGAGTTTATGGAGCCAGATGGTGCAATGTACCTCTTTGCCAAGGTGAAAAAACCGCATTTTGACTCGGTCGAGTTTACAAACAAGCTTTTAGATTATGGTGTTGCGATAGCCCCGGGTGAGGGATTTGGGAATTATCAAGAATTTGTCAGGATATCTGCTTGTCAGCCAGAAGAAACACTTAACCACGGAATGCAGATAATAGAAGAAGTGATGAGGACAGAAAAATGAAGAAAAAGATAGCTATTATTCGGTTCAGAAGGTCAGATCGGCAAATGGTTCACAAAGTACTTTCTCGAAAAGGGTTTTGAAGTAATTGGTTATGATTCAGAAAAAGAAATCCTAAACAAAGCAGTTACAAAGGCACAGTCCCTTGTTGGCGCGATCTTACCTGCAGATTATGTTATTTTGTGCATTCCAGTCAAGCGTACTCCAGAAACTATACGACTGATTGCAAAAGAGATGAAAAGAGAATCCTACCTCATAGATGTTTCTTCACTGAAACTCAAAACTGCAGCTGCTCTATCAAAAATTCCAGACAAGGTAAGTCCAGTTTGCATTCACCCCATGTTCGGACCTGGAACTAAGAAGTTAAAGGGACAAAACATAATCTCCATTCCAATCCGTGATGCAAAAAAAGAGCTTTTAGTTGCAAAATCATTATTCCCTGAAGCAAATTTTGTCCAGATAGATGCTACAGAACATGACAAGAAAATTGCAATAATCTTAGGTATGACTCATCTGGTCAACTTGACACTTGCTAACATACTTGCAAAGGAAGAAAACTTTACACTAGTTGAAAAGATGGCAGGTACCACGTTCAAGGCACAAAAGCTTCTCACTGCTGGAATAATGACAGAGTCTCCAGAACTCATTGAAACAATAATCTCAAATCCAGAAATTAGAAGATATGCAGAAGAGTTTTGGAAGGACATAGGCAGGATGCTCATTTTAATCCAAGAAAACAGGACTGAAGAAATTCTCAAGTATGTCGGAAGTGCAAAGGAGAGACTTGCAAAGAATGTCGACATGGATGACGCGTATAAAAAATTAGTATCCATGGTAAATTCTGTTGAAAAATAGTTGAAATCCACAAGAATCGTTACTTCCTTTTTAGTTCACAACGACAAGTACCTCATCTTAAAGCGAAGCGAAAAAGTAAAGTCGATGAAGGGACTCTGGGCAGGAGTATCTGGAATCATAGAAGGAAACGAAGAGCCGCTCTACAGAGCCAAAAGAGAAATACTGGAAGAAATAGGCATTGAAGAAAACAAGATTACTCTTCTCAAATCGCACAACAAATTCGTACAGATTCCCCCCAATACGAAAACCACGAATGGTTGATCTTTCCATTCTTGTTTTCCGTACAAGACCCAACAATTACTCTGAATTGGGAGAATCAAGAATATACATGGATAAGCCCGGGAGAGCTAACGCAATATCAAACAGTGCCAAGCCTTGACAAGGTTCTAGCTAGCTTGCTGTAGTTTTTCTTCTGTTACTTCGTCGGATTTTGTGTATCTCTGTTGTGGAAGCATGATGTAGACACATGCTCCTCCGCACATTGTACATGGTACAGTATTTCCCTTGAGCTGGCCTGTTCTTGCATGGATTCGTGCTGCCTCTTCTGGATCAATTGATAGTGCAATCTGTTTTTCCCAGTTGAGAGTTCGTCTTGCCTCTGTCATTTCCATATCCCACTTGATTGCCTTGTCTCGCAATTTGACAAGGTCGGCAGCATGCGCGGCAATTCTATATGCAATCAATCCTGCCTTTACTTCGTCAGCATTAGGCAGAGCCAAGTGTTCGGCAGGAGTAAGATAGCACAGCAAATCAACCCCTTCGCTTGCAGATATTGCAGCACCTATTGCACTGGCAATGTGATCATGACCTGAGGCTACATCAGTTACAAGCGGTCCCAATACATAGTACGGGACATCTCCAATGAGTGATTTTGCCAGCCTAACATTTGCAGCAACTTCATTTAGCGGCACATGTCCTGGGCCTTCAACCATTACCTGACATCTTTTTCATGGGCCCTTTTTGTAAGCCGAGATATGTTGATCATCTCCTGAACTTGCAATTCATCATGCGAGTCCAGTATAGAGCCAGGCCTTAGAGCATCACCCAAGCTAAAAGTAACATCATACTGTCTTGCCAGTTCTATCAAATAATCAAAGTGCTCATAGTACGGATTTTCCTTGTCATACTTTAGCATCCATGCGGCCGTTATGGTTCCTCCCTTGCTTACTATTCCGCCATGTCTTTTTACTGCCAAAATTCTTTTTGCTATATCTTTTGTAATACCAGAATGTATTGTGGTGTAATCTACACCATCTTTTATGTTACGCTCAAATGCATTAAGAAAATCATCTTCTGTAATATCAAGAGGGTTCTTGTGTTTTTCAACGCCATAGTTGTATGCCTCATATACTGGAACTGTGCCAAATGTTATAGGAGCTGCCTCAAGCAGAGTTCTTCTGAAAAGACCCACGTCTCCACCATCACTCAGATCCATTATGGTATCTGAATGATATTTTACAGCAACCTTGGCCTTGTTTACCTCTTCATCAAGATTCTGATTCAGAGTAGAATTTCCAATGTTGACGTTGACCTTTGTTTTCATTCCCTTGCCAATTCCTACCACGTGAATCTTTTGTGGTCTGACATTGTTGTGTGGAATTATAATCGAGCCCGTTGCTATTTTTGGAATGAGCCAGTCTAAAGTTACATCTTCATCTTTTGCCACTGTTTTCATTTCTTCGGTGGCAATGCCCCTGCGGGCTGCGCTCATTTGTGTTCCCAATTTACCTTTTTTACCAATCGATTGAATTTAAACGTGAGTTTCCCATGGTAATGTCATGAATGTGTTATCCATAGCAGGTTCTGATCCATCGTCTGGCGCAGGCATTCAGGGAGATATAAAGACATTCACAGCTCTTGGAGCATACGGACTTGTTGCAGTTACTGCACTAACAAGCCAAAACTCTTCAAAGTTTTTCAAGTCAGAACCTGCTTCACCTGAAATCATCAAGAGTCAGATAAGATCTGTTCTTTCAGATTTTAAGATTGATGCAATAAAGATAGGAATGGTCTATGACAAAAAAACCATAAGAACAATTCACTCTGAGCTGAAAAACCTAAAGATTCCCATTGTGCTTGACCCAATTTTTGAATCAACAACTGGAGGAATACTTCTTCGTATTGACGCTTTTTCTGATTTCAAGAAATTACTCATGCCCCTCTCATATGTCATAACTCCAAATGTGCCAGAAGCAGAAAAAATCACTGGTATGAAAATCAAGTCTTTGGATGATGCAAAAAAAGCAGCTCTGAAGATAAATTCCATGGGTGCAAAAAATGTCATAATAAAAGGCGGCCATATGAAAGATGGCAAGGTGATTGACCTCTTGCTTGAAAACAAGAAATTTCATACGTTTTCTCAGAAGAGACTTGCACGAGAAAGTCATGGCGGAGGATGCATATTTTCTGCCGCACTTTGCGTGAATATAGCCAAGGGAAAGAGCTTGATAGAATCTACAAGTCTTGCACAAAAGACTTCATTTGAGTCCATCAAAAATTCAACTAGAGTTGGAAAAGGCCTATCCATTGCAAGACAAAAAAATGCAGATACAATAGAAGACGAACTTGCCACAGCAATCAATCCAATTTGTCAACATGGAACAAATTTATGAAAACATACCAGAAGTGCAGACAAATTTTGTGTATTCCAAACCCCGTCCAGGAATCCATTTCCCACATACTAGGACTTGAAGGGCGCATAGTCAAAGCAGGAAAATTAGCCATAGTGACAGGTACGCTCAAGTACGGAGGCTCAAGACATGTGGCCAATGCAGTTCTTGAGGTGGCAAAAAAGTTTCCCACAGTAAGATCTGCAGTCAATATCAAATACGACACCAAGACAATCAAAAGAGCTACTGAGAAGAGACTTTGCATTGCATATTACGACAGGGTTCTAGAACCACGCGATACCAAAGTCACTGAAGGAAAAACAATATCATGGGGGATAAAGAGTGCAATTGAGAAACTCAAGAGCCCTCCAGATATCATATACCACAAAGGAGACATCGGAAAAGAACCGATGATCTTGTTATTTGGCAAAACTCCAAAAGATGTCTTGACAAAGCTTGTCAAGATTAGGTAGAAACTTTTCATCCTTCAAAATAAATACTACATTCTTAGACTACATCTCATGAAGGCTGTAATCTTGGCCGGTGGACTTGGAACAAGACTTCAGCCTTATACTACATTTCTGCCTAAAGCAATGCTCCCGCTAGGAGAGAAACCACTCTTAGAACATTTGATTGAATGGATAAAGAATGGAGGCGTAGACTCGTTTGTCTTGTGTGTGAGTTATTTGAGAAGAACAATAGAAGATTATTTCGAAGACGGGAGCAGGTTCGGAGTAAAAATAGAATATGCAGTTGCAAATAGACCGCTGGCAACAGCAGGGCAATTAAAAACTGCACAAGAGTTTATCGATGATACTTTTGTTTGCGTGTACGGAGACTCTATTTTTGAATTTAGTTTAAGAAACATGATCAATTATCACAAAATGA
This sequence comes from Candidatus Nitrosotalea sp. TS, assembly GCF_011319465.1. GTDB lineage: Archaea > Thermoproteota > Nitrososphaeria > Nitrososphaerales > Nitrosopumilaceae > Nitrosotalea. The sequence continues at coordinate 116,531 of NZ_RCMB01000013.1, forward strand.
AAAAATCTTTTGTAACTATGGGGTTGGCCGAGTACAAGACCAAGCTTCCATATGGATTCATAGAAATGGACAAGACCAATAGGGTCAAGACATGGCAAGAAAAGCCTGATGTGAAAGGCAACATCAACATAGGATGCTATGTCATGGAGCCTGGAATTTTCGATTTAATCCCAGAAGGCAAGCCATACGGGATGGATCTTGTCATTCGCAGTGCATTGGCTAAGAAGAACAAGGTAAGCGGATATGTAATCAAGAAGGGATTTATCGACATAGGAGACAAAGCTTCCTATCGACGCGCATACCAGCATTATTTGGAAAGGCTTGGCCAAATCTAGTCTCAAACCATGACTGAAATTAAGATACGCAAGATACAGAAAAAAGATCTCTTCAATGGATTCCTGCATTCACTTGATTCCCTTAGGAATACAAGCCGCGTGAACCCAAGAAAAGCTCAGGCCATATTTGAGAAGATCTCCGAGAATCCAAATGAGGTAATCTATGTTGCAGCAATGGGTCCAAAAATCATAGGTGCTGCAACCATCATAATTGAACAAAAATTCATACACAATGGAGGAAAGGTTGGCCACATAGAAGATGTCGTGGTCGCAAAAGAATTTCAAGGAAATGGAATTGGCCAAAAAATAGTGCGTGCATTATTGAGATATGCACGAAAACAAGGTTGCTACAAGACCATTCTTGATTGTACAGATGATCTTATTCCGTTTTACAAAAAATTAGGATTCAAAATACATTCTAACTCAATGAGATTTGATCATCGGTCAAAAATGTAATCTCTTTTTGGCTGGGGCTTTAAGCGAAACAAGAGACCGCCTGTTATCATGACAGGTATTGATACCCCCATGAATATGGTTGGAGTAAGTGCAAGCTCTGGAACTACATACGCTGAAGCTATCTGTGGGATCAGTGTATTGACATAGTTCATTCCGATTAACGTTACAACTCCACCAGCAACAATTAGAGAACCACAAAATATTGAACCATATCTGCGCGCCAACAAAAATGAAGAGCCTGCAAGTATCAGTGCAGGTACTCCGCTAATTGTAATAAATTCCAGAACCGAGCCCGAAGGATCAATGTCATATGTCGGACTTTTTAGAAAATGCGATATCGAAATTAATTCAGCTACAAATAGTGCGAACATTGCAAAGCTTGCCGCGGCTACCCATTTTTCAACTGCCACAGATGTTCTTGAGTTACTTCAATAAATAAACCAAATGATTGGTTATACTATCCCAACTAGACCTGCAAGTTCTTTTCTGCAAGATGAGCCAAGCTCTTCTGCTGCCTTTTCAGGAGTTACCTTGTTCAAGAAAACGCCATATCCCCTTTCAAGACCAGACCAGGAATCAGACTGTGGATACACTTCAATATGCCAGTGAATCTGTCTGTTGTTTTTCTTTTCCGGAGAGAGATGAAACACCATGTTGTATGCCGTATTCTTCATGGTATTTGCAAGTCCGCCAAGCGTAGCCCTTAAGATCAAAGATAGGTCGTTTATCTCCTTTTGAGTTATTTTTGAAAAACTTGTAGTGTGTTTTTTTGGATATATCCAAAACTCATACGGATGTGAGGGAGCCCATGGACAAAATGCCAAAAATCCTTCAGTTTGCAGGATTTGTCTTGGCCCGCCTGTCTCAGTACTTACAGCCTGACACATTGGGCATATGCCTTTTTCATTTAGAATCTTGTGCGCGGCCTCTGCTTCCTGTTCGATTACAGGTGGAATTGTAGAAAATGTCACTATATTGATATGCGGATGAATAACAGGGCCGCCGGCTTCCTTGCCGTGATTTACATAGATTGAGACATAGGTTACTCCCCTTTGTGTGTATAACCACCTAAGTCTATCCTGAATTACAACTAGAACGTTGGACCATTGTTCAATTGATATGCTAGCAAGCGAGTCTTTGTGTTTTTCAGATGCAACTACGATGTAGTGATAACCATAGGCGGGTTCACTATAAAGCGGCCTATCGCTGTAAGAGTTCTCAGAGGTCGTAGCAACTACCGGATTCTTGCTTTCAAAGACTCTAACAGACCAATTTTCTACATAGTAATCTTCTGTATCCTGCAGTCTTTGCAACATACCATCCTTTGCAACAAGCGATAGTGACGATGGATTTGTCATGGATTCATTTCCAGGACAATAGGGACATTTCTTGGAATCATTGAAGTTGTGATTATCTTGGGAAACAATTACGAATTTGTCAACAACATAATCCTTACGAAGATCTCCCATATCTGCTAAATTCCCGATCTGCCAAGTTAAAACCTTTTCAATGATCGGAATATGGGATTCAATAGCAGGAGATCTAACCCAAAGACACCAGTAGATCTTTTTATCTGAAAAAGTGGTAAATTAGAACACAAATACGGATCATTTTGACAACACATCTAAGAAATTTGCAATTGCCAGATGATCAGGAAAATCTACAAGTTTTTCTTTAATAGAATCCACTAAAAACCTGTAGGAATTTCCATAAAGATCTTCTAGCACTTCACGCAGATATTTTGGATTTTCATAACAATCAGAAAGAGCAATACCATATTTTTTGTCAAGAAGTTTTGAAACTTCGGTATATCGTCTAGAGTCAATATCTATGAGTGTTTTTCCAATTGCTAAAATAACGAGATTCTTCTTCATAGCAATATCGTTGTAGGTCATTAGGATATACCACGCCGGTTTATGAAAAACCTAGGTACAGGTGGTCCTGTATCTGATATCTTTCCAAATGGACTAATTTGATACATTGGTATACTATAGCACCTGATCGCAGATATCATTCCATTCGTACGGTACGAACAAACACACTGTGAATGCCCGAGTTTTAGAGATTTACCAAAAATTACGCTTAAATTGGAATAAAATATGTGCACAATTATCAAAATGTCTACAGAATCGCTAAGACAAGACCACGCACTAATTGAAAAAGTGTTAAAGGCCATGTGGGCAACAATTCCACTTTTGCAGAATGGAACCACCATACCTGAACCCATAATTTCTCAAGTTATTGATTTTACAAAAAACTTTACTGATTTGTGCCATCATGGAAAAGAAGAAGGTTCACTCTTTCCAGAACTTGAAAAAAAAGGCATGCCAAAAGACAGCGGTCCAATTGCAATCATGCTTATGGAACATGCATTGACTCGAAAGTTGGCTGCAAGGATGGAAGAATCTGCCAAGACATATGTAACTACGGGCAATGCAACTCAGTTGATTACAGATATGCAAGAATACATCAATCATTTGATTCAACATATTTGGAAGGAAAACAACCGCTTGTTTGAGATGGCAGAGATGGCCCTTCGAAATGACGTGGAAAGAATAAACACTGAGCTTTCAAATGTAGAATCAGAAAAACTCAAAGAACTTGGCAAGACAAGAGAAGCTTATGAAAAACTTGCCGAGGATCTTGCAAAGCAGTTCCCATTAAAAGAAGGATAAGATTTCATTAACATGTGGCAACCAAAGGATTTTTCTACCATACCATTACTAGAGAGAGATATGAAATCCATATCTACATATGGTCGAAGATTTTTTGCAGATAATATAGGATGGATTTAGATTGACAGTAAAGACTGGAAATAAAGTAAAAGTAGAGTATGTTGGAAAACTCGACGATGGATCAGTTTTTGATAGTTCAGAGGATCATGGAAAGCCATTAGAGTTTGAGGTTGGCTCAGGCCACGTGATAAAAGGATTTGATGACGCAGTTTTAGGAATGAGTGAAGGAGATGAGAAAGAGTTTACCATACAGCCTGCTGAAGCATATGGACAACATGATCCAACTCTGGTACAAAAGGTTCCAAGAGAGGTATTTCCACAAGAAGCAGAGCTTACGGCAGGATTACTCTTTGAGGCAGGCCTGCCAACAGGTGAGAAAGTACCTGCAATGATTACTGCGGTAGATGAAGGAATAGTCACAGTAGACCTGAATCATCCATTGGCAGGAAAGACGCTGAGCTTTAAGATAAAACTCAAAGAAGTATCTGTTTGAATTTCTTATTGCAGATCAGCTAGAATGTGTTGGCATTTTTTTAACATATTCGAGTCGGCAAAAAATTGTGATCGACTTGAAAAAATCAAGGTTTATGTAATATATGAAAAACTTGGAAGATGGGGCTGAATAGGCATTACAAGCAATTCCGATGTTCATATGATCTATGTCTTACTTGATGGAATCGGAGACTTGCCGCATCCTGACTTGAAAGGAATGACCCCGCTGGGATATGCCAAGACTCCAAACATGGATAAACTTGCAAGCAACGGAGCAATAGGCGAAGTCATTTCAGTAGGAAAAGGAATAGCTCCTCAATCAGATATCGCTGTCTTTAACATGCTAGGTTATCGTTTTGAGAATTCGGTGTATGTTGGAAGAGGAGTCATAGAATCAATAGGAATTGGAATTGATTTCAAAAGTGGAGACCTTGCACTACGCGGAAACTTTTCTACTGTAAATGATGAGCGCGTCATAACTGATAGAAGGGCGGGCAGAAAAATCGAAAGAGAAGACGCGGTTGCCATTTCTCGCGAATTAGAGCAAAAGATCAAATTTTCAAATCCAAAGGCATCTGTAGTGGTATCACCTACCATAGGACATAGAGTCATAGTAAGAATAAGATGCGAGGGAGAGATCTTATCACCTGATATCAGTAACACAGACCCAGCATATGCAAGAATTGACGGCATGGGTGTTGCAAAAGCTGTTGGCGACTACTTGAAGATTGAAAGATCACTTCCCCTAAATGAATCAGCAGGAGCAAAACTCTCCGCCTTACTTGTAAATGAATTCACAGATCAGTCACTTGCCATCATGAAAAATAGTGAGATAAACAAGAGGCGCAGCGCACAGGGCAAGAAACTTCTAAATTCTATACTGTTACGCGATGCTGGAAACAAGTTTCCAGATGTTATTCCAATAAACCAGTTGCATGAGATGAAATTTTCATGTATAGTCGACATGCCAGTTGAAATCGGCATAGCAAATGTGCTAAAAATGCAGACATTCAATGCCGGAGGGCTAAACGACTATGAGGAAAAGGCGCGAGTTGCAGCAAAGGCAATGGAAACACAGAATGCCATTTACGTACACATCAAGGGCCCAGATGAATTTGGCCACGATGGAGATGCCATTGGAAAGATGAAAAACATAGAGGAGATCGATACTAGGTTTTTTGGCACTCTATTGAATATCATAGACACGTCAAAGGTTTCAGTTGTAATATCAGGGGACCACTCTACCCCATGCATAAACAAGGGACATAGCGACGATCCTGTTCCAATTTTGGTCTCTGGAGATTCAGTCAAAAAAGACGGAACTACAAGATTTACTGAGGAACAGGCAAAAAAAGGAAAGATAGGTTTGCTTGCAGGTGCAGATGTAATCAAGACTGCAATTAGTCTTATCAGATAGCAAAAGTGTCAATCTTTCCAGTCTTTATCATGTCAGAGAGTTTTTTCTTGAATTCGTCGATATCTACATCATGATACTTGCCTGTAGCATTGACAAGTTTTTGCATTGCGCGACTCATTATGGATAGGCAAATCTCATTTTCATATTTTTGATAATGGACAAAAGCTGCAGCAACAAGAATTATTCCTTGCACAAGATCTTTTCGCCTTCATATGTTTTTTTCCAGACACCCTCAAGAACTTCGTGGCATTCCCAGAATCTTTCGCTGTTGAAATAAAATTTCCCATTTTTAGCGCCTCATCTTTTCTATTTCTTCTTCAACAAGATGTCTAGCATGATCAAGCACCCCAAGTGATCCTAACTTTCAACTAGCAAATCAAGATACTCTTTTGCAATCGATACATCAAATTCCAAGTATCTCTTTGAGACTCGTGTATCTCTAATGATGGCATGCATTTCAGAAGTCAGTTGGTCTGCTTTTTTCAGTAACACCGGTGCATCGTGTGGTAGATAACCAGTATTCTTTAGATGAATCATGAAACGATCCATGTCGTATCAACATTGTAATTTCTTAAAATTGTTAGCTATTCCCTCGTTAAGATTTATATGAACTATTAAAAGGACTCACAATACATGTCCATGATTGAAGTTACACGAGATGTAAAGAATCCTCTACTTTCAAGAAGAGAGATTACGTGTACGTTCAAAGGACTTGCAGGCAGGCTCAAGAGATTAGAAGCTGCAGATATGATATCAAAGCAATTCAATCTTGAAGGCAAGATTGTCATTCCAATAAATCTCAAAAATGAGACCGGTAGGCCAACACTTTCAGGTACGTTCTATGTCTATGAAGACGAAAAGTTGGCAAAGGAACACCTCAAAGCAGCAGTATTCAAAAGACTAGAGAAGGCCAAGGCAGCACCTGCAAAAGAAGCCGAGCCAGCACAAGCAGCAGAAGCCAAGCCTGCTGAAGAGAAGAAGGAAGAGACAAAGTAATGGCAGGCAAGAAAGGCTCAAGCCCTTCAGTTTACAAGTACTACAAGGTAAAAGATGACAAGGCGGAGAAAACAAAAAAAGAATGCTCAAGATGCGGCAAGGGAGTTTTCATGTCAGATCACAAGGACAGACGAACTTGCGGCAAGTGCGGCTATACCGAGTTCACGAAATAATCAATAGAGTTTCTTCTTTCTCAGTTTTGAGGATTTTTGTTCTATTTGCTCTAGTTTTTGAACCAGAGATGGATCAATTTTGGTCTTTGCAAGCACATCGGCAGGAATCTTTACTATGTTTTGGTCAAGTGCAACATTTATTGTAGGTAATTTCTTTTGAATCCAATTTTTTAATACCTTATCTTCAAGTTTGTAATCACGGAAACCCCTCTGGAAATTTCTTTGTTATATGTAACAAGAGTGTCTTGTCATCAAACACTGAACGAGGCTCAAACAATCTAGTGGTATCAGCATACATACTCTCAAAGAGATTTCCCGTAATCTCATCTGAGACCATCTCCATCTTGGACATTCTTTTAACCAATTCAAGATAATGCAGAAACTCATGGGCAAGTATAGCGTGTATTGTGCCTTTTAACCCATAGGCGACAAGCGGGGCAGTGATTTGAATAATGATCTCTACCCTCTCGTTTGCAATTACAGGAAGTGTTCTTGCAAAAAGGATTCCATAGTCAAAGGAGCCACTAGGTTGTGAGATTACAATTGATGGCTCCACATATGCCAATGGAAAATTTATTCCAGATGCCTTCTCTATCCTACTTACACCCTCAAGTATGATATCAAACCTCTTAACGATTAGTGAGTGAATTTTGTCTGATAGAACACCGTTTTTGTGAGCTTCGTTTACTTTTAACAGCGGATCCAATTAAAAAAAACTGGAATCCGACTATAATAAAACCTTGATATCAATCCCATTCAGATCTTTGCATACTTGAGCCTAGAGAACCCCTTACCAAAGGTGTAGAAGTGTTCTTAGATCATCCTTTCTTTTTGTACGAGTCCAAGAGCTTGTCAACGAAGATGCTATTGTCAAGGTCAGGATTTGCTTTCTTTGCATCATGAACTGCCTTAAGAAACCTTACAAATGTTGCTTCTTTGACGGTAATTGTCTTGTATTCTTTACGGGGCAATAATATAGAAATACAGAGGCCTTTGATAAATTCTTGGTAGAAATTTTATAGAAATTCGATATAAAGTTGACTATAGAGTGGAAACAAGAGCAAAAATCAGTGCAGTTGCAGATCAATGACCTTTTCTTCTCAAGTATTCAATATCAACAGCCATTTTCATCATTGCAGACTCTATTTTGGAGAATTCTTCAAGCAGTTTATCATCTGTACTTGTTTTGGCAAGACTGCATTGTATTTTCATCACTATTTTTGCCATATCATAGAGAGTTGGTATCAGATCAACAACAGAGCCATCAGTTCTCGATTTAAGAACAAGTCTACTGTTACGTACTAGTGAAGAGTTTGCATGACCAATAAATTCATCCCCAATCATTGCTTTGTTTGAATCAGAAATAATCATATAAAATAATTTGTCTCATATCATACAAGCGATAATATTGGATCGCGTTTTCCAATTTCGGATACTAATCCTTGTCACTTAATTTATCCAAAAATTCTCTAATGGATTCATAATACGCAAACTCTCCCAAGATAGTTTTAACAGACTTTATCATCACCGCACGAATATTACTATCGAAATTTTTCTCTAGGATTTTTTTCAAGTATTGTGGATTATCAAGACAATCAAATACGTTGGCATTGTATTCTTCTTTCAACTTGGCAGTTACCTTATCAAATATAGAATGACCCATAGTAACCAACGTACTCTCTATTGCCAGTCCGACAAGAATTCGTTTTGGTTTTTTATCCAAGTTACTGATTGAAGATTTTGTTTCTATTTCCTCATATTTTGTACTTTTTCTGTGTTTTTTTCCTGTCATTAATTCCATGTATTGAAAATTACAGACAGGATTAGAACAGTGATAATTTCCTGAGCCTGGATCAAATTCGATCAACGGTTGTTCACAGTCTGGACAATGCACTATCACCAAATATTACCTCGTACCGGACTTGTGTCAGACATTTATTTATGTATGATCAATGCTCCAAGTCTGAATCATCTAGGAAAAATGTTTTTTTATATTCCCGACCTCAATTTTTATCCATTCACAAAAGATTTGCCAAGTCATATTGTCAGTATCGGCCCACTGGAAAAACGTGAACATTATCCCAGTAGAACTCTCCGAAAAAGGAACAATTCTCAGATATGCTGGCGTCATATGTTGTTCAGTTGGTCCCGCATAGATGTCAATTAGACCTGCCTTGGAATCTATTTCAAATCGTATGAAGACTTCTCCTATTGGCGTTACTGCCTTGTACTTGCCGTCAACAGAAGATATCTCTTTTACAAACTGCGTGCTCCACTTTGGCAGATTTTCAACATTAGATAAGAATTTGAAAACCTTGTCTTTAGGTACTGATACAACACAAGTTTCTGTAATAGAATTCAACATTGTTAGTTTTTGTGAGATTTACTTTAATGTTGTTTTTTGATTTATGGTATATCAGAGGTGTTCATGTGATATAATATGTAAAACATCACTATTTCATAATAATTATTTTGTTAAAATCAAATAATTTACATTTGCAGTTTGTTTCAAGTATGCTAGATATGCTTGGTTCTACATCTTGCCCTGCAACGAATCTTTTCAGCGGGATTCCACCATCAGATTTCATCATAATCTTAAATGATGTTTCAGATTCTCTTTTGAGTTTAATATCATAGATGGTTTTCTTATGCTTACGGCCTGAGTTTTCATACAAAACTACAGGTTGCCCCTCCAGTCTTCCCAGTTTTTCTAGTGCATTAGGTGTAATCTCATTTTCTGTGTCTATTTCCATAACAACTTCTGTACTGAACTTCACCGGATCTGAAGGAATTTTTGAGATGACATGCATTTTGTGAATTAAAACTCCATCCAAGTCAATCTTTTTTTGAAGAGAAACGTTTCTCTTGCGTGGGTTTACCAATTTTACAAAAAATGGCCTTCCATTACCCATCACAAGACTTGATTCATCCTCGCTTCCAATCCAGGTAATCTTTGCCTGTTGTGCACCAAACTTGTCAATTAGAAATTTTGCTATCTTTCCTTCAACGCTATTAAATTCTTGAATTCCATGAAAATCGCATACAAAACATCCTTTTCCTTCACACTGGTCACATGATTTTTGTTTTTGCGGTAAACCACGGATGCTTTTCGTATATCTTGCTTGTAACAATACAGCTTTTGGTTTTATGTCATAGTATTCCTTTTTGAAATCAATTGTAAACACCATATCTGGATTCTGATAATCTACTTTGGATCTTGTCTTTCGAGAAAATGATTTTCCCATCTCTCGAGTCACATCACTTTTGATGCTGGGTATTCCGCGAAGCTTAAACTTGGAGCGAATCAGGTCATCCCTGTCATGAATTGACGGCTGCAATATAGCACCAATTAGAAACGTGTAAAACTGATACTCTTTTGTTATGTCAATCATTTTTTTCAGATGCAGATCAAGATTTAGCATCATATTTTTGCAAATATAGCATGTTTTTGTGGGTCTCTGTTTTAGCATGTTTCTAATCTTATTTCCAAGTCTCTTGTGTGAAACTACTCCCAGCTTTTCTGCAAACATCCTACCAAGACAATGGTCACATAGAGGATGTTCTTTCAGGAGTCCCTTGGTGTTCTCTATAACTAGGGCTAGTTTTTTCTTGTCCACTAGATTATCGTAAATGTGGCATGTATTATTCCTAATCGGAAAAACAGTGATTCGTCTAACCTAACAGCACTTCCATAGTGACATTATGGCAGAATAGTTCTTGTTTTTCTAGTAAGGATATAGTCTTTGTTGTGTTTCTTTGTGAGTTACGCTGATTGCTTTTGTTGGACATGTATGAGCCGCGTCAAAAATTTTCTCAGATTTTGCACCCTCTTCGTTTATGACTTTGGATTTTGGATTGACTTGCACATTTTTTTCCACATGAAATACTTTGGGAGCAATGGTCTCGCAACTGCAACAAGCTATGCATCTTTCCGGGTCTACTCTTACTGAAATTGGTATTTCTTGTTCTACTTGGATTGGATCAGCATCTGGTTTTACCTCTTCTTTTACTCTGTCATAGTAATCCCAAAATACCTGCTCATATTGCTTCCAAAAATCCTGGTAGGCGTGTTCTGCATACTTGGTATATCTAGTCCAGTCTTCTTGAGGAGTCTTGTCCGAGTCTCTTGCCCCCCATGAACGCCTTTTTGAGCCAAAATCATATTTCGTGTCAGAGTTTTTGTCTTCATATTTTTCTTGATTTGAATTTGCGCCAATACTTTTTTTGTAATTAGTTCGAAGTGTTTGATATGCTTCTGATATAATTTTGAATTTCATTCCCTCCTGATCGTGTGCTGCTTTTGTCTGGGTGGTGTTTTAGTACCAATTTGCGATATGCCGCCTTTACCTCTTTCATTGGAGCGCCATCTTGCACCCCCAAAACCTGATAGCATTGGTAACTATTCAATACCTATTGTCCAGTCAAACTGTTTTAAATGCTTTTTACAGTAATCATGAGTGTTTTTCATGGTTTGATATGGTCTCTAGCGCCGCTCTTTTTGCAGCCAAGTCTGCAATTTTTTTATTCTCTGCACTTGCTATAATTACAACATCTCCATTTTCAGGTTGCAACTTTTCAACTAGCACAACAGTTAGTTTTTGATCTTTAATTGGTATATCATAACTTTTGTCAGATGTGAAGAGTTTGTCATTTCTAAATACTAGAGTGGTCGCCCCAAGTGCGCCTATCTTTATTGCCGCATCTCTTTGTTCAATGCCACTTCCCACGTCTTTTGCCAGTCCCTTGACAAGTATCGCATGATTGAATTTTCCTATTGTGATTGAGCATTCTTTGATGTCGCTTTCTGCAGGCATGACTTCATTTAGTTTTGAAAACAAGGCTCTTCCTTTGTTTGTCAGCGTCATGCCAGCTTTTGATGTAGTAATGAGCTCATTCATCTTCAGATGTTTCACAAGCGTCTTGATAGAGCCCTCCCCAAGTCCTACTTCTTCTATCAAAAGAGACCTGCTTGCTTTTGTATTTACGTATATTACCTGAAGTACTTTGAAGATATGTGCAGTCTCAAATGATAGCACCCTGCTGGGGTAATATCGTTGTGCCACTTTTCCAAGTAGCTTGACAACATTATGCATGTGTAGTTCCATGGTAGGGGGTTTTTATTTAATATTAATTCTTCACGCTTTCTGGCGGTCTATTTTTTCCCGTTACACGTGCGTAGGTAAATGTACAGATCAAGACGCCCACTGCCAGAACAGGTCCGGTATACTCAGGAACTATACTGGAATTGCTTAGGACTCTCATAAAATGACGAACCTGCAATTATCAGTGCAGTTGCACTCAATGCATATGAGAGATATCTAAAGCCAGTAGTGCCCAATGTTTTGATAAATGCAGCCCTGAACAATACACTGTCTAGTGTATCCATTGCCACCATGCCAACTCCAAATACCGCTATCATCTCAAGGGCAGATTCAATTCCACCCATGACCGTAGCAGCTGCGGATAGAGCAATGGCTGCAAGCTTGCGTTGACGTGTCAAATCCCAAGCCAAAAACTATGCCAACAACAAAAGATGAACCCATTGTTCCCATGAATTTAGTTCTTGGCAGAATCTTGCCTGCCAATATGGTTGCAGAAGTTTTGCCATATTTTTTCATGGCATAGAGATTGATTATTCCAATAACCCCCAATGCGGCAGCTCCAATTATTCCAGTAGACAATGAGAATATTCCGCCTTGATCGATTACACTTGCAGCAATAAACACCATAAGAAGCATTTCGGCAAGAACTGACACCATGTGACCTGAGCTAAACCCTGCACCTACCCATCTTGCTCGCTTTGATGCGTTATTGAATCGAATGAGATTGTCTATTGCCGTAATGTGGTCTACATCAAGTGCATGACGTATTCCCATCCCAATCAAAGTCAAGCCTGTTACAAGCCATGCCCACTCGTATGTCATATCTTGTGCTCCTCCATCAAATTATCTTGACCGCAAGCGCTAGAACTCAACGATCCGTTATCTTGCCATATTAGTATTTAAATCGTTGGACAGTTTATCCAATAGAAAAACTGCAGATAATTATTTTTGAGTGAAAATACAACATTCAAATTAAATTCTTGTTTTATCACATGATATTCTTTCCAAATACCATCTACTCTAGATTGCATTCATCCTTCCAGCTGTTTGATTTATGTATCGATGTAGTCAAGCTATGGTGACTGAAAAAAGTTGGCAGATAATTTATCACCAGTTATCCTGGGAGCGTTGATCATAATTTTTCTTGTTCTAGTAGAAACAACAGGACAATTTGCGTCTGCGACCCAATATTCTTTCCAACATGCAGAGGAACTAAAGCATCTGATCAACTGGCAGGATTACGGTCCACAGGCTTTCAAGCAAGCGCAGGAAGAAAACAAGCCAATCATGCTTTTGTTGACTGCGCCTTCTTGGTGCTATTACTGTCAAGTGTATGAAAGTGAAGACTATCTGTACAACCCGGATGTAGTCAAGATGATAAATCAAGACTTTATTCCGGTATACGTCGACTCTGACAAGCGAGAAGATCTGACAGGGCAGTACCTGCAAGGCGGATGGCCATCAACTGCAATATTAACGCCTGACGGACAGATACTTTTTGGATATTCCGGACCAAGACCGGTACAAAACATGTTGGTAAACTTTCAGCAGGCAGTTGACTATGTCAATTCTCATAAATTTTCATCTGGATTCTCTTATAATTACCAAAAACATCCCCAGGTAGTTCTTACAGAAAAACAACTTGCAGATCTCCCAGGTGCATATGCCAATTACAATCTAAAATTATACGACGCAGTCTATGGAGGTTTTGGAACTGGACAAAAGTTTCCAGAGGCTAGAACTCTTGACTTTTTTCTTGACATGTACCAGAAAACAGGAAATATGACATATCTTGGTCTAGTCCAGAATACACTGAAAAATCAATACACTAACATACAAAACCTCACAGATTACAAGCTGTTCGATCCAATAGATGGAGGATTTCACAGGTATGGTACAACCAGAACATGGAGCCCACCACATTATGAAAAATGCTATACGATAACGCAAAACTTCTCAAGACATACGAACACCTTCTATTGATAACCCCAGATGATACCATGGTAAAAGAGGTTGTAAACAAAACTCAAAACTATATTGAAAATAACTGGTATGACAAACAAAATGGCGGTTTTTACGGAGACACAGACTCTAGTCCAGAAGAGGCATATTATTTGAAGAATCCAAGACCTGATGAAAAGCCAATAATAGACAAGACCAAGTTTTCCGACTGGAACTCTGAGGCCATCATCACCTACCTCTACTTGTACAATGTCACAAAAGATTCAAAGTATAACGACATGGCAACACATTCGCTTGACTTTTTTGAGAGTAACCTAGTATCTAGCAATGGCGCGTATCATTATCAAGATGTGAATGGCACTATAGGAGTCAGCGGAAATCTTTTAGACAACGCCTACTTGCTTCTTGCTTTTGTTGATGGATACGATACGCTTGGAAATCAGAGTTATTTGAAAACGGCACAAGGACTTGCTGATTATTCTCTTGACAACCTGTATGATTGGTACAGTGGAGGATTCTTTGAACGAAACAGCCCCGATACTAACATCTACAAGCCAGGAGAGCAGATCAGTCTAACAAAACCACCTGAAGAAAACGGAGTAATCTCATATGCTTTGTTGAGACTATACATGGACACAAATAATATCGAGTACTTGGATGCCGCGATAAAGACCATGGGCAATCAGGCAGGCAATATTGGCCCTGTCGATGAAGGATACTATTATGTCAAGGCATCACAGATAATAGTTGACAATAACCTAATGTCGGATTTTACAAACGCCGAAACTAGAATTGACGATATTGAAAAACAAAAGCAAGAAAACTTTTGGTTGAATAATTTGATAAATGGTACTGGTCAGACAAACCAGAGCTTTGTCCCATCAGATATAGGACTAGCAAAGCTTCAAGGTCCAATATTTTTGCTTGTACCAATAGCTGTGCTTTCAGGATTCATATCATTTGCATCTCCATGCACTCTCCCAATTTTGCCTGCATACATGGCATACACGTTTCGAACATCAAAAATGAACGTGCTTGGCATGTCAGTTTCATTCTTTCTTGGACTTGTCATCGTCTTTGTACTCTTGGGTATGTCTGCAGCTTTTGTCGGCACATATCTCAAATCAAACATTGGAGTATTCTCAGAGATTGCAGGTGTTGCAATGATTCTTTTTGGACTATACACCTTGTCTGGTAGAGGAATACCTGGTCTCAAGATTACACCAAAGAGTCCTGTCACTTACTTTGGATCATTCACGTTTGGCTGCATTTTGGGAATGTCATGGACTCCATGTGTTGGACCAATACTGGTTGGAATCTTGCTTCTTGCAGCAACCACAGTCTCCCTTCCAACTGGAAGCCTGCTCTTATTCTCCTATGCAACAGGTCTTGCAATTCCATTGATCCTAGTCTCTGCATATCTTGGCAGAGTTGACAAAGATTCCATTGCATGGAGAATAATTCGTGGAAAAGAGATCAAGATAGTTCTAGCCAACAAGCAATTTTCTCTGCATACAAACACATTGTTTTCAGGAATCTTGTTTGTTGTATTGGGATTTCTTGTATTTTCCGGAATTCTTTATTCATTGAACCAGCTTGTTGCAAACACATCCATCCAGCAGTGGTTCTTTGAAATCGAGAATAGATTATTGCAAGTATTGCATAATTGATCAGCGCAGATAAAAACCTGAAAATGTACTCATCTTTTAAATAATATTCTGCATATAATGTAATCATGACACAAGATGCAGAATCCATATACAATGAATATATGTCTAAACTGAAACAAGTCATGCCAAACGTTGATCCTGGTCTGGTTCACCAGATAATCTATCTCGAAAGAAAACTTACAAACGAAGATATGAACGAGCCAGATGTCAGTGCAATTATAGAATACAAGTCAGGTATAGACGTGGATGTTAAAATGAATGGTTTGCGAGAAAAATATTCTCTTGAAGTGGAACATGGAGATAAACAGGGCGTACTTCACGTCATGGGTCGTATGAAGATAGGAGATATTCAAAAAATTGCAGCCGATATGGACATTGTAAAAATTACAGGAAAAGCAGATCCTACATATGGAGAATAATAGTACACATATCGCATCCTATTCTTTTAGTGCGTGCAAACTAACGTTGTTTACTGTTCGATATTTCTAAAGTCTTAAAACATCTTTACAATTATAGAATCAAGTAATGTTTCAAATACAAGATTTTGACGATTTCAAATCTTGTTAGGAGAATCAACCGGTTGCAACTTATCCAAGACCCATCTTGCGCAGCATTCCCTGTAGTTGCCTGCCCTTTGATGCCTTCATCATGGTCTTGGAATTCTTGTATGCCTTGAGTAATTCTTTTACCTCATGTTCGGGCCAGCCAGAGCCTCGTGCAATTCTCTTTACGCGAGATGCGTTGATAAGATCTGGATCGGCCTTTTCCTCTTTTGTCATGGACTGGATTACATATCTCCACTTTTCCATCCTCTCCTCTTGCTGGTCTAGCTGGTCTTCTTTTACCATCCCAGAGATCCCAGGCATGTTCTCCATTATGCTTCGAAGTCCGCCTGCCTTTGTAGCCTCTTCTATCTGGAAATAGAAATCTTCCATGTTCATCTTTCCATGAGATATGCGCTTTAGCCTCTCTTCGTTTCCTTCAGTTTCAAGTCTTGCAGCCATGTCAAGCAGGGCCTGAATGTCTCCCATCCCAAGCATTCTTCCGACAAATCTAGTTGGCGAAAACTTTTCCAAGTCATCTATTCGCTCTCCGGTTCCAATGTACATTATTTTAGCACCGGTAGCAGCTGCTGCTGCAAGAGCCCCACCGCCTTTAGCACTAGAATCTAGTTTTGTTATGATTATACCGCCAACTGGGACTATTTTGTGAAACGATTCTGCCTGATTGTAACACTGCTGCCCTATGGTACCATCAATGATGAGCAACGCCAAGTCTGGATTTGCCACCTGTCCTATTCTGAGTCATCTCATCGAGTAGATCTTTTTCTTCCTTGTGTCGTCCAGCAGTATCTATCAGTACAATATCAAAATTTTTTCCCTCAAAATGTTTCAGACCATTTTTTACAATCTCAGGCGAGTCCTTGTTGCCTTCCTCGCCGTAGACTTCAACACTTGCCTTTTCACACATTGTCTTAAGCTGAGTCAAGGCGCCAGGTCTGTACGTGTCTGCACCAACTACACAGACTCTATACCCCTGCTTTGTCAGATGCTTTTGCAAGTTTTGATGTTATTGTTGTCTTGCCGCTACCCTGAATTCCAAGCATTAACACGCGGTTCATCTTTCCCGGCTGGAAGACGTATTCATTTTCTGTTCCCAACAATTTTGAAAGTTCGTCAGTACAAGATCTTTACAATGTGATCCTTTCTTGATAGCCCGGGAGGAGGAGTCTCATTGAGCGAGCGCTCCTCCAGATTTTTTGTAATTTGAAAGACAAGTTTTACATTGACATCAGACTGCAACAGTGCCCTCTGTATGTCTTTAGATAATTCTTTGATTAGTGCCTCATCTATGGCAGACGAGTTGACTATTTTTTTCAGTGCAGCCCGGAGGCCTGTCTTGAGGCTGTCTAGCATTACTTTTCCAAAACAGCTTCGGTTATTTCAAACCTTCCTCTGTACCCATCCCATATTTCGTTTGATTTTACAATCTTGATGCGCCCAGAAAACAAAGGACATGATACTACAAATGTCTCCTGCTTCGCCTCCCTCAAATGATGCGTTAAATCCAAACTTGGATGACAGAACAATTAATTTTTCAACATCATGTATGGTCATTTCTTTTCCAAGCCAAGAATTATCAAGTCCTTGTGCAGTAACACTTGTGACAATAAACTGAAAACCAGATTGTATCAGATCGTGCAGATATATTGATTCGTTTACATTCCAGAGCGGAGAGACCACACCAAGGTTCAGACTACGACAAATTGTTTCAAAATGGTTTTTCTGAAATGCGCTACGTATTCCTCCATGAACTACTCCTTCGATTCCAAATTGCTCCTTTGCAGTCTTTAGCGATTTTTTTAGATTATCAACCTCTATTCTGGTATCATCAGAATCAAGACCTACAGTGATTTGTGGAATGTTCATCGCTTTTGCCTGTAGTACAGTTAGCCCAATGTTTGGATGATGCAGTAGATGGCTTTCTTCAGACTTTGGAAATACAGTAACAAGACATGATATGTCATGGCCTTCAGATTTTGCCCTGTAAATAGCAAAGGCGCTGTCCTTGCCACCTGAGAAGAGTGCTCCAAGTTTCAATTTGCACTCTGGATGTATCCAGCCAATTAATTTTTTTCCAGCTCGGTTACCTTTTTGAAGCAGTTATCACATAAAGTCAAGGATCCCCTTATTGTAATTTCTACGTTTGATGCAAGACATACATGACATAGGCCTTTCATATGCTATGTATGATGTCACGGCGTATAACTCATTCGAGAAAGAGAAAGCCTTGGATGCTTCACACTCATAATCTTCATCACAATGATGTCAGTTGGCTTTTCTCGTCATCATCAGCATCCGAATCTAGCTCTTGATTCGGACTATAATAGTTCTATCCATTACCTTCCAGTATTCAACATCTTGTCCCTGAGTTATCTTGTCTACTACCTCATCTTCTATCTGGGATACATCGAAGACCTCAAAGCTCTCAGAGTCCATCACCTGTACAATTGCATCAGTTTTTGATATCACAGAGCCTACCCTCTTATCAATTAGCGGTACCTGTACCTGAGCACTCACTGGTGATACATGTGGATACTTTTTCTTGTCAAATATTCCAACAGCTACAATTCTTGCCTTTGCTGCTCCGTGTTTTCCTGGTTTACTGGTATCATATTCTACTATCTTGCATGGTTCTTGGCTTGGAGCGTCAACAGGTAGCAAGATGTAAGATCCAATTTTAAGTGAACCCAGTTCAGAAGGCTTGCTCATCACACAAACAGAATTTGGCAGAGTATATAACTTTTTTATTTTATTTTTTCTATCACAGAAAGGTTCAACAAGTTGGTCAGTCGGATTCCTTTTCTTGCAACTTCCTTTCTTGTCTTTTCACAATACTTGTTGTCACTTTGGTGCGTGTTTCCACTTGAGACTTCAAAGACAACCAAGTTATCCACATATGGAAAAGTAAACTTGGGAGATTCTGTGGAAGACATGTGTAAAGTTCCGCATTCTGCCCGTCTTACTCTATTGCGTTTTGCCACAATCAATGCCAAGTCGGAGAGATCAGATTCAGAGTGTCCATAATCAAGATAATAAACAGAAACAAGATTGAGTTTTTGGTCGCTGAATCTTTCAAAGAACTCGGTATATCTTGAGAAGACAAATGTCGGCCTTTCTTGCTTGTATTTTTTAACTTCATCTAGTATGGGTTGTTGGTCTCGAAATCTTGCAAGAAGATACGTATTGTTGTGCGATGGAAAATATGCATTGCCATCTTCTGAAAAAGTGGCAGTGACAAAATACATGTCATCAATGTAAGCAGAATTTTCCAGTGATTCTTTCAGTTTGGATGATGATTCGTTGTGCAAATATGGTGCGCATACATATCCTCCCTCCGTAACCCCGGAACCAGACACGTGATCGGGATCAAACTACCTTCTTATATGTAGTTTGGTAGGACCAAAGTTTTACAGATCTGTTTCAGATTTTGGGAAATATGCAACTGTTTTTCCTATCCGATAATTATTTAATACGAACAAACGGGATGAAATCGATGTCCCACGCTAGCTCAGCCTGGTAGAGCATCCGGCTGTAGTGGTTGGCTCTGGCTGACCGTCATCAGCCTATCAGGCTTACAGATACCGGAGAGTCGCAAGTTCGAATCCTGCGCGTGGGACCATCATAAAATTCAAAAACACTGGATTTACTATACTAACGATGTCTGAAGATTCGAACTGGTCCTCTTTGGATGAAATAGATCAAAAGATCATTGCAATTCTAAACAAGAATGCAAGAACCCCTTCCAAGGAGATTGCATCTGAGCTTAGAAATGCAGGAGTGGACGTTTCTGATAGAACCATCAGAAAAAGAATTGAGAGGTTAGAGAAAAGCGGCATCATAAAGGGATACAAGGCAGTGTTGAGCGGTGTCTCTTCCACAGGCGAGTTTGAGGCATTGTTTTTAAAGTTAAAGATTGCGCGTTCAATTAGCAGCCAGGTTGAATCAATAAAGGATTTTGCAAAGACATTTCCAAATTATCTTTTTGTTGCAACGCTTGATGGCGATTGGAACATGTTAGTAGTGATGAGACTTGATAGTACTGAGAAAAACCCTACGTCAAAAATAATTGAAAAGTTTTCTGATCAGGTTTCAGATTACAGAATAAGCGGCCTTCAGGTAAAAGATGTCAATCTCTTGAATATGTCGCTCTTGCTTCTTACCTGATACGGTTTTGTTCTGTGATATCAAGTGCATTTTTTAGCTCATTTATTGTAAATGGCTTTTGAATAAACGCAGTAGAGCCAAATCCAATTGTCTTGCGGACTCGTGGATTACTTTTTTCGTCTGCAGTTATCAATATGATGGAAAGATCCGGTTTTTTCTCCAGCAATTTCTTTGCAACAGCATCGCCTGTCATGTCTGGCATCTGCATGTCAAGCAATATGAGCGGGTTTTGTGAGTCATTAATTAATTTTGTAACAAGTTTAATGGCACTGTTTCCGTCATTTTCTATCTTGATGTCATCATATCCAAGTTGTTCAAGATAGCTTTTGAGTCGTAAAGTAATTGCAGGACTGTCATCTATTACGACAATTGGTCTCTTCTCTTCAATAGTTACTGATACGTGTTTTTTTGCCTCTTCTGACACCTTCATTGCCAAGTCTACCTGTCCTGACTTGAGAAAACATCTTGCCGCACACTGGTATGCGTATGATGAGCTAGCAGGGTCTTTTTTTGCAACCTTGAGATAGTATTTTGCAGCCATGCCAAATTCTTCCCTGCTATCCTTGCCTTGCTTTTCCTTACATTCTGAGGCAAGAATGAGATATACGCCTGCCTTGAAGCTCTCCTTTTTCATCGAATCTTCTGCAAGTGACATGAATAGATTGTGTGCTGAGATGTTTTGATCATTTTTCAAGTAGGTACATGCCAAGTCAAACTTTTCAAGGTCTTTATCCAACACTTTGCTAATACAGCACAAGATTATATTTTTTGAGTTGCAGAAATGGTAAAATTCTTGACTTGGGCGGTCAAAAGAGCAAATCAAACAGATATTATAAAGACAAAAGACATGTTATCTAGTGACTGAGGAAAATAATGGTACTGGTCTTGCGCAGCCTCCAGTTAACATTCTATTTACACCTCTTGACATATCCAAAAAAGATGTCTGGAGCATAGACATTACTCGCATACTGAAGATGCTAATTACAATTCTAAATCAGACAGACAAGAAAGATCTCAGGGTTGCAGGAATTGCCGCCCTCTCGTCTGCAATGATTCACAGAATGAAGGTAGAAAGCATATTTGCATTACAAAAGGCAGCCATGGAGAAAAGGCCCCTCAGCCAGAGAGAAAACGTCGATATCGAAATAATAAACATGCCTTACAGACACGAATCCACGTATCCTGTTACCTTGGACGAGTTGCTTTCTGTGCTTGAGAACCTGATTGGAACTATCGCAAACCCACGTTCAAGCCGCAGACAGATAGAGTTTGAACCCGTCCAAGTGCCAAACTTTGACGATTATTTCATCTCGCTTGAGAAGATAATTGGCCAGTATGAGGAGCTCATTATGAACAAGATAAGGCCAACAGGATCAGGCTCCTTTAAGAACATCACATCGGGCCTTGAACTGGTAGATGTGATCAGATGCTTCTTTGCAATACTATTTTTGGCAAGGGATATGAAGGTCGATTTGGAGCAGACAGAAGACGACATAGTGGTCTCCTTTACAAAATAGAAATTTACAAGTAAATCAACTGTCAATAGGAATTTCCTTTAAGTATCTTCTGACCTCCTTTTTTGTGTAGATGGGCAAAGTAGAAGACGATGAGGCAATTGCCAGGCTAGAGGCAGCCCTGTATTCTGGCAGGAAGACCTCTGACAATAGAGGAGTTGATAAAGGCGTCTGGCACCGAATCAAGAACCAAGACACTTGCCCTCATGACAGGAATTGTGAAAAAGACAAAGTCTGCCTTTAGGGCACTAGAAATAGCGCACTTCCGATGGTTCGTACGTATTTCAGCTAAAACCAGAGTACAATACAGTCATCAGAAAGTATGCATCAAAGCCACTGCTTCCAACTGCCACATTGAAGACATTATCATATGTTGCATACATGCAACCAATTTCATCAAAAAGATTGGTCGAGGTCCGAGGCTCCGGTGTATACTTGCATCTAAAGTTACTTGAACAGCTAGCATACATTGAACACCAAAATGTTGGAAGGCTCAAAATATACAATACAACAGAAAAATTCCAGAAATACTTTGGAATCCAAGGTGACAAAGATTTACTAAAACAGAAACTTTTCACAAAAGTCAGATCTTCAAACCAAAGTTCTCCAAGTCAGCCCCTGCCACAGACAGAAAATGTGGAATCCATGACACAGCCAAGCCAGTAAAGACACTGGATGCAATGTTTTGTTCTAGATGGTATAAATTAGAGTCACTTTAACGACTGCTTATGAAGAAATCTGTAGAAAATCTTGCCACAAGTAAGATTACTGGAGGCAGACGATATCCTCTTAGAACTAGAAGAAAATATGAGATCGACAGATATTCTGTGGAAGCTATTCCAGGTCCTCATGTCACCATTACAAGAAAAGTTCGAGGTTACAACAGAAAGACTGCACTGAAGACTACAGATTTTGTAAATCTATCTATCCCAGATGGAAAAGTAAAAAGAGTAAAGATACTCAAAGTTCTAAAAAATCCAGCAAGCAGTGACTATGAAAGACGTGGTGTAATTTCAAAGGGCGCAATTTTGGAAACAGAGAATGGGCAATGCAAAGTAGTTTCAAGACCAGGTCAAGACGGCGCAGTAAACGCAATTTTGATAAAGTGATTTCAAAATGAAAGATTACGAACATGTCGTAATCTGGTTGGATTATTTCAACAAGACACTTCCAAAAAAAATGGGTCGACGTGTATCACGTGAAAAAAGTATTTTCGATCCTTCACTAAAAGAATTAGTAGATGCTGCAAAAGCAGCTGGATTTGAGCCAACAGAAACTAACGAACAGGTAAGATTTCCAAGAAGGCCATATGTAAGGTCAGGCTACATCGTACTTGCAAAGGTACAACCAAAAGCCAAAATAATTTCTGCAATTTCGGACAAGATTGTATCGCGAAGAGCTAAACAGACCAAGTAAACAGCTATTCTAGCTTAGAGCTAAAGTAATTTTGACAGAACTCTATTGATAACAGTATTCGGTTTATTCACTAATTGCAGGAGGTAGGCGAAGTATTGCATTTAGCAAATAGCGGTAGAGTCTTGATTAGACTTTCTAAACCGTTAAACGATGGCCAGATTGTAGTAGACAATTCTGGGACCAAAGTAGCCAAAGTTTCGGAAATGATAGGTCCGGTCGATGCGCCGTATGCATCAGCGATTCCGCTTACCAACAATATCAAAAGACACATCGGACAGCATGTTTACATCGTCGAACAATCTCCTGCGATGAAACCGAAAAGATTCAGAGGAAATAGAAGATGAACATGACAGAACTACAGACAAATTGTCCAGAATGTAGATCATCCTTAGTTGATGACATTCATAGTGGAGAAAAAATTTGTTCTGGCTGCGGACTGGTAGCAATGGAGCAGATGTCAGATTACGGTCCAGAGTCAAGATCAACCAATCCAGAAGAAAAAATGAAAACTGCAAGAGCAACCGGTCAGACAACTTATGCACAACATGACCTTGGAATTAGAACAGAGATAGCACTAGGAACCAAAGACTTTAGCGGAAAAACAATTTCAAGCGACATGGCACTTCAGATGTACAACCTAAGAAAGTGGCAGACAAGAATCAGAGTTGCCTCTCCAAGAGAGAGACGACTTGCAAACATACTCTCAAAGATAGGAGAGACTTGCCAATCACTGGCACTTTCAAGAAACGTAGTTGAAACTGCATCAATAATATACAGAAACTTTGACGGCCAAACAGAGGCAAAGGGAAAATCTGTTGCCTGCATGTCGGCTGCAACCATTTACATGGCATGCAAGCAGTGCGATGTTGTAAGATCATTAGACGAGATTTGCTCTGCAACTGGAAGTACAAAAGACGAAAAAATGAACGTAAAACTGACTGCAAAATATTACAGAATGCTCGTGATGGAGCTTGGATCAAAGACAGCACCAGTAGTAACCCTTGAGAAATACATATCAAAGATTGCAAATCTTGCAAAACTTGAGGTACGTGTAGAAAGACTTGCTGCAGAGATTGCAGAAAAGACAGATGACCACAACCTAGCAGACGGAAAGGCGCCAAATGGCCTTGCTGCTGCCTATCTTTACATCGCCTCAACACTGCTTGGACAAAGCATACTCCAAAGAGATGTTTCAAGCGTTGCAGGAATTACCGAGGTCACCATACGAAACAGGTGCAAGGAAATCCTGACTGCATACAAGATCAAGGTTATCTTAAAACCAGCGCTAGCCAAAAACTAACCCCTTCCTTTTTGTTTTTATTTCATCATTATTCTCAGACCAGATCTCAAAGGAACTCTCTGGCTTTTTTGAAACAAAGGAATTTCTAGACAACCTAGAAAAATAGCACCTAATTCCAGCCTCAAAGCATATTCTCATACACTCTGCAAGCCTTGGTTGTTACAAAACCATAGAATGACGATATAGAACCATGGCAGGTACACAGTTAGCTTGATCTAATTTTTTGTTGGATTATATATCGAAATCAAGTTGACATATACAAGATGGCAGTACTTGAAATCAAAGACCTTCATGCTAAAAGAGAAGGCAAAGAGATCCTCAAAGGAGTAAATCTCAAGACAGGTCCAGGCGAGATCCATGCAATAATGGGTCCAAACGGATCAGGAAAAAGTACTCTAGCTTATACAATTTTAGGTCATCCAAAATATGAGGTGACAAGCGGCGACATTCTCTTGGATGGAGAAAGCATCTTGAACATGTCTGCCGATGAAAGATCAAAGAAAGGATTGTTTCTGGCATTTCAATATCCAACAGAGGTGGCAGGTGTCGGATATTCACATTTTCTAAGAACTGCTTACAATGCATTGAGCAAATCACTTGGAGACCAGAACCGTGAAGTCTTTTTGACAGTAAGAGAATTTCAAAATTATCTAAAAAAGAATCTTGATCAAGTAGGGCTCAGACATGATTTCCTGTCAAGATACCTAAACGAGGGATTCTCCGGCGGTGAAAAGAAGAGGTCTGAGGTTTTGCAGATGGCAGTATTGCAGCCAAAGATATCAATTCTAGACGAGCCAGATTCTGGACTGGATATTGATGCAGTCCAGGCAGTTGCAAAAGCAATAAGCCAAGTCTCAAGAAAGGACGCAACAGTCAATAGTCATTACCCATTATGCAAGAATTCTCAAGTTCTTGGACAAGCTTGATTACGTGCATGTCATGGCACAGGGAAAGATGATAAAAGAAGGTCCAAAGGAACTTGCAGACGAGTTGGAACAAAAAGGATACTCGTGGCTAGGAATTCAGGACGCTACCGAACAACCAGCTTCCTAGAGATACCAAATTTACACCCTAAATGCACAAGCTGACAAGTATTTTCCCAAATTTCAAATCACGAATAGATAATTAAAAAAAGACAATAACTGTGTCTAAAATTTCTTACACATCAAAAGAAACACCTTTCCTGGAACAATGTTTACCATGCCAGAAGAGAACCAATCAAACACATTCTATGCAAACTGCATGAGTTATTTTGAATCATTGAGAAAACAGGGAAAGCAGGACTTTGCTTTTGAGGATGAATTTTTCTATACAATGCCTGCAATATCAGAAAAACTTGTAAATTGAAAAAGAAGACAATCTATTAAAATTCGAAAACCTGCAGTTTCAGTTTATATATTCAGTGCTTAAATCTCTCGTTGCAGAGGTATCGAAGCCCGGCCAACCGAGAAGGACTCAAGATCATCGGTAATAGGAGAATCCTTTCCTTTAGGGGTTCGGGGGTTCAAATCCCTCCCTCTGCACTTTCCTTGCCTTTTTTGCCCTTCTCTGTCGCTGTTTGCGATTTGGCTCGTCAAATCCCCTGTGATTTTCTCCCATGACATATCCATGATAGTCTTTATTAGAAAATTTTTCCATGTAATAACACCCAAGGAAAATACAATGAACCACAAATTGCCAGGACCCAATTCAAAGCGAATCATAAATGCAATGAAAAAATATGCATATGATTCCACATTTGTCTATCCCTAGTCATTGCAAACGGCCATGATTGCATCATTGAAGACCCAGACGGCAACAAGTTCCTAGATTTTACTTCTAACATAGGCGCATGCCCCATAGGATATTCACATCCTGATGTCATGGAAGTGCTGGCAGAGTACTCCACAAATGGCACGCACAAGATTGCAGGCCAGGACTTTTACTCCAAGGAACATGCCGACCTTGCAGAGACGGTATCAACAATACTGCCACAAAACTTTAAGACATTTTTTATCAACAGTGGTGCAGAGGCAGTAGAGAATGCAATAAAGATTGCATACAGAAAGATGGGACCACTGCCTGGCATATCATGTCTTGGCGCATTTCATGGCAGAACGCTTGGTGCACTCAGCTTTACATCTAGCAGGACCAGTACACAAGTACAACTTTCCAGAACTTGCAGTCAAAAGGATCAAGTTCTGCGCAAAAGACGATGATCCTGAGATTGATTCTGTGGAATCTTTGCTCAAGGAAAACAAGATTGCATTTATTCTAACCGAGGTTGTTCAAGGCGAGGGCGGATATTATGTTGCAAGCAAAAAATTCATCAAAAACCTGAGAAGGTGTGCCACGCGATATGGTGTGCCGTCTGATTTTAGACGAGGTACAGTCAGGCATTGGGCACACAGGCAAGTGGTGGGCCTTTGAGCATTATGGAGTAACACCTGATATCATGAGTACTGCCAAGGCGTTACAGGTAGGAGCTACAATGTACAACAAGAAATTTGAGCCAGCCGATAGGTCAGCTCTGTCTAGCACTTGGGGAGGAGGCAGCAGAATAGACATGGCGGTAGGAGCAAGAACCATCAAGGTCATAAAGCGTGACAAGTTGCTAGAAAATGCAACCAAGATGGGCAACCTTCTAAGGAAGGGTTTGCAGGAACTTGTAGGCAAAAAAGGAGTGACAGATGTGAGGGGACTTAGGCCTAATGATTGGCCTAGAGTTTGACACCAGAGCACGCAGAGAGAAAAAGTTGGCCAATTTATTCAGAAATGGACTGCTCACTCTTGGTGCAGGCCAAAAATCCCTGAGGATAATACCGCCACTTGTAATAACAAAAGATCAGATAGAGCAAGGCTTGTCCATAATGAACCAGGTCTTGTCAAGGGACTGAGATTTTACTCAAAATCTTGCCATATTTTCCACTGGAAACGCATATGTATATTGAAATGAGGTACTGACCAAATTCTTTCTTCATGTAATATAGAGAATCTCGGACTAGGCAAAAACAGCTCATTTTTCGTGCGTAATTTTGACCCTATTAGCTCATTTTTTAGGCATGACCTTGTTGCTAAGAGATCATTTTTTGCCAATTATTCACTAGTATGCCTGATACTTGTCACCAAGCTCAAGCGAGGCTATCTTTAGCTTGAGCACTTCGTTTGCGCCCTCGTAAATTATGATTGCCCGCGAGTCCAAAAAGTGTCTGGCTACCCGGGTTGTCTTCTGATATGCAAAAGAGCCAAAGATCTGGACTGCCCTGTTTGCCGAATCAAATGCAGCATTTGTAGAATGCAGCTTGGCTATTGCCGCAAGCCTATCTGCCTTGCCTCGCAGTGTGGAATATTCCTTGTCTTCTCTGTTTAGCATTTCCTGCCAGTTCGAGTCTTTTTCCTTTAGATTCTCCACGTAATCATGAAGTTTCTGTCTTGCCGCAGCAGCTCGATAAACAAGCCATCGCGAGCTTTCGACATTTAGTATCATGGTGGACAAATGTTCTTGGATTAGTTGTTTTTTGGCAAGTGCCGAACCATGCTGTACTCTTTTTTTCGAGTACATGATAGATTCGTCAAGACAGTCTTTCATCACACCTATCGCACCTGCAGCAACGCTTAGCCTTCCATCTATTAGCGCACTGTAAGCTATGCTCAGTCCTTTTCCCTTTGTTCCCAAAAGATTCTTTTTTGGCACAATACAGTTTTCAAATGTAACCTCGGCATTTTTTATGCTAAGCAAGCCCATCTTATTTTTCATCTCTTGTGCATGAAATCCTTTAGAGTTAGTATCTACAATAAATGCAGAAATTCTTCCGTCAGGTCCTCTTGCATATGTAGTCATTACTTTTGCAAGAGTCCCATTTCCCACCCAGTGTTTTTTGCCGTTTAGAATAAAATTATCTCCACTTTCCTCAAATTTTGTAGTCATGGAACCTGGATCGCTTCCTGCATCAGGCTCAGTGAGCCCAAATGCCATGATGCTCTTGCCTGATATTGTATCAGGAAGATATCGCTTTTTTTGCTCCTCGTTTGCCCAGTTTTGTAAAACCATCTGCCCTATGGACACATGAGCAGAAAAGAACGTGCGCAATGAATTTCCCTCCCGCCCTATCCTTTCTAGTGCAAATACGTACGTCAGGATATCATAGCCCAGACCGCCATGTTTTTTTGAGATGGGCATCCAAGCATCCCAATCTTTCCAAACACTGGAACTATCATGTCATTTGGTTTTTCTTCAAGATAGCATTTTGTTTCATGATCTCGGATAGACCTGCAGGCCTGGTCTACCTGTTCGAGAAAATTTTTTTGCTCACTCAGATACCTCAAAATTCATCTTTGAGATATTAGAGTATGACATGAATGTACTCTCTAGTATGTGGCAATAAGATTATCGAAGTTTTAGGCTTTTATGAGATTTATCTCTCGGACTGCATGCTTTGAAAGATCTACATGCAAGTCAGCGTGGGATGCATCAGTAAAAACAAGATTGCATCTATAACATTTCCACGCTTTTGAGCTCATGATATCATTATACACTTTTTTATTTATAAGGATATTGAACGATTCATCTATTTTTTTCAAAAAGATAATTCTTTCAGCATATTGTTCTACAAAATACAAGAATAACAATGACAAACTCTAGAATTTTCAACCATACACAAGTCCAGATCGCTTGTACAACCAGTTTATGTTCATATATACAATAACCCAGATGTGTTTTCAATGAAAAAGGCAGGCAACATTGAAAAATTAAAAAAACTAGTAAGGAAAAAAGTAGGAAAAAACGATCCCGCCCACGATTTTGAACACGTTATGAGAGTTTACAGTAATGCCCAAAGGCTTGCAAGGATGGAAAGGGCAAACCCAAGGCTTGTACTTGCAGCTGCCCTTTTACATGATATTGTATCCTATCCAAAATCAGACCCACGGTCCAAGAATTCGTCAGTAGAGAGTGCAGCAAAAGCAAAGCAAATCTTGGTCAGGTACAGTTACACAAAAGAAGAGATTGAAATAATTTCAGATGCAATCCGTGACCACAGTTTCTCAAGGGGTTCAGTGCCAAAGACAATGGTAGGAAAAATACTTCAGGACGCAGATAGGCTTGACGCAATAGGTGCAATTGGAATTGCAAGGACGTTTTCTGTTGGAGGTGCTGAAAAAAGGCCATTTTACAGCAATAAAGATCCTTTTTGTAAGACTCGTAGCCCAGATGACACCAAGTGGACTTTGGACCATTTTTACAAAAAGTTGTTGCTCTTGGAGAAGAAAATGAATACAAAGAGCGCAAAGCAGGAAGCAAGAAAAAGAGTAAAGATAATGCTAGAGTTTCTAGACGTTCTCAGAGACGAGATTTATCCATAATCGAGGTATCTTTTGAAGCGCTTTTCTATTTCCTGATTTCTTCCTTTTAGTATTCGCTCTATCTCATCATGGTTTCGCATCTTGATGTGTCTTGTCATGTCTGCAAACTTTTCATCTTGAGAATATGAGTTAACTATAGGATCTAGCATTGCATAGTATTCTGCAACCTTGTTCCTAAATTCTTCAATGCTTGGCCTTCTAATCTTGTTTATTCTAAACCATATAGTAGCCCAGCTTGCACCCACAACATGTGGCAACAAGTCAAAAGCCCGGTCTATCTCAAAGCCTTCGTCGTCCCTCATTTCTCGCCGAGAGCTTTTGCGGCAATCTTTGAGAAATATGTTACTATCATATCTGCACCTGCCCTCTTAATTGCAGTCAGAATTTCTAGTGTCACTTCCTTTTCATC
This sequence comes from Candidatus Nitrosotalea sp. TS, assembly GCF_011319465.1. Lineage (GTDB taxonomy): Archaea > Thermoproteota > Nitrososphaeria > Nitrososphaerales > Nitrosopumilaceae > Nitrosotalea. The sequence goes on from NZ_RCMB01000013.1 coordinate 146,575, forward strand.
TATCCAGCCCTGCATTGCAGCCGCTTTTACCAATGCATATTCCCCAGATACACTGTATGCCGATATTGGTACGTTGAATCTTTGCCTTGTGGTTGCAATCAAGTCAAGATATGCCAATGCAGGTTTTATCATGATAATATCTACGCCTTCTGCAATGTCAGTCTCTACTTCCCGCATGGCTTCCTTTGGGTTGGTATATGGCAACTGGTAGGTCTTTCTGTCGCCAAACTGCGGAGCAGAGTGAGCCATGTCTTTGAACGGAGAATAAAGAGATGACCTGTGTTTTGCAGAGTGGGACATTATTGCCACATCTGAAAATCCGGCATCGTCAAGTGCATGCCTTATTGCCTTTACTTGCCCGTCCATCATGGCAGACGGAGATACAACATCTACACCTGCTTGGGCCTGGCTTACAGCTACCTTTGCCAGCGTATCAAGACTAGAATCATTATCAATTTTATCACCTTTTACCAGTCCACAGTGTCCTGAGCTGGTATACTGGCATAGGCAGACATCTGACATTATTGCAATGTCATTGCCAAGATTTTTTCGAATTTCAGATATTGTCTTTTGCACAATGCCATCTGATGCAAATGCCGATGTTCCCCCATCATCTTTGTGTGATGGAATTCCAAAAATCATGACAGCTGGAATCTTCAGTTCTGCAATAGAGTTTACTTCTGCCACCACATCTTTTAACGGAAGTCTTTCAAAACCTGGCATGGATTGGCCCTGGAGTTTTGACTTGAGGTCTTCTTGCACAAATACAGGACAGATCAAGTCTCTTGGAGAAAGTCGTACCTCTTCTAACAGCTCACGAATCTTTCCAGTCTTTCGCAATCTTCTAAGCCGTACATTAGGATAAGACATTACAAAAATCACAAATTCCTAGCAATATAATTTACTCTTTCTTATAGTCAAAGAGTTTTGTGACAGTTCTGAGTATTTCAGAATCTCCTTGCTCAGATGCCTTTCTTAGATTATTCATTGGGACTGAGATTATGTCTTCCACTATGGCTTGCGTGAGCTGATCAATAATTCTAATTTTTTGCTCATCTTTTTCTCCAAGCATTTGCAAAGCTTTTTTGAGTTCCTTGACTCGCGCCTGGTCAATTTCCTTGAAGACATTCTTTACTATTGGTTCTACCTCAATTCTTTTCATTGCTGCTTCCATTACTGGCAACTCCTCGTTAATTATCTTCTCCGCTGAGGATACTACGCCCATTCTTGTGCGCATGTTCTTGTCCACCATCTCTGCAATCTGATCTAGGTTCATCATTTTTATCTTCTTTATTGTAGCAACCTTCTCATCAACAGTTCTTGGATTTGAGAGATCCATTATCAACATGCCATTTTTGCGCGATTCCATTGCTTCCTTTACCCTGTCATGCGTAACCAAAAAGTATGGAGCAACGGTTGCGACAAAAAGTACGTCAACTGACTGAAAGTTTGCAATTGCTCCCTCAAACTTGAGCGGGTTTCCACCCACAGTTTCTGCAAAAGATTTTGAGCGTTCAAATGTTCTGCTTGTTACATTAAAGTCAATTCCGCGTTTTTTGAGCGATTTTGCCACAAGGCTTGCGGCTTCTCCAGTACCAATCAAGAGAATGTTTTTGGATTTTAGGTCATCGATATTTTCTTCGGCAAGCTTGACTGCCATTGAACCAATAGAGATGCTTCCCTTGCTTATTCCCGTTGCCTGTCTTACTCGTGTTCCCACACGGATTGCTTTGTCAAACATGGTGTTCAGTGCACTTCCTGATGCCCGCATCTCGCGTGCTGTGCTGATTGATTCTTTTATCTGTCCAAGAATTTGATCCTCCCCAATAACAAGCGAGTCAAGCCCCGAGGTAAGTTTTAGAAGGTGCTGGTATGCCTCCGTTCCCTGGCTTATCTCCAGATTTTCTTTGAAGGCATTTTCCTCAAGGCCAGATACAGATGCCCATGTCTTTTTTATCTTTTCAATGTCTTCATGATTTCCAAATCCAAATAGTTCCACCCTGTTGCAAGTTTGCAATAGCACACATTCCTGCAGTCCAGAATGTTTCAGGAAAGACTCGTATGCAGAATCAATATTTCTAAATGTAAATCTCTCAAGCATGTGTATTGGGGACTTTCTAAAAGTAACTCTAGCGTTGATTACATTGCTTGTCAGTTTAGATCACCCAACATCTCGATCACGTATTTCTGTGCTTTTTTTAGATTTCCGTCAGCTATTAATTGTTTGATATGATTGTCATTCATGACACGGTAGAGGAACTTTTTGCGCTCAGGAAAGGTGGCAAGTTTTGTCTTGGCTGCCCTTCTGGCAAAGTCCTGCAGTTTTATTTGATAAATGTCCTCCTTTTTGATTAGTTTCTTGAAGATCTTTTCTGCCTGCATTCGCAGTCTGCGCGCCATTGCCGGACTTCGTCCGCCGGTAGATACCGCTATCTGTACTGTATCCTGGATGTTTATGACAGAACCAAATGCAAAGTCACTTACCTCTGGATCATCTGCCGCATAGGCATAGCATCGCATCTTCTTTGCCTGCTCCTACTATCTTTCTGTTCAGATCTCTATCATCTGTAGTTGCAAGTACCGCAAATGGTTTGTATTTTTTTATAAAATCAGCATTTACAAGTCTTATTTTTTTAAATTGGATCTTTTTTTGTTTTACATACTTGTCTATTTGCCGGTTAGTTGAATCGCTGATTAGAAGAATTTTGCAGTCTTGGGTAAGCAACGCATTGACCTTTTTGAGTCCCTCGTTTCCGCCACCTACAACAATCACCAAGTTTCCCTTGAGATTTAGATCAACTATCAATGATTCTCGCTGTCTTTGTAAGATATTTATAGATTCCATGAAAATCTAGGTAACATTTTTAATTGTAAGCAAGATTTGGATGTGTATTCATGGACAAGATGGACAAGGAAATTCTAAATGAAATCCAGTGGACATTTCCTCTTGTTCCAAGACCGTATTCTGATATTGCAAAGAAATTTCAAATTTCAGACGAAGATTTGATGCAGAGACTGCGTGCACTCAAAGAAGCTGGAATAGTAAGACAGCTTAGCGCAATCTTTGACACGCGAAGACTAGGATACAAAAGTGCACTGGTTGCAATGGCAATTGATGCTGACAAGCTTGACAACATTGCAAACCAAGTAAACAAGCATCCCAGGCGTCAGCCACAACTATGAGAGAAACCACGAATACAATCTCTGGTTTACCCTAGCTGTCCCACCTGGTTCAGACCTAAAATCCGAGATTGACAAGTTTTCAAAGTTACAAGGCATCAACAAGGTCAGAATGCTTCCAACAATAAAGCTCTTCAAGATTGGCGTCAAGCTTGAGATGGTAGACGAGAAAAAGGCAGAAGTCAAACCTGTTGAAGAGAAGAAAAAGATTCACGAAGTAAAATTTGTTGCAACCGAAGAGGACAAGAGATACATCCGCGAGCTGCAAAAAGATCTAGATATAACTGAGAGACCGTTTTTAAAAGCCGCACAAAGTCTTGGAATAACAGAGGAGCAAGTTCTTGAAAAGGCCAAATATTACGAAGAAATTGGCGTGATGCGTAGATTTGCAGCCATACTAAGGCACAGAGAGGTAGGCTTTTTGGCAAATGGCATGATAGTGTGGAAGGTGCCAGAAGAAAGAATAGAGCAGGTAGGAGCACAGCTGGGAGCATTTCCCCAAGTAAGTCATTGTTATCAGAGACCTGTTTATCCGGACTGGCCTTACAATGTATTTTCAATGGTTCACTGCAAATCAAATGATGATGCCCAGAAGATTGCAACTGAGATCCAAAACCAGATAGACGTACACGACTACAAAATATTATTCAGTTCAAGAGAATTCAAAAAGACTCGAGTCGAATACTTTGTAGAGCACGAATTCAAGATAGAAGAAACAATTACAGTGTAAGACAGAACAGAAAAAATATTTACGATATTTCTATTTTGGGGCTAAAAGTATCACTCAGTACTATCTTTATTTCCCTCACTTTACTTTTATACATAAAATATTTTTTGCCGGCATCGTTTGTTGCCCCCGATATACGAACAAGCCCCATCTTGTGCAACTTTCTAACCCAACGATACACCTGAGTGAGGGGAATATTACATGTCGTGCTGATTTCGTATGCAGATTTTGGAGAATCTATGCTGCATTCAAGTACTTGGATGGCCTGCTCGTTTGAGATTATCTTCAATATGGCATTGCGCGTGTTTTCCTGGTCCACATCTCTTCCTAAAAGAAGTACCTGCACAGTATCTATTTTGTTCCGGTCGATATAACAAGGAAGATTAGAATGTACTCAGATGCAAACAGTTGCAAACATCTAATCGCTGAACTTGAATGATATCATGCCAGCATTATAATCGAACTGGACTTTTTTATCAAGAACATCAACAAATATCAAATCAAGTACAGTCTTGTGATACAAAGACCAGTTGTCGCCAAGATCATGTTTTACAATAAATGTATGATAGCCATTTTTTATGTTGTGATTTATCTCAATTGAAGAGGCCTTCATCCTTACCTCAAACCACGACAGAAAAGAGGTCAAACTGATGTCTCCCTTCATGAACAATGCAATATCTCTGACAACATTTTTTCCTATTCGGTTAGCCATGTCTATTATCTCATCTTTTGACATCTTTCCAAAAAGTTCCACAATTATTGGCTTGGCAACAGGTACCATCCCAACCTTTGATTCAAACATGTCCCATTCTACATATCTCTTAAAGATCTGATTGACAAACGTGTTAAGACTTGTCTCTCTGTGCTCAGATTCTTCTCGCAGTTTGTTTAGAACTTCTTCATCAATTCGGAATGTCATAGTTGATGTCTTTTTAGTAGCCAATACCATTTTCCATTCTATCTCCTTTTGTGTATACAGAGAAGAAAAACATTGTTAAAAATACTTGGTAAGACGAGGTTCAAAGTTATCTTCTCACGCAGTTTGTGCAGACGCCTTGAGTTCGTATGGAGGCCACTGGTTGAAAAGTTCAGTTATCTCTTTCTTATCTGATGCATTAAGATATTTCCCATCAGCCATTTGCGAGAACATTGTGATCTCTTCTTCGCTTACAACAGTAGGAAGCACCGATGATACCCCATTATGTGACAAGAGAAACTTGATTGCAAGTTCAGTTATGTTCCATCCATATCGTTTTGCAATAGGCATGAGTTGGTCAACCTTTTGAAGTGATTGCTTCACCCAGTCTCCGCTTCTCACAGAACGGTGGTCCTTTTCGCTAATCTTTGTGTCTGCTGTGACCTTGCCGGTTAGTATACCAGAAGCATCTGGCACTCTGACAAGAATGCCCACGTTGTGTTTTTCACCCTGCTCTACCAGTATGTTTCCCGGGTTTTGCTCCAAGATATTGTATACTGTCTGTACCGCAGTAGTGTTTGTAAGATCCATTGCATCAAGCCCCTCCCTAGTCCATCCAATTGCAGGACCCAGAGCAATTTGGTAGCTTTTGATGATGCCCTCTTTTACTTTTTTATCTAGATAATCAAATATTGGCTTGTCGCGAATAGTATGGATCTTTGGATTGTGCAGGCCATAGACGTCAAGATAGTCAGTTTGCAATCTCTCCATGCTCTTCTTCAATGCAAATTCGGTAAATTCCGGAGTAAATTTCTGCGGAAGTTCCTTGTGGCCTATCTGTTCGTTACTGTAAATGTCATATCCATATTTTGTAGATATTACAACCTCGTTTCTCATTCCAGAGAAGACTTCGCCAATTAGTTGCTCGCTTTTACCTCTTCCATAGATATCACCAGTCTCAAAATAATTAATTCCTAAATCATATGCGTGTTTTAACAGTCGCTTGGCCTCATCATCCTCAATCTTCTTTCCCCACCAATCAAGACCCAGAGTCCATGCTCCAAATCCTATCTCAGAGACCTTTATTCCACTCTTTGCCAAGGGTTCGGTATTTCAATTTACAATTCTCCTAAACTCTTCCAATTGCTGCTGTAGTTCCGCATCGCTCAAAACAGATTGTCCAGATTCCGAATTTACATTTAATTCTATCCAAGATTTACATCCGTGGTAATCTGGCAATACAGGTACCTCAGTTTCAGCAATCTTGAAAACCTTGAGAAAAACCGCCTTCATGGGTTTTGACGGCATCCAGTTCATTCTTTCAACTATGTAAGAGTCGCTCCAAATGTGAAATGGCGATAGTTGTTCTATTTTTTCAATTGATGAAATGTCGCGCTCCTCAACTACTTGTGCAATCGAAGTAATTCTGTTGTACCCTTCCCTTGGCTTATCCTCTCTTACATCAGCAAGATATCCATAATATTGTGATTTTAGCGACGCATTGTCCTGATGTTCAAAAGTTGGAAACAATGCAAACTTTGTTGCCTCAACCCTAAATCCTGATTCAGTCTCAAGAATTCCACCCTTTCTCAATAAAACAGTCTGGTTTCCGTTCTCAAGTGCTTTTACTACGGTTGCCCATTCCTTTAGTGCCTTCATCATCCGAGGCTCCTTATCATTGAGATAAGGTCTTTTTTCACACAAACTATCATTGGTGTGTCAACTTGCACATATTCACTGACGCGAGTCTCTCTAAGATCCATTATCAAGTCCTGAAACTTGTCCAGGTTATCAGTTTCAAATGCAAGCATGAAATCTTCATCATGAATGCCAAAAGAATAGGTCGTGTTCAAATTTACTTCTGGATATTTTTGTCCAACTGCAATGTGCTCTGACATTAGCTCTTTTCTCTTTTCAAGTGGAAGGAGATACCATCCTCTGGTCTTGATAAATGGATATACGATGACATATTTTTTTTGTTCTTCACCTGCAAGCCAGCCATGGGTTGTAGAGTTTTTTGTATATACTGATGGTCTTGTGCATGAAAGATAAACATGTGTTGGAATTATGTATTTTCCAAAAACTGTCAAGTATAATTTTGAGATTACATCCTGTAGCTTCTCAACAGACTCGGATGCAAACCATAACAAGAATTCTGCGTCATCACGTAGTCCGAGGGTGGAATATGACCTGTACGGCATTTGTGAATTTTTCAATATGTTTTCCACCTCTTTTGCAGACTCGTCTTTTGCAAGGTCTGCCATCCAGCGCCATTTTGGATCAACCTTAAAGAAGGAGAAATTAAAGAATGTCCTTGGTTGTTCGCTCATGCTCGTCTTGTTTTATTGATGGTTATTTAAAATCTAATCACTATATTCGTGGCTTGAAAATAGGTACCATCGTTCCCAGATAGAATGAAATAACATGTCAATTAAGGCAAAACTAAGAGTTAACCAAGATGAGTAGGAAAAAAGTATTGACGATTGTGATGGGCTCTATTTTCAGTGCTTTCATAATAACAATGATCGTCATAATATGGAGCGCATATTCTTCTTAATTGTGTCTCATTTATTCAAATACGCAAAATCTATTCAGAAAACAATTGATGTTTTTAGGATTCATTATAATTTCATTAGAAATCACAGTTCGATAGATCAGACTCCCGCAGAAAAAGCAGGAATCAAGCTAGATTCAGGACAGAATAAGATAGAAAATTTGATTAGACTGACTTCACAAAAATCTAATAGTTGGCAAATAGAAAAACTATCACATTAATTATTGCAATTACTGGCATTGCCTTGAATTTTGTTGGTCTTGAATTAATGCCAGTTCACATCCATATTCAATTAAGCAAGGAAGATTTAGCAGGTGTCCTACAACATTGCCCTACATGTACAGATATGCAAGGATACTACAATCTCAATCCTAATGTTACCGAACCGATTTTCTTTGCAGGATTCGCATTGATTGGAATTGCATTGTTTCTAGGGCTTGTATTCAAACCCCGAAAGTTAACAATGTAAATTTCTAATGCCCGAACATCAACATCTTAGCAGAAGTTTGTATCAAAACACTTATTATTTGAGCCTGAAAAATTTTACTGAATGCCAAACATAGGCCAACTCAACAAACCACAAAACAGGTTAGAGCCTGTTGAGGGAGTCATAGGCAGCATAAGCGAACCAAGAACTGTAAACCTCAAGACAGGTGGACAGGCCCAAGTTGCAGATGCAATGCTAAAAGATGACACCGGAGAGATCAAGCTTACCTTATGGGATGCACAGATCAAGATGGTAAAACAGGGTTCAAAGATCAGAATTGAAAACGGATACATCTCTACATTTAGAGGAGAAAATTCTCTTAACGTAGGCAAGTACGGCAAACTCGAAGTAATAGAATTCTAGATATATCTAGACTGATTCCTGTTCTTTTTCCAGTCTATTACGCCAAGTATTATTCCAGCAATAATTGCAATTATCCCAATTATCAACATAAAGCCTGCAGCTGCCAGAGGCACGATGTTTTGATTAAATGGCGAATTTGGATCAGTTAGAGCCTTTGATTTTTCAGGATTCTCTGTAAACATGGTCTCTACTGTTACTGACGAGTTACCCATGTTTTCCACGTTGAAGCTATACGTGTCCACCTTTGGTATCATAAATGACTTTATGAATATGGGTTCTCCTTCTTGAAAAGAACCAAACTTGTCACCAAAAATATTGGTAACATTTACTGCAACTTTGTCATCTGGTTTGTAATCTTCCATATAGAGACCCCACATCAATGGCACCTTGGGATGATGAAGTCGTATGGGAAAATGTGTATGCATTTCCAGGATCAATTGTTTCTTTTTCAGATACTTCGTCGAACATGTTTTCTGGCGACGGAAAAAACCCACCGTTGCCAGAGTTCAGACCGGCTCTTTCCATAACAGAATAAGATGTTACAAAAGCAATAGCTATCAACGCCGCGCCTATAATCATTACAATTGGTCCGCGTTTTTTCATTTCAGCTGATATATCCTAGTCTCTTATCGTGTTGTGATATGGGTAATGATTCAGGCGATGATCTGCCACCCATTTGTTCCTCAATTGTTTTAACAAGTTGTTCTGTGTCTTGTGCCTTTTTTCGAAATTCCAGCCAGATCCAGTTTTAGATCAAGCATCTTGGCAAGAATTTCAAGAACAGCTTTTGACGCTTTTGCATCAACCACATAGCCTGAAGTTTCCCCAAGCAGACAAACACCAGTTATGTTCTTTCTCTTTCCCACTCCAATTATCAATCCATTCATTCCCGTAATGCTTCCGCTATTCATTGTATGAACATCATGTTTTGGAAATTCTTTTACAATTTCAGACGAAGTGCTTGTTCCATAAACCCTTTGAGTTTTCGTAAATGCTCCCGTGATATATGCAGCAAGTGTATAGATAGTCTTCACGCCAAGCTTTTCACAAAGCTTGGTTATCTCATCTGCCATCTCATACTCGCTTTCTGGACTAACAGGCTGGGCATCTCCGCTGAGAAGAACAAGATCACAGGATTTATTCTTGCAATAATATAACGTATTTTTCATAAGGTCTGCAGTCCCATCAGATTGAATCAAGACTTGTGGAGGAAATGACGATGAAAAGATGTGTGCAAACGGAATTCCCTTGAGTTCTTCAATTAGGTGATCAACTGCAAGCTTTCCCACATATCCACTTCCCGGTAGACCGCAGATTAATGAAGGATTCTTGAGTTTTGGAATCTCAGTTACTTCCACAATAATTCTGTTAGGAAGCGACATGTGTTACGGAAAAAAATTATTCAATATTAATGAAGCGTAGGATTGCTATCTTCGTTTTGATTTTGATCTTCGTGTTTTTGCTTTTCGTTTCGTTATTTTTCTCTTTGCTACTTTTCGTCTTACTGCTTTTTTCCTTGACATCTTTGTTTTTGCCTTTCTAGTTCTTGTCTTTGTCCTTTTTGTTTTCTTTCCAGCAGATTTCTTTGTTTTGGCAGCTCTTCGTTTTTTAACTCTTGATTTTCCAGATTTTTTCTTGGCCTTTCTTGCCGCTTTTCTCCTCTGAGCCATAACTTCTTCCAATCGCTTCTCCATTGATTGTAATACCTTGGTTGTTTGAGCCTCTCTTTTAATCAAAGATTGAACTCTTGGTCGTAGTACTAGCTCTGCTTTCTGGCTTGATTTTAGCTGTTCAAGCAGCCCAGGCCTAGTATGAATCTGTTTTCTTAATTGTGAATCAAGTTTTGCTTTTTCCTTGTGCAAACTCTCAATCTGTTTGGCAAGTCTTGTCTCTATCGCTTCACGTTCCTTTAATTGCGCATGTAATTCGATAATCTTTTCGTCGATGAATTTTAGCCTCTCTTGTGCAGCTGCCTTTTCTTCAGGTCCACCGTATTCGCTTTGCTGCTTTGCGTTGTCCTGTGCATCTTGTTCCTGTCGTAATCGTTCTTCAGCTGCAATCTTGAGCCTAGATATGCTCTCCTTTTGCGCCAAGTGTTGATTCAGCAGTTGCGCCACATGCTCAATCTGCCTGCCTAAAGATTCGTTTCGTCTTGCCAAAGATGCAAGCCCTGATGATGATCTCCTCTTCGTTGAAAGGACCGACTTTTAGATTATTCTCGCTTTTTCTTCGTAATTTTGTAACCTCAATCTTCTTTGCTTTATATGATTTAGTGAGTGTCTCCAAGGATGCCATATGCGTTCTAGAGCATTTGTAATCGATTAAGTTTTTGTTATGATCGGGATTTGACATAAGAGTTAATATTTTTTACATATTTTCTAAATTTTTTCGTAAAATTTTAAACATGATCAGAAATAGAGCAGGTAGATTTTATTTGGCATTGACAGTAAAAATGCATGGAATTTCACCCGTCACAGATACCCATCTCCAAAACATTTGAGATTGAAAACGAGTTCAACGCACCTGAAATTGCAGCTGAGATGGTCAAGTTGGGATTTTCAGCGCAAAAAGGGGGATTCAAAGTGATCATGACCAAAGACAAAGGGGTAGCAAAAAAAATTGGGTTTACAATCATGAATGAGCTTAATCTTGGCCTGCGAAAGACAAAACAAGAGCGCGACGTAAGATATTGGATCTACAGCCATGATCAGGATCATTTTGCAATGATACTGATAAGCTCGCGCGTCCTAAGTTCCCTAGGTTTCTGATTTATCAAAGATAAGTTCTATCTTGAGTTTTTTTGACATTATATCTGCAAGCAGGATGCCAAGTACTGCCCCAGCAATGACCGTTGTGGGATATTCCTGCAGCAGATACAGCCTGCTAATTGAGACAAGAATTGGATACAGCCATACCAAATACCAGCCTCTGGGAAATCGTTTTGACAATGCATATCCCACGATAAATGCAAAGATTGTTGTTCGTACGGTATGACCTGCCGGGAACGTGCCATCTATCTGGCATGGAACCCCAACATCTGCCCCAGATTCTATTGACAGGTGCGCCCCCAAGAACTCTATTGTAGGCTTTTCATATCCAGTATAGCATCTCAGGTATGCCGCAGCTATTGTTCCTATCAGTAGCGAAAGAAGAAGTATGAGGCCCAGACGCCGGGTACTTTTCCTTATAAAAAGCACTATGGCAACAAATATCGGATACAAAACCCAACCAATCTCAGAGAAGAGCTGCATGGCAAGATCCACAGTTGTGTTTCCCGCCAGTTTTTGTAGTGAGTTTTCAAAGACATTGTCCTGATAGACCAGAATTTTTGCACATGCAAGATATACAAGTATAAAAAATGACAATGTCAAAAGGAAAAATGTTCTACTTCTTACATCAAAAACCCACTTTTGCAAAGAAAGATCCTCCTAGTATTGACATGTATATTTGATCGAAAGCCAATCCATATTAAAATGCCGTCAATTGTTCTAGAAGAGTCCACATGATCTGTTGCCTGACTAAAAGATTTTAACCTGCCCCAAGAAAGGATCGCCGTGAGAATCCTCACTCTTGATGATTTTGATACTAAAGGAAAGACTGTCTTTTTGCGTGTAGACATGAACTGTCCAATAGATCCTACCAGTATGAAGATAATTGAAACAAGCAGGATCAAGGAATCTACCGAATCCCTCAAAGACTTGGAGGGGGCAAAGGTTGTGATTGCGTCACACCAAGGAAGGGTAGGCAACAAGGATTATACCGGAATGGAAAACCACGCCAAAGTTTTAGAACAGATTCTGGGCCGCAAAATAAAATATGTTGAGGATGTAATCGGATCTGCAGCTCAAAACGAAATTAAAAATATGAAAGATGGCGATATAATCTTGCTTGATAACTTGAGGCTTTGCGCTGAAGAAAATTACGAGTTCTTGTCTCCTGATGCATCGCAGACAATCATGGTAAGTCGGCTCTCCAAATTGTTTGATCTATGTATTCTTGATTCTTTTCCAAGTTCGCACCGATCCCATCCTTCAATCATAGGATTTGCACATGTTCTTCCTGCATGTGCCGGAAGACTAGTAGAACGCGAGGTAAGAAAGCTTGACGAAATAATGACCATCACAAAAGGACCACATGTTCTAGTTCTTGGAGGATCAAAAGTAGTTGACAGACTTGAGGCAATAAAGGAATTAATCCAAAATGGACGAGCTGACCAAGTACTGCTTACTGGTGTAATAGCAAATGTGTTTCTAAGAGCACAGGGGAGAGTCAAGTTCCCATTAGGAATAAAAAGAGAAGAAGAGGTTGTCCAAAAGGCCCATTCACTCATAGGAGAATATCCCGATGTCTTTTCTGTCCCAGTAGACATCGCAGTAGAAAGAAACGGAAAAAGGGTAGAGATAGATGTTCGTGAGCTTGTCAAGGGCGATAACATATTTGACCTAGGCCCAAAGACGGTCGAATACTATCTAAAATCAATACAAGGTGCAGGCACCGTATTCATGAGTGGACCTGCAGGATTTTTTGAAAATGAGAATTTCAAGTTTGGCACAGAAGCACTTCTCAAGGGAGTGGCAGACTCTTTTGCCACAACCATAGTAAGCGGAGGACACCTAACAGCTGCCCTGAAAAGATATGGCCTGACAGAGAAGATAAACCACATCAGTACTGCTGGCGGCGCACTGGTGTTGTATTTGACTGGCGTAAAGCTTCCAATGATTCAGGCCTTGGAAGAGGCAGCTACAAGATACAGAGCTAAATAGTTGCCTTGCATTGAGGATTGAGGCATACTTGCGGCTCTAGTTTACCCAAGTAAAATTCTTGGTTGCAAGATTTGCATGTACGTTTCTCAATTACATCGAAGATCTTAAACCACTGAGTGGTAAAGTTCTGGGCAATAGGCCTTATCAGTCCCTCGTCATGTAGTTGCTTAAAGTATGTCTCCATGTCATCTATTGTAAGAGAGCTGTCAAGTCCGTCGCTCTGTAGGAACTCAAAAACCTCATCATTTGTGAACCTAAGATTAGGATCGTTGAACTTTTCAAAAATTATTTTTCTTATCTGAATAGGTATCGTCATTGTTTGGGTTGTCAAGTCAATACAGACCCGAGGCTTCTTCCTTTACCTTATCTGCAGATTCAGTGTCCTTTAGTTTCTCTGAAAGATAAGAATACAGGCCAGATTTTAGAACCTTAAGCGACAGTAACGCGCACTTTATTCTGGCAGGTCCGAGGTCATGCAGGCCAAGGTTGTCCAGTATGTCTTCTTTTGAGAGCTTTTTTACTTCTTCAAAGTTTTTCCCATTATAAGTTCAGTTAGCATTGACGCGCTGGCTTGGCTTATTGCACATCCTTTTCCTGTGAACTTGACATCCACTACCTTACTTTCCTTTATGCTAAGATGCATCTCAAGTTCATCTCCACAAAGCGGATTGCTGTCCCTCTGGGCAATGTCAGGATTTGTCAGCTTGCCATAGTTCCTTGGATTTCTGTAATAGTCTAGTATAATTTCTCGATAAATGTCTGCGCTACTCAAAGTCTAAACAACTCCTTTGCCCTATAGAGAGACTTGATGAAAACATCCACTTCATCCTTTGTATTATAAATATAAAAGCTTGCGCGAGAAGTTGCAGAAACATCAAGCCTTTCCATCAATACCTGTGCACAGTGGTGTCCTGAGCGAATGGCAACTCCATCTTCATCAATTATTGTTGCAAGATCATGAGGATGAATGTCTCCCAGATTAAATGATATTACACCGCCACGTTTTGCAACGTCCATTGGGCCGTAAAGCTTTATTCCTTTTATCTGAGAAATCTTGTCTAGTGCATACTTTGTTATCTCCATTTCGTGCTCGCGTACCTTATCCATCCCTATTCTTTCAAGGTAATCAATAGCAGCGGCAAATCCAATCACATCTGCAATATTTGGAGTTCCCGCCTCAAACTTGTATGGCAGATCGTTCCATGATGTTTCATACTTGTGGACCTCACGAATCATATCTCCTCCGCCATTAAATGGAACCATGCCTTCAAGCAGTTCTTTTCTTGCCCACAGTACACCAACACCAGTTGGCCCTAACATCTTATGGGCAGAGAATGCGAAAAAAATCACAGTCTAGTTTTTGCAAATCTACTTTGAGATGTGGAACAGACTGGGCTCCATCAACTAGGACTCTAACTCCTTTTTTCTTACAACGTCGAATAATCTCTTCAGAGTCAGTTATGGTACCAAGAACATTTGACATCTGACTGAACGCAACAAGTTTCACTCTGCCAGTTTCCAAATATTTGTCAAGTTGATCAAGCAAGAGTTCACCATTGTCATCAACTCCAATGTACTCTAATTTTGCACCTTTTTCTTTTGTCAAGAGTTGCCATGGGACAATATTGCTGTGGTGCTCGTATTCGGTAGTAACAATAATGTCATCTTTGTTGACATTTTGCCTCCCCCAAGCATAAGCAACTAGATTTATTGCCTCAGTTGTACCTCTAACAAAAACTATCTCTTCGCGGCTCTTTGCGTTGATGAATTTTACAATCTTATCTCTTGTACTCTCATATGCTATTGTTGCCTCTTCTGCCAATTCATGAACTGCTCTGTGAATGTTAGAGTTGTAATTTAGATAATAATTGCTTATGGCATCAATCACTTGGATTGGCTTTTGAGTAGTTGCTGCGTTATCAAAGTAGATCAATGCCTTGTCTTTGTGAACTTTACGTTTGAGAATAGGGAAATCTTTTCTTATGTTTTCAATTTGTATCATGCTTGCTTGCAAATTATTCTACCTCAACATAGATTTCATTTTGTTCTATTTTAACATTGTAGATTTTAAGCGGCACTTCAGCTGGAAGGTTTTGGGGAACTCCTGTGGAAATATTAAATGTTGAAAGATGCAAAGGACATGTAACTCCCTCTTCGCTCAAAATTCCTGTTGTAAGGTCAGCATCTGCATGAGTGCATATTCTATCTGTCGCGTAAACCTTCCCGTTAAAATTTGCTAAGAGAATTTTTTTTTCCTTGTAGTCGAAATCTAGCATGTCTCCTCTTTTCAGATCACTTGTATCACATACTTTGACCCATTCTGACAACACACTCACCTGTATTTGTAGTGGCTCTCGAAGATATCGGTCTCACGGTATCTTGTCTCTTCGACTTCAAGTATTGCTTTGAGTTGTTCATCTGTTTTGATCTTAAGGTCTCTACCAAGCCATTTTGATTCAATAAGGTAGCTTATCCAAGCACGAATCTGGTACGACATCTTCCTTGACAGAGGTTCTAGAAATCCTTCTACTATGATCTTTTGTGCTCCAGGTTTGTTCAAGCATCTGGTGGCAAGATAGAATAGCTGTTCTTCGTCCATCTGAGCAACCGAGGCCGAGTGTGTTGCCTTTACATCGTTTGTCAGTATCTCAAGGCCTGGAATGGAATCGGATTTTGCACCCTTATCTAGCAATATCGAGTGGCCTGCAAGATACGATTCTGCATGATGTGCATCTTTTTCAATTCTAATCATTCCCTTAAAGAGAGACTTGGAAGTATCTTTGAGAACAGATTTTTCTAAGACTCTGCCAATAGTAGAAGGTGCATTATGTATAAGATTAGAAGCCAGATCAAATGATTGATTCTTGTTTCCAAATACTACTTCGGTATCATGTGCATTTGCGCCTGTTCCATTTAGATAGTTATCAACCTTGTATCTTGAAAGATGAGAACCAAACAGGCCAAGGTACCAGTTCATTTGGGCATCTTGTGAAATTCTTGCAGCTCTTGATGAAAAGTTTACTGCATTCTCATCCATTGCTTGCAGTGTTACAAGTTCAAGATGACTGTTTGGGCTGGCAGTAACATCAAGAACTTCAAGGTATGCCTGTTGTTTGGCAGACTTGGGTGCATAAATCTCTTGAACTATGGACGCCTTGCTGTTTTCATCACCTATCACAATGTTTCTAGATATGGTAGAGGATTGATCAAGAGAAAGCGAGGATATTACATGGATCGGTTTTTCCAAAACAAGGTTTCGTGGAACATAAATAAAAATTCCAGAATTGAAAAATGCATTGTTGAGTGCAACGTATTTGTCTTTGTTTGCGTCAATTTTTTCAAATGTTTTTCTTATCTTATCTTCATGCTCTCTTATGGCATCTTGAATTGAGCATACAACTAGGCCCTTTGATTTTAATTCTGATGGTATGTTTATCTTTGAAATGTTTGTTCCTATCTGAATTATGTTTGGATTATCTGAAATCTCAGATAGCCTGTCATTTACAAAATCAGGCAGTGTAGTGTCCGAGCTTAAAGAGAATGTCACTTGTGATGCATCCATTTTATTGGCATCTGAGTATTTGTTATAAAGTGGAGAAACCTCAGGAGGGAGTTTTTCATAAATTGAAAATGAATTCTTCCTATAGTCTTTTAGCCAAGCCGGCTCGTTGTTGGCTTCAGAGATTTCGTCTAGATGGTTTGCACCAAGCTTAGACAGGACAAAAGATGACATATCCGTTCAGAGTGCTATTGGCAAGCCGGACTAGCCGACTGAGCCATCCATTTCAAGTTTGATTAGCCTATTGAGCTCAACTGCATATTCCATCGGCAGCTCTTTAGTAAATGGCTCGATGAATCCGTTTACAATGAGTGTGAGTGCTTCTTCTTCGGTGAATCCTCTTGTCATCAGATAGAATATTTGCTTCGTCGCCTATCTTACCTACAGTTGCTTCATGAGTAATTGTTGCATCTTCTTGGTTAATTTCCATGTAAGGATAAGTATCGGTCTTTGATGTATCATCAAGTAAGAGAGCATCACATCTTACTGAGGCTTTGACATTTGTTGCGCCTTTAGCAACATGCAAAAGTCCTCTGTATGTAGTTCTACCATTGCTCTTGCTCACGGATTTGGATGTAGTTCTAGATGTAGTGTATGGAGCAAGATGAACCATTTTTGCACCAGTGTCTTGGTGTTGGTTCTTGCCTGCAAATGCAATTGATAGTGTCTCTCCATGTGCTCTTTGTCCTAGGAGATAAATTCCAGGATATTTCATGGTGACTCTGCTTCCAATGTTACCATCGATCCATTCAACTCTAGCACCTTCGTATGCATATGCCCTTTTTGTAACCAAATTGTAAACATCATTACTCCAGTTTTGAATTGTGGTGTATCTCAACTTGGCACCTTTCATTGCAATCAATTCAACAACTGCAGAGTGTAGTGATTCTGATCGAATATACAGGAGCTGTGCATCCTTCGATATAGTGAACCTCAGCACCTTCATCAGCAATTATCAGTGTCCTTTCAAACTGACCAATATTTTCCTTGTTGATTCTAAAGTACGCTTGTAATGGTAGGTCTACCTTTACTCCTTTTGGAACGTAGATAAATGATCCACCACTCCAGACAGCACTGTTAAGTGCTGCAAACTTATTATCTTCTGGTGGAATTATTTTACCAAAATATTTCTTGAAAATTTCAGGATGTTCTTTTAGAGCAGTGTCGGTATCAAGGAAGAGAACGCCTTTCTTTGCAAGGTCTTCTCTTAGACTGTGATAAACAACCTCAGATTCGTATTGAGCCCCTACTCCAGCCAAAAATTTCTTTTCAGCCTCTGGAATTCCAAGCTTATCAAAGGTTGCCTTTACTTCTGCTGGAACGCTGTCCCAGTCCTTTTCTGTCTTTTCAGAAGCCTTGGCATAATAGTAGATATTGTTAAAGTCAATAGTTTTGAGATCTGCCCCCCAATTTGGCATTGATTTTTTCATAAAGATGTCATATGAGCGGAGTCTAAAGTCCAGCATCCATTGTGGCTCACCCTTTAGTTTGCTAATTTCTTCAACTACTTCTCTTGATAATCCCTTCTTACTTGTAAAAACATACATCTCAGTAGAATCCTTGAAATCATATTTTGTATAATCCATATTGAGGTTCTCTGTCGTCATGATTGACATAACTCCGTTATATTATAAAAAAGTTACACCCCTCTTCATACATGTACAGCGGAGTAGGCCAAGCTAAATGCATGTGAACATACAATATTTGCCAAGATTGGCATTGCAAATCATCTTAGGTCTAGCTAATGATCTCATTCCAAGATCTTAGAACGAGATTTAAAAAATCGAATTTTTTCTGGTGGAACGTTTGCATGCAAGAAGAGAAAGCTAGCAAAGACAGTTTTTGATCGTCTCTACTGCACCTGGAACAGTGTGAACATCTGCAATTATTGGATTTATCCTAAATTTTTTTAGTTCATCTGCAGTAAATGGGCCTATTGCCACAACAGTTGTTTTTTCCAAGTTTTCCCTCAATGTGTCTTCATTAGTATCGCCAAGCATAATTTCAAAGAAGGCTCTAGCAGATGATGCACTTGTAAAGACAATACCGTCAACTTTGTTACTTGAAAACAATTGTTTGAATTCTATCCATTGAGTCAGATCGCTGTGAGATTTAACGTCATACAAGTAAACCTCCTTTCACTATGAGCCCTATCTTCTCAAGAAGTTGAGCCAGAAATTCGGTAGACGCCCCACTTCTTGGTACAATTACTTTTTTTCCTTCTGCGTTTAGGCGTGTGAAAACTTCTCCAACACCTACTGACGAGAATCTTTCAGGAACATGGGCCACTCGTATTCCTTCTGCTTCAAGCGCAGCCTTTGTTTTTGGACCAACTGCAATCACGGTTGTGTTTGCCACTCCTAGCTGCAGCTTTTCATACTTTGAGATCTTTCTGGCAGTGTCAAATAGTAGTTTTACGGCCTTTGAGCTCATAAATACAGAAAAGTCTGGATCTTCTTCCTTTACTGCATTTAGAAATTCATCTACCATTCCCTCGCCTTTGCTGACAAGTTCTATTGTTGGAAGCGATATTGCCCGTGCCTTTTCACCTGTAATTAGACTGACAAACTCTTCTGAATCCTCCTTAGATCGTGTGATTGCTATGACTTTTCCCTGTATCACTTTCTCCACCCTATCTTCTCTGAAAGAGAGACAACTTTGCCTATTATAATTATAGAGGGAGGTCTTATTTTGGATTCACTGACCTTCCTTGCAATATTTGCCAGATTCCCCTTGATCATCTTGTGTTTATCAGTAGTTCCATTCTGAATTACTGCAACAGGAGTATTCTTGTCAAGCCCTCCACTGATCAAAGTTTTTGAAATTATCTCAAGTCTTGAAAGTCCCATCATTATCACTATAGTGTCAACAGACTTGGCTAGTTTTTTCCAGTTTACTGCTCCTTGGGTCTTTTTTGCATCCTCATGACCTGTAACAAACACAACAGAAGATGCGTAATCTCTGTGTGTTAGAGGAATTCCAGAATATTCTGCAGAGCCCATTCCAGAAGTGATTCCTGGAATAATTTCATATTTGACTTTATGTTCCCGAAGAAATTCTGCTTCTTCTCCTCCCCTTCCAAAGATAAACGGGTCGCCTCCCTTTAGTCTGACAACATTTTTTTTGGCTTTGGCATATTTTACCATCAGATCATTTGTCGTGTCTTGATGCTTGTAATCGTCACCCACATCTCTTCCGACATACACTTTTTCAGTTCTTTTTGGAATCATGTCGATTATTTTCTTGCTTACCAACCTATCAAACAAGACTACGTCAGAAGACTTGATTGCTTCAACAGCCTTGAGAGTAATCAACTTGGGATCGCCTGGACCTGCCCCTACAATGAAGACTTTGCCTTTCATTTTTGATTCCATTCCTCTACCTTTTCTCTCCAGTTCTTTGCCAGCTCTTCTATTCCTTTTGCTGAAAGCTCTGAAGCAACTTGTCTTCCAAGCTCTTTGGCTTGTGTGGAATCAGAATCTCTTTTAACTGCGATAAATTTGCTGCCATCTACAGAATAGACCGTAACGCTAAGGGTCTAACTTTCCCCCATTCTGATTAGCCAGAGCACCCACTGGAAACCTACACCCCGAGTCTACAAACATCGATAGTGAACGCTCAGCTTCGACAGCGGTTCTTGATGTTTGATCCTCAATTTTTTTTAGGATGTTAATTAATTCAATGTTATCTTTTCTTGCCACTATTGCTAGAGCACCCTGACCTGGAGAAGGTACAAAAATTTCTACAGGGAGTTTCTCAAATTTCACATCAAGGCCCAATCGTTGTATGCCAGCTTGAGCCAAGACTATGCCATCAAATTTACCATCGTCTATTTTTTTGATTCTTGTTTCTATATTACCTCGGATTGGTTTTACTATCAAATCAGGTCGCTGTCTTGATATTTGTACTGCCCTTCTCAAGCTGCTTGTTCCAATTACTGCACCTTTTTTTATTTCATTCAGTGTCTTGCCATCTTTTGATATGAATATGTCATTGGCTGGCTCTCTCTTTGGAATGCAGGCAAGCACGAGCTCTTCTGATAGCTCTGCTGGAACATCTTTTAAGCTATGTACTGCAAAGTCCACTTTTTTTTCAGCAACAGCTCTGTCGATCTCTTTTTCAAATATTCCTTTTTGGTTTATAGTAAAAAGCGGCCTTGCATCTGTGTCTCCTTTTGTTTTTATTGGAACTATCTCAAATTCTGCTTGCGGATTATTCTTTTTTAATTCCGAGATTACCCAGTTGGTTTGAGCGAGAGATAGCTGACTTCCTCTGGCGCCTACAAGATATCTCATGCCTTCACCGTCTTTAACGCTTTTTCGTATGCAATAACTGTCTTTTGCATATCTTCATCGGTATGGGCATATGAGAGAAAAACGGTTTCAAATTGTGATGGAGCTATAAAGATTTCATTTTGTAGTAATGCTTTGAATAGTTTTTTGAATTTCATAGCATCGGCTGCCTTTGCAGTGGAATAGTCAACCACTTGCTTGTCTGTAAAAAAGATCTGAAACATTGAGCTGATGGAATTAATTTGGTGCTGATATATTCATATCAGATGCAAGATCTCCCAGAGTTGACGCTAAACTCTTGCAGGCTTCGCTCAAGTTTAGGATAAAGTTTGGCTTTGTTCTTGTTCATTGTTTTTACAGAGGCAAGCGCGGCAGATACAGATACAGGATTGCCTGCATATGTGCTTGCTTGGTAGACTTGTCCTTCAGGAGAAAGGATATCCATAATCTCACTTTTTCCACCAACCGCTGCAATAACAAAGCCATTTCCCAATGCTTTGCCAAGAGTTGTGATATCAGGATCAATAGAATATGATTTTTGAGCTCCTCCAGGAGACATCCTAAATCCTGTCACAACCTCGTCAAATATCAAAAGACTGTCATTTTCTGACGTAATTTTTCTTATATCACTTAGAAAATTTTTTTCTGGCAATACAAGTCCCATATTTGCAAGAACTGGCTCTACAATTACAGCGGCAACATCTTTTTCTTTTTCTAAAACTGAAGCAAGTTCCTCAGAATTATTGTATTGAACGACTAGCGTATTTTTGGAAACTTCTTCAAGGCTCCCGTCAGAAACAGATATTCCCATGTGTGCCGCGCCAGATCCTGCCTTTACCAAAACGTAATCATGTGCACCGTGATAACACCCCTCAAACTTGATGATCTTTTTCTTTTTTGTAAAACCCCTTGCCAGCCGTATAGCGGTCATGGTTGCCTCACTTCCTGTATTTACCAGTCTAACTTTTTGCATTGAAGGAAAGTTTTTTGATATGAGTTCAGATAATTCCACCTCAAGTTCTGTTGGTGCACAATATAGAGTTCCCTTTTTGAGTTGAGACAAAACGCTAGAAACAATTTCTTTTCGTCTATGACCCAGCAATAGCGCACCATATCCATTACAAAAATCAAGGTAGTGATTTCCATCAACATCCCACAGCGAACTTCCTTGAGCCTTTTTGACAAAGAATGGATAAGGATCATAGTATCTAACTGGGCTGTTTATTCCAGAAGGAATTACTTTCTTTGATCTCAAAAACAGTCTCTTTGAGTTTGACATCCATCTTCAAAAATACAGGTTGTCATTATAATCTATATGATAAGAGGGCATGATGTGAAAGTATTGGAAAACGAATTAACCAAAATAGTTAAGACAGATATTTCTAGCGCTAGTATCCATGGGAACTCCCGTATCAATTGGTTTATCGCTTGTTCTGATATCTATTTTACTCGCCATCATAGTTAACACGTAAATTTGTAAACGGATATTGTTCAGAATCATAATTGAATATGCCACTTGAAAATTCCTTTATGGTCGTGGTATTTCCGTATACCATAGACAGTTCTCTTCCAATTCCAATGTTGGATTGAAAAGGAGGGTCGGCTACAAGTACTATATTTTTAGTTGGTATTGGACAATATATCAAATCACGATAATCGGCAAAGACATTCTTGTCATGAAATACGTAATAAAATATCCAAGAATATACAGGGCTTGAGATTACAGTGACATTTTTATTTTCATTAGCATATTTTGCCACAAATGCAGTAGCTTCAACCTGACTGGAAATATTTGCAGTTATGAGCAAAGTTGTACTCACTATGCCAAAAACTGCAATTGCCGTAAGTGCCATATACGATATAGGAATTGATCTTAGCGGTTTCTTGATTTCCATTATCAGCCGCCCTCCTGCAATACACAGTATTGGAATTACTGGCATCCAGTAGAAATACTGGACATAATTTATGAGTGAAAATAAAATGAGAAATGGTGCACACCATAAGATGGGCAGAGTCTCTCTTTTAATTACACTGTATGCAATACCCGCAAATCCAAGTAAAAATAGAACAGGATCAAAAATAAAAAAGCCGCCAAGCAGATATGGCAGTCCACCATTACCTCTTCCCTGTTTGCCACATTATGCCATCTAGCCAAAGATTGAATTCTCCTCTCATGATGCTTTCAATTGGCCAAATTAGCGGAATTAGTATTACAGGAATAAACCACAATCCAATTTTTCTCAATCCAGTGCTCTTGTAGACTAGAAAAATAAGAAGAGGCAACATGATAACCATGTCCACCTTGGTGAAAAGAACCAGTCCCATGCATATGCCTGAAAGTAAAACCAGGATAGACTTGTGTTTAGAGTCTTTGGAATAGATTGCAAGCAGTATTGAGAGCAACAAAAACGGTAATAGAATAGAATCCAAGAGTATTCTCCTCGTTATCCACGTCATAGGCATAACAGCAAATAGAAGAGAAGCCGCTATGGCAGTCTTTGTATTGTACCGCTTTTCTGAAATCTTGAATATGAGAAAAGTATCTGCGATTGCAAGCAGTCCCATCAACATTCGCGGAACAAGATACAACGTACCAATAGAATTACTGTCAAGAGTAGGATGAAGTGAGTTTGGATAACCCACTGCGGAGAGCATGCCGGCAAGAAACAGCTGACCGAAATACGGATGATCGTAAAAATATCTTTCTTGAAGTCCCAATCCGCTAATGACATGCATTGCTCTTCGCATGTAGACTCCCTCATCATAGAACAAATCAGGAAATCCTATAACATTCCAAAGATGCGCAAATGCTGATAATGACAATATGATTACCAGTACTATGTATTTTCTACTTTGCATATCTCCAAACAATTTCTTTTAGGATTGATATTGAAAAAATGATGTCTATAAGTGGTTTCATTTTTTCTGACGAGTTGAGCGTCTTTTACGCCTTACAATATTTCGTTGTTAGCATTTCTCTTTCACATTCAATTGACAAAAAGCCATCAAGAATAGGTGATGAATAGTGACTGGTTTGGGGCGGAGACATGAAAATGCACTTGGAGAGACGTTCCTCTAAATGAAAATTATTCAACGAAAAACAATAAAGAATTATTGTTTTTGAGCTTGGCAGTTGACTACTGTATCTGCGCTTGGGTTTCCTAGATAGCATGTATTATGTCCAGTGCCACCTTGGATTATGTTGCTTCCAGTTCCTACATAGATCAGTTCATTGCCTGTGCTTCCCTTGATTATGTTATTGCCATTACCTGCAATGATCATATCATTTCCGCTACCACCAAATATTATGTTGTCACCGTTTCCTGCAATTATACAATCCCCTGCAGGACCTGCGTGAATTGTATCATTTCCATCAAGTCCTAATATCAAGTTCGATACTGGTGAACCTGTTAAGGTGTCACTATTGTTAGTTCCTGTAATTACATTATAGAGAGATTCAGGCTTGCCGCATGCTAGAACATTAATTGTCTGATCTAGCGACTTGGTATTTCCAAACTTGTCAACAGCAGTCCATTGTACTATGGTCTTTCCAATATGAAATAGACCTGTGGAATTATTTGTTATCTTGGGTGAAGTGTCAATTATACCAGTTGCTGTAGATTGCCCTGTTGAAACTGGAGTTACAAAAGAGGTAGCGTTGATGACAATATCTGATGGAATTGTTAGCTGTGGTGGAGAATGATCAACTACTTCGACCAGTTGAGTCGAGGTTGCAGTATTGCCTGCCACATCTTTTGCAGTCCAAGTTACTGTAGTATTACCAAATGGAAATACTGCAGGAGCATCATTTGTAATGGAAACTACTTTAGTGTTATCCGTAGCTGTAGCATTACCAATACTTACTTGATTACTTGTAGGGCTGGTAGCATTAACTATGACTGTATGTGGTGGAATTATCTTGGGTGCAGTGGTATCTACTACATTGACTGTTTGAGTAACATTTGATATGTTGCCTGCAGCATCTTTTGCAGTCCAGACTATTGTTGTCTTGCCTAACGGGAATGTCTTTGATGCGTTGTTGGTTATGGTGACTGGTTCAATATCGGTAGCTGTTGCATTGCCCAGTGGTACCGTGTTATTGTCAAGAGATGTTGCCTCAAAGGTGACGTTTGCTGGTGGGGTTAGCTTGGGTGCAGTGGTATCTACTACATTGACTGTTTGAGTGGCATTAGCCGTATTACCTGATGTGTCTTTTGCAGTCCACAATACTGTTGTCTTGCCTAATTGGAATACGCTAGGAGCGTTGTTGGTTATGGTGACTGGTTCAATATCGGTAGCTGTTGCATTGCCTAGTGGTACTGTATTGCTGGTAACTGATACTGCTTCAAAGGTGACGTTTGCTGGTGGGGTTAGCTTGGGTGCAGTGGTATCTACTACATTGACTGTTTGAGTAACATTTGATATGTTGCCTGCAGCATCTTTTGCAGTCCAGACTATTGTTGTCTTGCCTAACGGGAATGTCTTTGATGCGTTGTTGGTTATGGTGACTGGTTCAATATCGGTAGCTGTTGCATTGCCCAGTGGTACTGTATTGCTGGTAACTGATACTGCTTCAAAGGTGACGTTTGCTGGTGGGGTTAGCTTGGGTGCAGTGGTATCATGTACAAGAACAGTCTGAGTGGCATTTGCAGTATTGCCGGATGTGTCCTTGGCAGTCCAAATGACAGTGGTCATTCCAACTGGAAATACTTTGGGAGCATCATTTGTTACAGTTACTTGTTCAATGTCAGTTACCGTAGGAGTACCCAATGGTACCGTGTTATTGTCAAGAGATGTTGCCTCAAAGGTGACGTTTGCTGGTGGGGTTAGCTTGGGTGCAGTGGTATCGTGTACAAGAACAGTCTGAGTGGCATTTGCAGTATTGCCGGATGTGTCCTTGGCAGTCCAGACTATTGTTGTCTTGCCTAACGGGAATGTCTTTGATGCGTTGTTGGTTATGGTGACTGGTTCAATATCGGTAGCTGTTGCATTGCCCAGTGGTACCGTGTTATTGTCAAGAGATGTTGCCTCAAAGGTGACGTTTGCTGGTGGGGTTAGCTTGGGTGCAGTGGTATCTACTACATTGACTGTTTGAGTGGCATTAGCAGTATTACCTGATGTGTCTTTTGCAGTCCACAATACTGTTGTCTTGCCTAATTGGAATACGCTAGGAGCGTTGTTGGTTATGGTGACTGGTTCAATATCGGTAGCTGTTGCATTGCCTAGTGGTACTGTATTGCTGGTAACTGATACTGCTTCAAAGGTGACGTTTGCTGGTGGGGTTAGCTTGGGTGCAGTGGTATCTACTACATTGACTGTTTGAGTAACATTTGATATGTTGCCTGCAGCATCTTTTGCAGTCCAGACTATTGTTGTCTTTCCTAACGGGAATGTCTTTGATGCGTTGTTAGTTATGGTGACTGGTTCAATATCGGTAGCTGTTGCATTGCCTAAGTGGTACTGTATTGCTGGTAACTGATACTGCTTCAAAGGTGACGTTTGCTGGTGGGGTTAGCTTGGGTGCAGTGGTATCGTGTACAAGAACAGTCTGAGTGGCGTTTGCAGTATTGCCTGATGTGTCCTTGGCAGTCCAAATGACAGTGGTCATTCCAACTGGAAATACTTTGGGAGCATCATTTGTTACAGTTACTTGTTCAATGTCAGTTACCGTAGGAGTACCCAATGGTACTGTGTTATTGTCAAGAGATGTTGCCTCAAAGGTGACGTTTGCTGGTGGGGTTAGCTTGGGTGCAGTGGTATCGTGTACAAGAACAGTCTGAGTGGCATTTGCAGTATTGCCTGATGTGTCCTTGGCAGTCCACAATATTGTTGTCTTTCCTAACGGGAATGTCTTTGATGCGTTGTTAGTTATGGTGACTGGTTCGATATCGGTAGCTGTTGCATTGCCCAGTGGTACTGTGTTATTGTCAAGAGATGTTGCCTCAAAGGTGACGTTTGCTGGTGGGGTTAGCTTGGGTGCAGTGGTATCTACTACATTGACTATTTGAGTGGCGTTAGCAGTATTGCCTGATGTGTCTTTTGCAGTCCACAATACTGTTGTCTTGCCTAATTGGAATACGCTAGGAGCGTTGTTGGTTATGGTGACTGGTTCAATATCGGTAGCTGTTGCATTGCCTAGTGGTACTGTATTGCTGGTAACTGATACTGCTTCAAAGGTGACGTTTGCTGGTGGGGTTAGCTTGGGCGACATGTGATTGACAACTGTTATCTTTTGTGTGGAATTAGCCATGTTTCCGCCTGCATCAACTGCGGTCCAAGTAACTATGGTGGTACCAAGTGGAAATCCTTGTTGTGGGGAATTATTGGTAAGCGATGCAATTCCAATATTGTCGGTAGTGGTTGCTTGGCCAACATTTACTGGTGTTAGTGTTCCAGTGGCATTGACAATCATGTCTGCAGGTGCTTTTATTGTTGGCTTTGTAGTATCTTGAACTGTCACTGTTTGTGTGGTAGTAGCTACATTACCAGATGGATCAATTGCTTTCCAAGTAACGACTGTTTGTCCTAATGGAAAGTATGGTGGAGCATCATTTGTTACAGATTCTACTCCTACTGCATCATATGTAGATGGGAGCCCTAGATCAACAGTGTTGTGATCAGCACTTGTTGCCTGAACAGTAACATTTGGTGGAGCAGTAATTGTAGGAGCAGTGGTATCAACTATAGTTATTTTTTGAGCTGCCTTTGCAGTATTTCCTCCTGCATTCATGGCAGTCCATGTGATCATTGTTGTACCTAGTGGAAACTTAGACGGCGCATTGTTAGTAATAGAGACGACTTTTACGGCATCAGTTGCAGTAGCCTGACCAATAGATACAGGAGTCAAGATTCCTGTTGCTTCCACAGTCATGTCAGATGGTGCAGTAATTTGTGGTAATGTCTTCTCATTTGGATCTGTAATTAATGATGAGTTTGTACTTTGCACTGTATTTTGATTCTGAGTAGTCTGAGTATTTTGTTTTGTGCTTGAGTGGTTTCATTGGTTTGGTTAGTTTGTGATGGTATTTGCGGTGGTCGGTGTGGATGAACCAAATTTTTGTATTCTATTATTGTCACTGTCTACAACAAAGATATTTCCTGCCGAGTCAACTGCAACATCTCTTGGCTCCATAAAGAAGTCAGGCCCCGTACCAGCATTTCCCCAAGATATAGTATTTCCATTACTATCAAATTCAACGACTTGGTTATTTCCATCATCTGCAACATAAATATCACCAGATTTATCCACGGCAATTCCAATTGGAGATTTTAAACCTGCAGCTGCGCCATATGTTTGAAGATACGTTCCATCTGAAGCAAACTTTTCAACTCTATTATTTCCAGTGTCTGTAACATAGACATAGTTGTACGAATCAACAGCTACTCCATGCGGAGAAAGAAATTGTCCGTTATCAAGGCCGCTGCTTCCAATTGAAAGCAAGAATTTTCCATTGTCATCAAATTTTTCGACTCTGCTATTTCCAGTATCTACAACGTAAACGTTACCTTTAGAATCTACTGTAATTCCTTGAGGAAGTAAAAATTGTCCGTTATCACTTCCTCTACCTCCCCATTGCATAATAAAATGTCCGCTCATGTCAAATTTTTGAACAATGTTCAAATCATTATCAACAACGTAGATAGAACCACCGCCAATTGCTATTCCTTCAGGTTCTTCAAAAGTGCCATTGCCAGATCCTTTGATTCCCCAAGTAGACAAAAAGTTGCCGTTGTTATCAAATTCCTGGACTCTTCTGTTACCCAAGTCTGTAACATAGACATTTCCTGAAGGATCAGTAGCTATTCCCTGTGGAAAGGCAAATTTTCCACTAGTCTGTAATCCATATGTTCCCCATTGCACCACAAAAGGTGGAGAATTGGACGCCCATGCGTACCCAATCACGGCACTTGACAGTACAAATACTATAATTCCTACTAGTGTAAGAGAGACCCTCAACGATGAGGAAGTGGTAGAATACCAAGATGATCTCCTAAGTTAGGAATTGTTGCAGTTTTTGTCAACTATGATTAAATTAGATAACCCAGTCCTCGTATGAATACGCAATATGACCATCACATACTAGGTAAATGATATGGCGTCCTAAATCACAGTATTAGTTTTGGCAACAAAAACTTTGGATAAGTGCAACTGTACACTTTATCAAAATAAAGTAATAGGAAATAATTGAAAAAAATTAAGGTTTTTTGTATTCGTCTTTTGTCAGTCTGAGAATGATCTTCTCACCGACACCCCAAATCTCAGACGTGTGGAATATCCTTGAGCCGGTAAGACCCTCTGTTACTTCAATTGATTCAAGTTCGTTGGTATCTTTGCTCATGTGAAGTCGTTTTACTTTTCCAACCTTTTTGCCGTCAATATCAACCACTGTTATGTCGGTTCTTATTGGTGCTGAGGAAAGTAGTACAGATTCTTCAGTAAACCTATCCACATAATCTCTGGACAAAAAGTAGTCCTTGCTAAATCCCTCATGGACTGTGACTCCTACCACTTCTAATGTGTCTGAGTTTATGTGTACGTGTTTTACCTTGCCATATTCTATTCCTTCTCTGTCAATGACTTTTTTTCCTTTAAACTCGTCTGCCTTTATCTGATTTCTATTAAATTCTAGCGAGGTTGCCATACGCGAGAGTTGCCAAGTCAGTTTATTGAATCAGGTATCAGAGTTTTCAATCTAATGGGTTAAATTCTTTATAACAGAAATGGACATATGGAATTCAAAGAAGGACCTCTTACTTCCATTCTAGCCACAAAAGGAAGAAAGACCGGAAAAGAGCATGCCGTAGAGCTCAGAGCAGTATTTTATGACGGTAAATTCTATTTTTCAAGAAGAAACCCAAATAGTGATTGGCTAAAAAATGCAATTGCAACTCCACTAGTCAAGATAACAGTAAATGATACAACTTTTTCAGGTTATGCATCACTGGTCAAGGATGAAGAATTGACAAAAACGATATCCCGCATGAAATATTCTGACAGACGAGCAGAGGATGCAAGAATAATGCTTGAAGTCATCCCATGTGAATGATTGTTGTAGTACCTCGTCGTTCGTATTCTTGACCATCTTTTGTTTCAATCACAACTACAGTAAAAGATACGACATCTCGTGGATGACACTTTTGGGCATCCATGTTTAGGTGTAAATCCAACATTTCAAACTCCCGTACGGCGTCAGTTGGTTCATCAATCGTGACAGGGCTTGTTGAGCTTATGAGAAATCTCATTTCCTTTTGGTGCCAGCCTATCTTTACTTTGGAACCATCTCTTCCAACTGCTTTGATGTTGATATCTACCATACCAGGCTTGGCAAGTGTATACCCAGATGCATTGTTTACAAAGACGCCAATCTGGAAAGGATAGCCTGCTGTGTTTTCTGCCATTTTTTGGATCCCATCGTTCATCACAACATCAACTGCCTTGATCGTGGTTGCAACTTTGGCAATCCATTCATTTGTGCGTTCCACTATTGCATGTATTCGATCCCTTCTTTTTTTGTCCTCATCTGGAGGTAGTTTGTAATAATCTACCCATGCAAGATAATCACTGCTAATGTCCTTGATGAACTGTATGCATGTTACCTTATAGTCTTCAACACTTGAAGCTCTTTCTGAGCCTTCATCATGTGGAACCCCATCTTTGTCAAGTGGAAGCATGAGTAAATAATAGAAAACCAGTAATTAAGTAAACTCAATAAATATATGAGAAAATTTCTTGTTTGTAATTATGAGTTTTTCCTCAATTACTGCCGAACTTAGAAGGGAACTTGGATCAAATATGCCACAGATCAGAGTCCTTTTGAAAAAAAATCCCGCAATGGCATTTACGACAATAAATGAAACTGCATCCAAAGTAGGGAAAAAACATGGCATAATTCTTTCGTTGAATTTTCCTCAAAGAGGAAAGATTGAGGATTTTGAGTCATATGGAACAGGAGAATATCGGAATGGTCTTTCAGCGAAATAGCCGGAATTTCTCAATTGCTCGAGACTTGATAAAATCAAAAGCTGCTGAGATGTTAGACAAACCTCAAGTGCAGGATGCGTACATGTATGAAGGAAAAGAGGGGGTTAGAGTCATGCTAGAAAATATGAGGCTGGACATATTACCAGCATCTTTGCATGTTTGGGGCAAATTCGACGACAGCATATCAAAGTTTTGCGACTGGCTTTTGGTTAACTGTTATCAGCTCAGACCAGGAGTGGATGGTGCATTGAGTGAGACCAATTCAAAATCATAGACCAGCGTGCCATTAAAATCATATATCTTGGACTTTACAGGAAGGGGCAAATTATCTACAATCCAGATCTTGTTTTCATTTGCACCTATTCTATAGGATATCAAATATGCATTTGCCGAGCCAAATCCAAAGTTCATGTTTCCTGTATCTGTCACATCGAGCGTTTCATGATTTGCTCCTATGTACATATCTCCCCAGTCAGCTCCTTTTACAAGATATTGATCAGTAGTTGCAAAGTCACGCATGGAAAACACGGATTGATCTAAAATGTCAAAATATGGTTTTGCTTCATCAGATACATTTGGATAATCATAAACAAGACCAATTGGTACTGTCTGATTTATTATTTTGTCACTACCGCTAGGTTTTATCTGTATAAACAGGCTCTGGTTCTGGCCTTGCATAGGCAAAAATTTCATGTCAGCAGTGAAAGTTGGTGTTATTAAAAGAGACTCGATACACCATTTCAGGATCATATTGAGATCCTTTTCCCATGTGCCACTTGCTTGCCGTACTTGGCAAGGGGTTAAAATGCAGATTTGTAAAAAACGGCCATATCAGCCCTGTAGCGGCTGATACTATAACAATAGCAAAAATTGCCACCAGTTTAATGTTGGCCATCTATTTCAGCTACCTCGCCGTCTTATAGTTAAAGGTTTCAAATAAGCAAATATAGTGGAACGTTATGTACTTCGCACATGTGCGAGTGTGAAAAAGTCCACATGTATGAAGTTGAATTCAAGTTGGACGGCATGGTAGTAGTTCCAACACACAAGAATTGTGGAGATTCCTTAAATGAAAAACAAGTGGACAAGTTCCAAAAAGAGCTTGTAAAGACATGGGGAATCAAAGACGAGGATGAAAAGTAGTATTTTATAAAAAATAAAAGAAAAAAGGGTTAAAACCTATCTGAATGATGCTACCTGTTCCTTACAAACTGATGCTTTGCAAGAACAATTAGCGTCACAATAGCATTCGCCTTGCATTGCGCAATCGCATTCTGTTTTGTTTTCTGTTGCTGAGTCGCATCCGCATGCTGCGTCTGTCATATCTGGGAGATCTCCCACAGGGTTTTAAAGGTTATTAAAAAATTCAAGTAAACCAGCGTGTGTTATTTCTGATCTTTTATATCTACAAGAAGCCCGTTTACTCTTTGCAATAGTGCGTTTGCTTGCTTGTCTATAACCAGCTGATCGCTTTCGATATCAAGTGCCACCTTTAATACGTGGATGTATTCCGGGTTTTTATGAATCTGATTTTTTATTTTCATTATGTTATTTCTGCTCATGTACCCCAAATAGAAGTAACAGTCAGACAATAGTGAGTTTTCAACCAGATAATCATATTTTCTTTTGATGATCGTTGAGTGACCATTATTTTCAACCATGTCAGAAAATCCCATAGTTGATTTTACCATTCTTGAAAGAACCGAAGTAGAAGCCCTTTCCACTCCAAGTATATCATGTATCACAGAAAAGACTTGATTGATTTCATTTTTTTTCAAATTCCTAGTTATTTCCAACATATGAGTAGGACTAGGTCGTTTTGAGTTAATTGAGAATAGTGCATCTGCGAGAAAATACGAGGCACATTTTGTCCACACGGCAGCAAAAGGATCATTAGTTTTTACTGCTTCCTTGGCTTTGTTTGCAAAGATTCCTGCATCAACAAGACAGCTTTGAGTGTATGAGTTTAGAATTTTTTCCTTCTTTTCCTTTATTTTTGCCAGAAACATACGTAGCTTCCACTGATCATCATGAAGTATAGTCAAGTTTTCCAATTGAGCTAAAATTGCAACATTAGACTCTGACAAAGAACAATGGTGTAGTTTTATTAGATTTCCTGAAAGATCGTGAACTGATTCGCCTGATTTGTCATCAAAGACGCTGATATTATATTCACAGCAATCAAAATTACATTCATTATTTCGGCATCCGCCAAAACCTACAGGATGTTCAGATAGATATAGTAATTTCGGAATTTTTTGTACATCCACAGGAATGTCATTGTCAGTTTTGCTATAAAGTATCCAAGCTGTTAAAATTTACAAATACATTGAATCGAAAAACATTCCTTTGACAGGTAGAAAAATTATAAAATAATTACTCTGTTACATTGTTTAGTTCAATAAAGATCAGATAGAAATAGTGCTGTAGGCACATACGAAAATAGAGCTATAATACGACGGCATTTCCTCGTAGCAGTACATCTTTTTTATTTACGTGATAAGAATCAAGACTTGTTTTCAATAAAAACAAGTGCTAAAGAAAAACCGAATAATAAACCAAATATCTTCTCAGTATGAAAATACAGCTTCAATGCTTCACAGTATATCCTAACTACAAGTGCTCAGGTATTCCATAAGCTGCGAAATCCGTAACCATTAACATAGTTTAATGAGGTTTATTAGTACTCAAAAATGTATTAAAGGCGGGTATGAAGATTAGTTTCTTCTCAGTAGCTGTCATGTTAGCATCAATAATTACGGTTGGTACTCTCACCGTCGTACCTAATGCATTTGCCACCACTTGGTACCCAGGAGAGGTACTAAAACAAGGGGATTATTACAAATATAATGTCTGTTGGACAGACTGGCACAATTGTACGCCGCTTGAGATTGACTTTTGGGTCAAGAACCAGACAAGTGATGGTACAGGTTGGAATTTGGAAATGTTGGCAATAGATGGCTCTACAGTACAGAAAGGAATTGTCACTATTGGCACAGAAACGCCAGATCCGACATATTCTGATCCAAATATTTCAGATTATTCTAATGTATACAAAAATACAATAGCATGGCTTGATGCATTTTCTTCAAAAGACAATGCACAGACTTTCGGTTCCCCATCGTGGGGTAGAACAGGCTCTGTAGGAGGGCAATCAGTTGGTTCCATGGGACAGCAGTCTGTGACAGTGCAGGCTGGAACATATCAGACATGGATTCTCGGTTGGCACAAGGATGTGGATAACATGATATGGGTTGCACCAAATTTAGCGTATCCTGTAAAGGCCATAGTGTATACTGATGTTACAAGCGGAGTACCTCCGCCAGATTATAATTTAGAATTATTACAACAAGGTAACAGTCCAACTGAGCCGTTCATTTTTGAACATACAATCAACTGCAGAACTTGGAGCGAATGCAAATTGTCCTGCGCCAGACATGGTAAATGATGCCGCACAAGCCACGTCTACAACAGATTCAGACTCTATGATAATTTTCTATCGATATAGCCCTTCCACACCACATATAGGGTGCCCCATGGAGTGGAGAATATCATTTGAGAAAACATTTGATCAGACTCAGAAATATTCCAATGTTCAATATGACATATACACAGTAGATAATCAAGGACATCAACTTGATTCAGTAGCTCAGGATGCAGGAAGCTCGTCATTATTTGCACCAGTAGGAGATGATGACAGATCCATAATTTTGAAAGGAACTACCCCTGTATCTAACGTTGTAATTGCAGCATTAGGAACTGGTCCACAAGGATCAACTCCTGACGTAAGCCTAGCAGGTTCAATAAACATAACAATCAATACATTACCATCATTTGGAGGTTCTGTAGGTACCACAATCCTCCCAACAATACAACTAACGTGCCACCACCCAATATGATCAACACTGGTCCTGCCAACACAACACAAACTACGGTAATTCCATCGTGGATCAAAAACAATGCAAAGTGGTGGTCACAGGGACAACTGGGAGATGATCAATTCGTCCAGGGGTTACAATACATGATACAACATGGAATAATACAAATACCTACGCAAACAGGTTCAACTGCGGCATCAGGAACTCAACAAATTCCAGCATGGATTAAAAATAACGCTGGATGGTGGGCAAGCGGACAGATTGGAGATGATCAATTCGTCCAGGGGTTACAATACATGATAACAAACGGCATAATCAAGATCAATTCCTAATATTCACAAGCAACAATTAGAATCAAGCTTGCATTTTTCACACGCATCAAATAGTTTCCAAGCAAGAGAATTAGAAATATTAAAAGTCTACATGATCTATCAGTTCTATAAGATTGAGTCAACCATCCAAGAAAACGCTTACAATGACATTTCGGTTAGACGAACAAATAATTAAAAAACTACGACTTGAATCGGATAATCGTCAGATAAGCACAAACACGTTAGTAAATCAAGCCTTAAGACGATTCTTAGAATG
Source organism: Candidatus Nitrosotalea sp. TS (assembly GCF_011319465.1). Lineage (GTDB taxonomy): Archaea > Thermoproteota > Nitrososphaeria > Nitrososphaerales > Nitrosopumilaceae > Nitrosotalea. Next base: position 181,864 of record NZ_RCMB01000013.1, read on the forward strand.
GGGAATGTTTGAATCCACAGCCGGTTTTGTCATGATAAACAAGCCTGTTTTTTCAGAGGTTTTTAGTAAGCTTACACAAAAACAAATAGTTGACATTGCTTCCCGTGTAGGTAAAAATGAAGTAAGAGACATTGCATTGTTTATGAAAGGAAATACCGATCTGCTATCCTTTTTGTCGTGGTTTGAAATACGAATGATAAATTCATCCGTACAAGTGAGTCATTCCAATAATGACGGCTTTCACACTTATGTACTGAAGCATGACATTGGAAGGAATTGGTCGACATACCACAAGACCATTCTAGAATTGATCTTCCAAGAAGTTTTCAATCAAAAAATCCTTGTAAAAGCGGATAAGAATACTATTTCGTTCCAGTTTTCAGAGTGAATCGTTTGCGGTATTACAGTGTATACTCTATATATTTATCCTAAATTTACTACTTTATCTCATGGTTGAGATTGACGCAAAAATACAGATCAATGCAACACAAGAAAAGGTATGGAAGATAATATCAAAAATTGATAACGACCCCACATACTGGAAAGGAATAACACGCATCAGAAACATATCAAAAGAACAAAATGTCGTAACCAGATACGTATTTCTTGGAAAAGACAACAAGTGTCAGCAGAGAGTGATCCTCTTTCCAAAAGAAGGCTTGCACATAAAGTGGCTAAAAGGTCCAATCATTGGCATTAAGGACATACTACTTTCCGCTCATGGAAACACAACAACGCTTGAGATTCAGATGAATTATACATTATCTGGTGTTGTGGGCCTATTTTCGAAAAATACTACAAAGGAATTACAAAGTGAAGCGGATCTTGCTCTACAGTTAATAAAAGAAGAATTGGAAGGAACACAACAAAATCCAGTATTAGAAGAAAGAAGATTATGGGCAGACCTCATACACGACAAGAAGTAACATCAAACATAACTTAAGACATTACGATTTTACTAATCAAGAAAACATGTCATTTTATAATTTATGAAGACGAATGTTCTTTTCATATATTTTTGTACCAACGTTAATTTTCTAATCATCAAATCAAGCCAGCCTTTAAATTGCTATCTCTTATGGCGTTAAGATAGCTCCTGTGGTGTAGTCCGGCTAAGCATACTGCCCTCTCAAGGCAGTGATCCCGGGTTCAAATCCCGGCGGGAGCATATCCTATCAAGTTCAATGCCCAATGAACAATTTTGGAGCAATTTTTTTGCCATTTTTTAATTTTCAAGGGGGCGATCAATTATCATGATAGAGCGAGTAGAAGACGACATCCACTATTCAAACAAGCGGTTGCAGGCAATAAGGAAGAGGCTTGCAAAGTTTGAGCGAAATGGCAAGTTGGCTGTAAGATTCGTCGATGCTATGACTGCATACGGCATCAAGGCCATACGGGTATCATCGCTAGGTTGGCATGCTTGGAAGATCATTTCTATGATTGACGACTGCATGGATATCAAAGACATGACCAGGCAGGACGTGGAAAAAATTGTATCAGAGATGACCACATTTGGATGGAAAAATGATACAATCAAGATGTTTGTCTTGACACTTAGAAGGATTGTAACATATGCCAAGACGGGAAAGATCATTAACAAGAACTATGACAAGGAGGACGATTATGACGGTGCAGTGAGATGGATTAATGCAACACGTTACATGAAGAAGGAATATGATTCCGTTCTTGAGAACCGTAAGGGATTCAGCGAAGAAGAGATAGAAAAAATGCTAAAGGTACTTTATCAAGTGACACAGGAATACGATCGCGACTATCTGATTGTAGAGCTAAGTTACGAGGTGGCTGCACGAATTGTAGAGAGCTTGAATTTAAGATTGGGTGATATCGAGACTGATGCGAAGAACAATATCGCATTTGTCACTCTTCGCAGCTCAAAGAGCCTGCCGCGAAAGATTCCCGTGATAATCGCTTATAGAAGGCTCGTAGACTATATCGCAAGGCATCCATTAAGACATGATCCAAATGCGTATCTCTTTTACTCTCCAAAAACAAAGTCATACAGGATATCGTACTCGTATGTCTTGAACTTGTTGAAAAGGCTATGTGAAAAGGCAGGAATAAGATACAGATCTCCTTACAAGCTGCGACATTCTCGGGCCACCAATCTACTTATGAACAATACTCAGATAAACGTCGTTCAAAAGATGTTAGGGCATACAAATATCAAGACCACTGCCATCTATCTTTCTACAATACAAAAGGATCTGCTCAATGCAGCAAAAAAAGCTGCAGGTCTTGACGTCAACGATAACGAAACTGATACTTTCAGATTACAGCTTAAGAAATGTCAAGAATGCGGAAGGTTTGAAGATCCACTCTCTGTACGATGTGGAAACTGCGGAACATTTCTTGATGTTGCTGTAGCCATGAGATTTGGAAAACTAAAAGAAAAATCCAAACGAAAATCAGACAAGAAGATTAGAAATGAGATTGACGAGTTGCGTGAAATGATATTACAGCAACAGAAAATGATTCAGGGATTTGTCAGCAGGAAGCAAAAAAGCTAAAGAAAGCTCTTCTGTTTCTTGGTTTCAATCTCTCTGAGATCTTTTCAAGCTTTTCTAAAATCATCTTGTTGTTTTCAGCCAGCGTGGCCAACACTTGTTTTGGAACTGTTATAGTCTCTTCACTCATGTATAAGATTGCCTTTGAACAAAATTAAAGGACGTTTTTTGGTGTCATACAAGCAATTTCTCATCCAATGCCAAAAAATATTTTTGATTCGAAGTAGGTACTGAAGATTAACACAGTAATTAAAAAAATCAGTCGCTAGTTTCGCAGTAAGAAATTACAC
>NZ_RCMB01000008.1 GCF_011319465.1 Candidatus Nitrosotalea sp. TS
GCACTGGAGGATTCAAGGTAAACATCATTATACCAACAGGCGGAAAACGAAAAGACATGATAAAACTTGTAATGAAAAATATTGATCTCTTACTGTCAAAGGGCGCAGACCCTGCAGTGGTTGAGCTGCAAGAGAAATTGAATCTTGAACACATTCCAAGAACCATAGAATGTTTTGATATCTCAAACCATGGCGCAGACTATGCGGTGGGCTTCAATGTCGTGCCTTGTTGACGGCAAGCCATCAAAATCAGGATATAGAAAATTTAGAATAAAAACAGTACAGGGAAGAGATGACTTTGCAATGATAAACGAGGTGGTAAAAAGAAGATACCTGAGATTGCGGCAGGAAAAATCAAAGATGCCTGACTTGATACTCATAGACGGCGGCAAGGGTCAGCTAAACGCCGCACAAGACGCGCTAAAAACTGCAGGTGTCAGCATACCTATCATTTCACTTGCCAAAGAAAATGAAGAAATTTACCACCCAAACCTAAAAAGCCCAATTGTCTTGCCAAAAAACAATTCTGCGCTAAAGGTTCTCCAGTATGCAAGAGACGAGGCGCACAGATTCGGCGTTGCATACAACAGGATATTGAGAAAGTTTTCTTCAGATTAGTTTGTTTAAACCAGACAAGAATTATCTAAAATACACACTTGGGGTTTCAATCAATAAATGGAATTTCTTGCAGAGTCACGCGAAGACCCTGATAGGCCAGGAATTACTGCCATAGTTATCGACGATGATATTGACACGGTCTCCGTTCTTTGTGAATTTTTAAAGATAAAAGGCATCAATGTACTTGGAAAAGGATACGACGGAGCAACGGCAGTCAAGATTTACAAAAAACTAGAGCCAGATGTAGTATTCTTGGATGTCATGATGGAAAACCCCGACGGATTTTACACTCTAGGAAAAATAAGAGAGATGCAGCCAGATGCCATTGTCATATTGATAACAGCTGATGCAACAGAGGAGACTAGGAAAAAACTGTTAAAGCTTGACGCATCTGCCATAATTTACAAGCCTTATGATATCAACGAGGTAGTTTCTGAGACAAACAGACTGGTTCTCAAAGTAAAAGAGAAACTGCTCGATGAGATTGCAGTAAAAAACGCCCGACTCCAGGAGATAAACACAATACTGAAGAATCTTTTGGAGAGATCAAAAAACAATTCAATTCACACCCCCGAATATTTTAATAAAAAAAATATGAATTAATTGGAGTTTGTTATTTTAGGATTTATATTTAAAAATAATCATCTAGTGCATTTTCAGTCAGTGGTTGTGCATCATAACCCATCTTGACCAAATCTGACGCAAACTCTTCTACAAATCCGTGTACGGTGTAGACTTTTTCGGGATTGCATTGTTTTACAAGCTGTACAAGCTCGTTGTAATCGCAATGGTCGCTGAGCGGTATGGTATAATCATGCTGTCGCGCAAATGCAAACCTTGGAGATTGTGCCCATCCGCTAAAGCCAATTGTTATTGCGTCATATTTTGATTTCATGTGCTGCACAAAGATATTCTTGCCGCTCATGTTTGGCGCAATCATAAGCCATGGTTTTTTGTCCAAAAGCCCCGCACTCTCTGCCTGCGAATGCCCAAGAGAATCAGGCAGGTCTACGCCAAACCTTCTGTAGACATCATTTACTTTTTTTACAGAATCGTGGTAGTATGGCACCCAGTGTGAAAACAAGTATGACAGAATCTGGGCTTTTCCAAGCTCATAGCCCAAGAGAATGACTGGCTTTCCCCTAGAGTACATGTCAGATATGATTTCATTGACACGCCTGACTGTTTCTTCCACTTGAGGAAACACGTATTCTGGCATCCCAAATGTGCACTCTGTTATCAGAACCTTGCATCGTGGTACCTGTGCGCCCTTCATGAATGCGCGTCCTCGCGTGCTAATGTCTCCAGTATAGAAGATGCCATCGCCAAACAAGACCCCTTTTGCTCCAAGAATGTGGCCTGCGTCAATAAGTGAAAAATTCTCATACTCTTCAGTATAGTTCTCAATAGAATATCCCCGCATTTTTGCAATCTCGCTTGTCTGCTGTGATGTCAGGACCAGCCCCCCGCTCTGCCTGTGAAGGTGGTCTATATGGGCATGGGACACAAATGTTATGCCTTCACCTGTTCCTTTTTTTGGATCAAGGTGTATCTTGGTGCCGTCTTGGCCTGATACAAAAATACCATTAGATGTCATCTTTACGACTTGTCTCAAATTGAGATTTCGATGGAATTGCATCTGATATAAATTGCAAGATTGATCCGGTGTAACACCTAATCTAAAGCGATTCGAACACGATCTTTTTTGATCTTACAGAAGATGTTTATTTATGCAAAGATTGGATCAGGATATAATGAAAAATCTTGCAATCCTGATTTCAGGGCGAGGCTCTAACATGGAGGCAATACTGCGTACAGTCAAAAAGAAAAAGATTCCAGTTCATCCTGCAGTTGTGATATCAAACAAGCCTGGTGCAGCAGGGTTGAAGATTGCGCAAAAACTTGGAGTCAAGACTGTAACAGTTGACAGCTCAGGACTCAAGGGAGGCAGCTGGGAGTATGACAAAAAACTAGTATCAGTACTTGAAGAAAACAATGTCGCTCCAAAAAATGGCCTAATCTGTCTTGCAGGATTTATGAGAATAATGAGTCCAGAATTTATCAGGCATTACAAGGGAAGGATCATCAACATACATCCGGCAATCCTGCCTGCATTTCCAGGACTGCATTCACAGAGGCAGGCAATTGAATATGGCGTAAAATATTCAGGGTGCACAGTGCATTTTGTTGACGAGGGAGTCGATACAGGCCCCATAATTTTGCAATCAATAGTCAAGGTAAAAGACGATGATACAGAAGAGAGCCTCTCAAAGAGGATACTCAAGCAAGAGCACGAAATTTATCCCAAGGCAGTCAGACTTGTTGCAGAAGGCAAGATAAAGACAAGTGGTAGAAAAGTTGTTCTGCGCTAGGCAAGTATAGTATCTTTCGGGTTTTAATTTGTCAGCAGGGTTTGTATAAAAAATATCAACGAGGAGTGGCAAATATTTCGTTTGATTTTTGTGATTCCCCAACAGAATTTACTCCAGTCACGTAATAATAGTAGGTTGCACCGTTGACAAGTGCGACATTTGTATACTGCAAGACGTTAGGCGAGACAGAGTAAACAAACGTCTCGTCTCCAGGGGATGCACCGCCATAGATGTTGTACTTTGTTATCGGAGAGCCGCCGGTCAGAGAAGATGCCTGCCACATGAGCAATATTTGCTTGTTTGATGCAATTGCTACTAGGCTTTGCGGTGATGATGGTACTGTTGCAGGTGCGGTTACTGAGACCTCGCCTGTTGGTACAGATTCTCCGTCTGTGTTTACTGCAGTCACATAATAGTAGTAGGTTTGATCACTTTGCACAGTGTTATCAGCATATGATGTAGTCTTGTTTGAGATTGACTTGATTAGTACTTCTCCACCTGGAGAGGTGCCGCGATACACGTTGTATTGTATTATTGCAGAGCCGTTAGTAGAAGATGGAGGCTGCCATGTAAGCAAGACATTGTCACCTGTCATTTCAGCTGCAAGGTTCTGCGGAGCAGCTGGCGCGATTCCCGGAGTGGCATTTGCCTCGTTTGAGCCATGCGATTCTCCAACTGCATTTACTGCAGTGATATAATAGTAATATGTCACCCCGTTTTCAAGCCAAGAATCAGAATAGGATTGGTTGGTTGGAGATATTGTATCAATCATCATTTCTCCTCCAAGTGCTGCACCCCTGTAGACATGATATTTTGTTATCTGAGATCCCCCAGTAAAAGATGGAGGCTGCCATGTAAGCGATATGTGCTTGTTTGATGCAACTGCAGTAAGATTTAGCGGGATTGATGATCCTGTTGGTTTGGGTGACAGAAAAGAGACCAGTTTGTTGGATACAGGGCTTCCAAGTCCAGATGCAAAGTCATACCCTTGTGTTGCCGGGTTGATAGCAGTTCCCCCCTGAGTGATGTCTCTATAATTGGCAGAATATAGGGTGCCAGTGGCGGCAGTGTAAAGACTAGAGCTTGCCGTGAATTTGTACGATGAAAGTCCAGCGCCTTGGCTGTTTGCAATTGCTGCAACTGCTGCCCACTGCGGTACACCTGCGCTGGTGCCTCCAACTAGAAACCAGCCTGTCTGGTTGTTGTTGTATACAGTAGAATCATAAACTGAAAAGCCAGTGCTTGGGTTTGCGTCATAGGATATGTCTGGCACGCTTCGTTTGCCCCCGCTGTCAATACCATATACTGTCTGATATTGTGGCTCTTGTTCATAATAGCTTTGTCCGCCAGAGCTTCCACTCCATGCAGTCTCGCTTTTTACCACACCTACTGCAGATACGCCAAGTGTTGTTCCCCCAACAGATAGCACGTATGGAGATGCAGAGGGGTATAGGTGTCCATTTCCTGAAGGTGCAAAAAAGACGATGCCTGACTTGGCAAAATATGAATCATATACAGTTTCGTTTTGAAATTCTGGAACGGCCCAGCCCATTGAGATCTGCTCTGCGCCGGTCTTGGTTTCAGTGTAATTTATCGCGTAAAGTAGATTTTGGAATTTATCGGATTGTGATTCAACAAGTATTATTTTTGCACCAGGCGCTGTTGCATGTGCCCACTCTACATCAAGGGACTCCTCTAGTGCCCACGTCGAGTTTGCGCTTGGAGTTCCGTCAGGGGTTATTTTTTCAAAGCACCCGTTTGCACCGGTACAGTCAGGCAGACCCCAATGACTGTCAAATGTTGCAAGGTCGTTCTCGATTGTAGGATCGTCATAGGCATCAACTATTGCAATTACCTGTCCATGTCCACAGAGGTTTACGTAATCCCATCCCATGCTGCTTGCCATGGAGCAGCTTAAATTGGAAAAGCCATAGGCGTTCCAGACCTGAGTTGTGTTAAGTCCTTCTGGAGATGAGGTGGCGTTGCCGCCTAGTTGAAAATATGGACGTGCGTCCCATTTTGGGCCAGAGCCTGTTGCATATACGGGATACATTGTCATGATAGATATCGTCGATACTAGAACCAGTACAAGAATGGCAAGATTTCTGTTCAATTTTGAATTTTGCCAAGTTTTTTACATAAAAGGACAACTCAGCTTTAACTGCCAATTATGTTTAAAACTATTATCGAGCCTGCGCTAAAATACAGGCCTTACGAGTCTTGCCCGCTAAAAAAATAGACAACTACTAGTTCTTGCCTGTTTCCATGGAACTTGTGTTCAATGTTTTTTGCCACAAAATACGACATTCCTTCTGATATGGCGTAATCCTTTCCTCCAATGTTCAAAAATCCGTCCCCCTTTACGATATAGTACACTTCATCGCTTTCATGAGGAGCCTGCGTGTCTTCCTGACTTGGTGCCAGCCTGAGTACGCCTGCTGCGATATTCTCACGGTTTAGAAATGTGTGAAAATATGACTTTCCTTTTGAGATGTCTTTTACGTATTTTTTTGTATCAAACTCTATCTTCAATGATTCTCTTATCCACCTGAGATCTTAATGACTCTAGCGCATGCCAGATTCTTGCTTTTTTATCTTTTCTTCAAATTTTGCAATAAGGTATGCAATCTTGGAATTTTTTCCATCATCTTTTCGAAGCAAATAGTACAGCTCTTCTGTTGCTGCATGATAGTCCACCCCAATTGTTTGCGCCAGATATAGCGACATGTAGCTTAGCAGTAACTTTCGCAGTATGACATCATGTGTTGCATGCTTTAGGTCTGATGCAAGCTCATCGAGCACATTTGCAAAGTAAGCTTCAAGGTAGCTGTCCTTTGACTCTCGCTCTCGGGCTGCAAATACGCATCCCATGTTTCTCTCTGTCATGTGTATCTGCTCTACAGTCTCGATTAGCTCTGAATTCAATTCTGGGTCTCCTGTCAATACCTGAGACATCAAGTCTGCAGCATCTTGTTCTGATCTTCCAGACTTTTGTGTTATTGAGAATATGACATGGCACGCAACGCATCCTTGGTGCAGTTCGATTTCATGTTTTTTTATCTGGTCAAGTGTTTCCCGGATTACAGCCTCTGCTTCCCTTAGGTTCATGAGAAATCAATGTAGTTTGAGATAATAAATTCCAAAGATTAAATATCCAAAAAATTACTCAAAAGTGTTTGACAGGACAAAAGATAGACGGTGTCGCAGTTGCAAATTCTGTCAAGGATCTAGTCAGGGCATCAGTTGCAGAGCTCAAAAACGACGGAGTGGAACCGTGTCTTGCAACAGTTCTGATTGGCGATGACCCCGCATCCTCGTCATATGTCACAAGCAAGCAAAAAGACTGTGCAGACGTTGGCATTACCACAAAAGACCACCGGCTGCCGCAAGAGTTCACCCAGATGGAGCTTGACAGCCTAATCAATCTGCTAAACAATGACAAGACGGTTCACGGGATCCTGGTCCAGTTGCCATTACCAAAATTATTAGACGAGTTTTCTACCATATCTAGAATATCACCAATAAAGGATGTTGACGGCCTTACGCCATACAATGCAGGACTTTTGGCCTCGGGTCGTGCAATCTTGAAGCCATGCACGCCGCTTGGGATAATGGAGCTATTTGATTACTATAACATCGAGTTGTCTGGAAAAAACGTTGTAATCATAAACAGAAGCAACCTGGTTGGCAAGCCGCTATACCATCTGATGCTTGAAAGAGATGCCACCGTTACCACGTGTCATTCAAAGACCCAAAACCTGGCAGAGCAATGCCTTGGTGCAGATATTGTGATTACTGCAGTAGGCAACAGGGCGCACTTTACCCTGACTGATTCCATGATAAGAGAAGGCGCAGTCGTAATTGATGTTGGGACAAGCAGGGTAAACGGCAAGCTTGCAGGAGACGCAGACTACGAAGGAATAATCAAAAAGGCATCATATGCGACGCCTGTTCCTGGAGGCGTAGGTCCCATGACTAGAGCGATGCTTTTAAGAAACACGGTTACTGCAGCTTCAATTAGTAAGGGATTTGTCACAAACCGTTGAAAAGGCGCAGCTTCGCAAACAGCTCTTAGACCAGCGAGATGGCACCTCGCTTGATTTTATAAAAATAGCAAGCGGTAAGATTCGCGACAACCTGCGAAAGATAGAGTATTACAGAAATGCAGCGAGTGTTGGGGTGTACTATTCCATAGGAAGCGAGGTTCATACGCAGGATATCATGCAGGAGATACTAAATGCCGGAAAAGAGTTGTCGCTTCCAAAAGTTGAAAAAAACGATCTTGTCTTCAAGAAGATATCTAGTTTTTCAGACCTTGAGATGGGCAACTTTTCTGTGATGGAGCCAAAAGACAGGTGTGAGACTGTCAAGAAGATTGATGTTGTATTGGTGCCTGCAATTGCGCTGACAGCGGACGGATATAGGCTTGGATATGGATTTGGGTACTATGACAGGTATCTTAACGGCAAGCGCTCAAAGAAGATTGCCTTGTCGTATTCAAAACAGGTTGTAAAGGCAATGCCGCACGACGGACATGATATCAAAATGGATTGCATTGTTACAGAAGACAAGATAATTTATCCTAAAACATAGAAAAGAATTTTTTAGACTTCTTACGTATTTTGCCGTCATTCAAGACTTCATCTCCTAAGAAAAATATTCCCACTCCTGCAGCTCCTAAGACTAGTGCTCCTAAAGGACTTTGAACCATGTGCTTTAACAAAGAGACAGGTGATTCATATGGATCATGTTTATCATAATGAACTTCACAAAATCCTGTATTAGGATCACATTCTGCATGCCAATGGCCATTTCTAAAGTGGATTTTGTTTAATTTCTCTCCAATAGAACGGATCCAAGATGAATCATTTTCAAGATCTTCTATTCTATATGACATCTCAATCATCATTGTTGTAAGATTGGTTGGTGAATCCATCCGCCATGTTCCTTAGTTGAAACAAGTTCAGCTATACGATTTTCAATAAAATTGCCTATTATCCCACCAAGCAATGCTCCAAGAAACGTGCCTGCCAAGGCAGCTTTTGCATTTTTAGATGTGGCACCTGCTACTAGGCCCGCACCGCCGCCTGTAAGAGCTCCTTCTATTGTTTTGGTAACTACCTCATTCACAACTGCTTTTATTGCAGTAATTCCAATGTCGAACAAAATTTTGTCTACGACTTCTACAAGTTGTGACGGCTCACCATTTTCGTATTTGATAACTAGAGTTGGCTGAATAAGATTTGGCATTACTTCTACCTCGATCATTTTTACAGTTTTTAAATTACATGCAGAACGAACAGTTTGTGCTACGTACTCTTGTATCATATTACATCGATCTATTGATGAAGGACCCATGTAGTTGTTACATTCCATAACAAGTTCCCGTGTCATGACATATTCTTCCTAGCTTGTGCTTTGCTTCTAAGAAGAAGCATATTCGGACCAGAAGGAATAGAAAGTTGCATAAATTGTTCAATTTTGATCGCATGCATGCTATTTGATGAATTCGAAGATATGTTCGCTAATTCAGGGTAAAGTTTCAACGCACCCTTTGCCACGTATTGACCGTCAGACGTTAGATAGTATTTTCCATTGTCTGTCTTTTCTACGTGTTCTGCCTCTGTTAGTTCTTTTAAAATATTATCTTCTGGTAGATGTATTGCAGAAGAGATGTTTATGGCATTATTCAAGTATAGGTACACTAGGATCTCTTCCTCTCTTGATGATGTTGGATAATACATGGTCCTGATTATCAAGTTCTGAATATTCTCTGGATAGAATGTTAGTCCAATCTTTTCTTTTATTCGTACAACTGTTACATTATCAAGCTCTGAAACGTCAAGTGATCTTCCAGATAGTAACGTTTGATTAGATTCTAACACCGAAAGGATCTTTTTTACCGTGCGAAAATTCAAATTCGTTTCTTGTCCAAGTTTGTTTAATGTGTAAGGCTCTCCTGTTTTTAGAATCTCCAAAACCCTGTGAATAGCGGTAACAAAATCAGTTCTTTTCCTCAAAATCATGATCTTTATGTGTTGTATACTAATATATAACTTACTGTATAACTATACAACATATGCCATTAGTACCTTATGAGATAGCGATTCTCATTCAAATGTATAACGAACGAATCATTAGTAAAAAAGGATACACAAGCCTTCAGAAGGTACGAAGTAAGATAAACTGGCAAAAAATCGCATCTTTTTACAGGGTTAAAGAAAGTTTTGATGCCATAGTAAGGCGATTAGTAAAGAGAAGATTGCTGTCAGACGAAGGCAAAAGCTTAGAAGTTTTATTTCTGGATAAACTGGGAGTTGATTTTGTAGTTGGGTATTTACATGAAAATCCCAATGCCCAAAAGGATCTGGATGAGATTTTAAGTGGAAAATTGCCCTAGGACTTTTAAATCTTGATCATGTCTGACCCGTTGAGGATCCAAGTCCTTTTTTCCCAATATCTGTTCTACAGTATTTGCTAGGCCATCCAATCTTCTCAATTCTGGCATAAGCATTAGAGATTGCACCCTGCAGTGTGTCACCAATTGCAGTAACACCTAACACTCGTCCACCATTTGTCAAAACCTTGCCATCAACACGTTTTGTTCCGGCGTGAAACACATACGAGTTACTGTCTTGCGCATCAAGACCCAAAATCTCCTCATTTTTTGGGTAAGACTCTGGATATCCCTTCGAAGCAAGTACGACACATACTGCACTCTGACGCTTCCATGATATCTTGGGAAGACTAGATAGTGTTCCGTCAATGCTTGCCTGGATGTAATCAACCAAGTCAGAATCCATCCTCATCAGTATTGGCTGGCACTCTGGGTCGCCCATCCTTGCATTAAACTCTAAAACAAAAGGCTTGCCGTCTTTTACCATTATTCCAGCATACAAAAATCCGCAAAATGTCGTACCTTCTTTTTTCATACAAGATATAGTTTTTTCAATTACATTTTTCTGGATATCTTGTGCCAAGGTATCATCAATGACACTAGTTGGAGAATATGCACCCATACCACCGGTGTTAGGTCCCCTGTCACCATCATAGACTCGCTTGTGGTCCTGGCTTGTGGCCATTGGATACGCAACAGTACCATCAGATATTGCAATGTATGATGCCTCTACACCGTCAATTCTCTCTTCTAAAATAATTCGAGCACCTGATGCACCAAAGCTCTTCTCAACTAGGATCTTGTCAATTGCAGAGATTGCCTCTTGTTTGTCATTGCATACAATAACACCCTTTCCAGCTGCCAAGCCATCTGCCTTTACTACAAGAGTATAGCTAACTGATTTTACGTATTCTTTTGCCTTTGCCGCGTCATCGAATATCTCAAAGCATGCAGTAGGGATGCCGTTTCTTTTCATGAAATTTTTTGCCCAGACCTTGCTTGATTCAATCCTTGCAGCATCCTGTGTTGGACCAAATATTGCAAGACCTTTTTTTGCAAACACATCCACAATTCCTGCAGCTAAAGGCACCTCAGGTCCCACTATTGTAAGACATTTCTTCTCAGATGCAAATTGCGCCAATTTTTCAATCTCGTGGACCTCGATATCCACATTATTTGAGGTTCCACCGTTTCCTGGCGCGTGATATATGGTTCCAACCTTTGGGCTCTGCGAGAGTTTCCATCCAAGTGCATGCTCGCGTCCGCCAGAGCCTACAACTAAAATGTCAACCAATGATTTTTCTTTATTTGACTCGTATAAAAGCTAACAACTGATTTTGGCAAAAATTTCACACTGTCGAAATATTGATTAACGATTGAAAAGATCATCACACCATGAGCACAATAGACTCTCAAAAATCAGTCTATCTTTTCACCCACGGTAGACGCGACCTAGAACAAAAGGCAGTAGACGCTCTAGTGTCAAAGGGATTTGCAAAAGACAAAATCACATCTGCAAAACCTGATGCAGTGGGTACCGTAGGCGATTACATGGCAATGCTGTGGATGCCCCCAAATCCTGACCACATCAAGATTCAAAAGATAACAAAGGTGGAACCGGTAAAGCCAGAAGGCATGATTGGCCTGTGGAAGGGAGTTGCAAAAGAAGACTTGTTCACAGTAAGTCTCTGACAAGAGCAGAAACAAAACTCTCAAACTCTGAATCAGAAAATTTCACAGTCTCTATTTTTTTCTGCTCCTGCGCAATTCTTACAGCTTTTAGATGATAACATTCTCCACCCGTACTCAATGCATTATAGTAAAAATCAGCACACGAGCAAAACCCAAACTCAGGGTCAAGCCAATGCTCATTTTCCTTTCCAACTACAGTCCAGATCTTTCGCCCGCTTGGCTCAAAATGGTGCAGCTTTACCCCTCTCTCGGACACTATAGAATCAGCGTCGCCTCGTCTTGTCACAAGAATTTAATTCAAAACTAATCATATTATCTTTGATGGTTCTAACAAGACTAGTCCAGTCACAGCCTGCCCTGATTTTAGAAGACAAAAAGAGATATCTTGTTGTGACCGACCTGCATATTGGATTTGAAAGCAAGATTATAGCAAACGATATCCATATTGGTCCAAAGGAAATCATTGCAGAAACCATACAGAGTTTAGAGAAAATAATAGAGTCAGAAAAACCAGATTCTCTAGTACTGCTAGGCGATGTAAAATCAAGTGTTGAATCAATATCAAAGATAGAATGGGACATAGTACCACTCTTCTTTGAGATTGGAAAAAAGATTGAAACCATTGTCGTTCCAGGAAATCACGACGGCAACATACAGAAACTTGTTCCAGACTGGGTGACAGTATCCAGTCCATCAGGAATTGTGATGGGGGATACACTGCTGACACATGGCCACGTGATGCCGTCTGAGAACTTGTCTCACATTTCCAAGATCGTCATGGGTCATGTTCATCCAGTATATTTTCATGAAGGATCAGTCTTGGACGGCCAGCGAGTGTGGGTTTCAATGAAAGTGGAAAAAAACCAGATATTTCCCTCCACAGCAGGCGAGATAGAAATTATCATTGTGCCATCATTTAACAGGTATTTTTATGCGACATTCAAAAAGTCTTACAAAAAATCAATCTCGCCTCTGATAAATGCAATCAAGGCACCAAAATCTGCAAAGATAGTAACACTTGACGGTTCCATAATTGGAAATGAGTCAATAATATCAAGTGTTCTCTAGAACATTATCAAAACAGATTCCTTCAAACTAGATAAAATCAGCGTAGGTTTCCCCATTGGTCAAACTCTTGCTGCACCGTGCTGTTTGCATGCCCATACTGTACATTGAGGTTATTGTTGACCGTTGTGATATCGCTTCTAGATGTGCTTGCATTTTGTATGAACGCCTCTCTTGCCTGCTCTGCACTGCCCCCATTTTGCTTGACTTGGTTCATCGCTGCAAGGCCCTCATTTGTTTTCTGTTCAGTATAGTTGAACTGGCCCCAGAAGATGGCCTGAACTGTCTGATTTAGCTGGGACACAAACGTAGAATATGCATTTTGCGGTGTAAATGGACTAAATTGCGCAAGCCAGTCTGCAGTGGCATTTTCATCTGAAGTCACATTTTGTGCTATCAGAGTTGCATTTGGAATCACTGGGACGACATTTGGAATTATTGGGACAATGGTCGGAGCCTGTGTAACCAGGTTAGAGCTACTGATACTAGGCGAATTTACTATTGGGGCGCCTGAATCGTATGAAAATATTCCAAGAAACACAGGAGCAGTATATGATTCAAGATTGTTTTTGTCAGGCTTTGCTGCAACCCACATATCCTCAGCATATGCAGCAGGAACAAGCAATGTTACCGATACCAATAGTGCCAAGAATAGCAACCCCTTCATTTTGTTTCGTTTTTGTTTGAAATTATAATAAATAATATCAAATGTTTTTACCAATTAAGATACAAGATTTAGAGCTAAAGTAAAAGACGTAAATATTGAAAATAGCCACAAATTTTAGAAAAAAACTAGACTAGAATGGAGTAAACGCGATTAATTTTTAGAATTTTATTTTACAATTGCAGGCGATTTTTCAAACACTTGCTTGAACGCACGAGGTTTCCGTCCTTGAAGACGTCTTTT
>NZ_RCMB01000018.1 GCF_011319465.1 Candidatus Nitrosotalea sp. TS
AAAAATAGTATCCTGATTTCCACTAGAATGGATGACTGATGTTTGCAATGCACTCTAGTGCATACCTACTGATTAAATTCCACAGAATCAAGTTAACTACGGTTGGATCATGGCATCAAGTAATAAAGCTCGAACTTTTGAATTTCTTTGGAGTAAAAAGCTTAAGAAAACACATACTCATTTGTATAAGATGCGGTTCTGACAATATTCAGCGGGGACAGAATATCATCAAGTGCACAGATTGCAGCAAGGTTATCTCCATCAAGTCATAATCTAGACATCAAATCTCTTGACATAGTCAATCCATCAGGTCCTTACCTCGAGGTTTCTGCCTTTATATAACCGCGAAAGTCGTACTAGACATGTTAAAAGAAATAATTGCAAAATTGAAATCTTGCTCTTGTAACAAGAAATCATCTGATGACATGAATACCGCAAAAAAATCCGAAGAATCAAAAAAGTAAAAAATAGATTCTAAACCCTTTTTGTTTTTCAATACAGTATAAACTCCAAACAGACCACCTTACAACGTTATGAAATGCTGATGTGTATTTTCTTTGTAAAAAGGCGTAAGTTCCATCTATTGAATCAGCAACAAAATGAGACAGTCGTCAATATGTGCCTAGTAGTGTCCAATAATCATGCCAAATTTAAAATTAGTATCAATTCAAATCAAGTCACATGCATAAAATACATAGTAACGCCAAGGCAGGACCGGCAATCAAGTGTATAGTCTGTGGGCGTAACGATACCGTTCATTGTACTAAATGTAAAACTCTTGTTTGCAGACATTGCCACAAGCCAACCACCCAGGTTTATTGTGAGATATGTCTTGAAAAGCTTCCAAAGCATAAAACACATTGTGACAAAAAAATGGAATTGTCTTATAAAAAGTACAGTAAACTGATGTAAAATAATTCTAGTTCATTTTAGAACTAGATCTAATTTTTTGCTACAAAAGACAATACTTGACGCAATGTTGGTGGACTTCCTTGTGTATTTTTTATGTAAAGTGCAGATGCACCATTTGCAAAGATGAGTCGTTCCTGCGTACTCAGGTTTGCAAGATACCCCATTATGTTTGCTGCATCCCATACATCTCCTGCACCAGTAGCAATAACAGGTTCGACTTGAAAGGACTTGGCAAATTCAACCTCGCTTCCATTTGACCAGTAGGATCCAGATGCGGTATGAAGATCTATTGTTACTGGTATCTTCTTTGCCAGTTCTAGAACTAGTTTTTTTGTGTGCTCAGCATCAGAGATGGCTGCCAAGGCCATACTGTTTGAGCAATATGTTACATTCATTCTCATTAATGCATAAAGAATTCAGACCAAAATGAAGTTCTTCTAGGGCTTCCTTGAATTCTTTGGGCCTTGTTTGTATATCAGCAGGATCTAGAAAATGAAGCGCAGCACTAGATTTTTCAAACGCAAACTTTGATAGTTCCGTTCCTTTCTTGTTGCTTGCCCAATTTGCCACAATGACAGCTTTGGAGTTTTTCAGTGCTTGTTGTTCCCTTGCTCCAAGCTTTTCAGGACCAAAATTTTCATTGTCGCCAAGATCAGAGAGCATTATATTTACAATGTTTTTGCCATCTTGAAATTCAAGAGCAGTAGTTCTGCCTGGTTTTCCATCAATTACAAAAAGTGATGCGTGTTCAAACTCTGAAAATACTTCAGTGAGAAGAGCAGATCCTGCCTTGTCTGCAACCGTAATTAGAGAGACTGGGCAACCAAGCCTTGCAAGAGCATATGCGACATTTGTGGCATTACCGCCTTTGAGATCCTTTTGCGGAATGCCACGAATACTTCCACCAAGCTTACTTTTCTCAATAATCTGGCTGTAGACCTTGTCAAGATCAGATATTGAGATTATCCTATCAAGAAAAAAATCATTTAGAACAACAACTGGATCTACTAGGTTAATGGTGTCTAGTTTTTCTAGCATGAAATGGTTCTAGCCCATTGGCGGCATTGGAGGTCCACCTCGTCCTCCTTTACCAGATGACGCAATTACATCATCTATTCTTAGAATCATGCACGCGGCTTCTGTTGCAGATTTTATTATCTGCTCCTTTACTGCCACTGGCTCTATGATATCAAGAGTGTACATATCAGCTACCCTTGTGTTTCGTGCATCAATTCCAGTCCATTTCTTACCCTGACTGTGCTTTGCACGCAGAGTAACCATGGTATTGATTGGATCCATGCCAGCATTCTCGGCTATTGTCAACGGAATTATTTCAAGAGCTTCTGCATATTTTTTGATTGCAAGTTGTTCTCTTCCCTCAAATCTGTCTGCCCAGTCTTTTAGACTTGATGCGAGAAATTCTTCTGGGGCACCACCACCAGCTACAACTGCTGGTTTTTCAATTACATCTTTTACTACCATCAATGAATCATGAAGTGATCTGTCTACTTCATCTACGACTCTTTGTGAGCCACCTCTAATTAGCACGGTAATTGCTTTTGGATTCTTACATCCTTCAACAAATGTCCACTTTTCTGTCTCCTACCTTTCTTTGTTCTACTAGTTCAGCAGAACCTAGATCCTTTGAAGTCATATCGTCAATATTGCTGCTAATTCTTCCACCAGTAGCTTTTGCAAGCTTTGTCATATCGCTTTCCTTTACTCTTCTTACTGAAAGAATTCCTTGTTTTGCAAGATAATGTTGTGCAATGTCATCTATTCCCTTTTGGCATATTAGGACATTAGCGCCAACTTCATGAATCTTGTCTACCATTGACTTTAGCATTCTATTTTCTTCCTCAAGGAACATCTGCATCTGAGTAGGATCGGTAATTCTAATCTCTGCACTCATCTCTGTCTTTTCAATTTCAAGAGCGGAATTTAGCAGAGCAATTTTTGCCTTTTCTATTTTTGTTGGCATGCCGCTATGAACTATTTCTTTATCAAGTACAATGCCTTTGATGAGTTGTGTATTTCTAATCGAGCCACCTGCTTTCTTTTCTACTTTGATATTATCTAGATCAACTTTATTGCCTCCTTCCTCTTTTTCAGCTATTTGCAGGATTGCATCAACCACAAGTTTTGAAAGCATGCCACTGTCCTCTGAGATTAGTTTTGATTCCATGCTTGTTTTTGCAACCTTCAAAAGAATTTCCTTTTCATTTGTGCTAACAGGCTTGGCAAGCTCTTGGAAGAAGAGAAAGTGCCTTCTCTGAAGCAGCCTGGAACCCTTCAATGATTACAGTAGCGTGAACATCTTTTTCTAAGAGTTCTTCAGCCTTTGCCAAAAGAGCTCCTCCAAAGACAACAGAGGATGTAGTTCCATCTCCCACTTCAGTATCTACTGTCTTTGAGATCTCTACCATCATCTTTGCTGCCGGATGCTGAACATCGATTTCCTTTAGAATAGTAGCACCGTCGTTTGTAATTGTAACATCGCCCAATCCATCTACTAACATCTTGTCCATTCCTCGTGGGCCAAGGCTTGTTCGTACTAGTTCAGCAACAAGTTTTGCCGCTGAAATGTTATTTTTCTGAGCATCTCGTCCCTTTTGCTGCAAGGCGCTCTCCTTTAGCACAAGAACAGGACCTTGTGGTGTTTGTTGAATTGAAGCCAAAATTATCTCTCTCTTTCGTGATTTAGTTTCCCCTTTTAATACCTTATCCATCCAAAATTTTGAGATAGGTTCTGTTTTTTACATCTATTACGCCATTATACAAAATTCTGATCTCTGGCAATGCAAGAAACGGTAAAAAGAGCGGGATCAGGTGAGGTTGTTTAAATCGACATCCTGTCTCAACTAGCTTTTCATCAACCTCATTGTACTTGGCTACTGCTTCCTCAAGTGGCAATTTGGAGACTAGCCCTGCAACCGGCATTTCAAATTTACATATTATTTTTCCATCTTTTGCAGCAACCATCCCGCCTTGTGTTTTTACTAGCTCGTTTGCCACAAAAGCCATGTCCTTTTCATTTGAACCAATTACGATCAAGTCATTTTCATGAAAACTCTGTGTACATCCAAAGGCCCCAGTTTTTCCTCCAAAATTCTTCAGGAATCCAACACATTTCCGTCCAGTACCATATGTTCTATCTATTGCTGCTACCTTCCAGACATCTTTCTCTTGAGAAGCAACCACATTTCCGTCCTTTACGCAAAGCTCCTCATGATCCTTTCTTGTTATAATTTCAGTATCTAGCCGGATTACAAGGGCTTGTGCCGAGTCCCCTTTGCTTTTGACCACAAAATCATTCTCTGTAAATTTACGCCTCACCTTTACCGTTTCTGTTATCCATTTTGAGATTGCTAGTTTTGCATTTTTGAATACAGGTCTGCCGTGGGCCACCATTAATTTTCCTCCTACGAAGACCTTGTCTGGTTTTAACTTGTTTAGATCATCGAAAACTAGAATGTCGGCAAGTTTGCCTGGAGCAATTCCTCCCAAGTCTTTGCCCATCTTATAATATTCAAAACAGTTTCTGGATGCAATTGTTATTGCATCTATCAATTCCATTCCCATAGATATTGATTTTCTGATACAATGATCAATCATGCCAAAATCTAAGAGATCCTTTGGGGTTACTCCATCAGTGCAAAACATCAGCCTATCAAGATAGGTTTTTTGCAATAGTACGTTTGGTATTATCTTATCAAGATCTCTTCGTATCGATCCTTCCCTCATCATAACCCACATTCCAAGTCGTAGTCTTTCCATCACTTGATCATAGTCTATTGGCTCATGACATGAAAATATTCCAGATGCAATGTAGGCATTTAGCTTCTTGTCGCTAGCACCTGCAGTGTGACCGTTTATGATTCCATCATTTTCAAGAATGTAATTCATACTTTGAATTGTTTTTGGATCCTGCGTTGTGACCTTGGTCCAGGAAAATACTTCTCCCATGCCAAGAACATTTTCTAGCTCAAAGGCCCTCTTCTGTTCTGTCAGTGACATTGTTCTTGCATGGCTAAACTTTCTGTCAACTGGAAGACCACCCGGTATCATATGAAATACCCTTATTGGTAAATTCTCTGTCATCCTGACGAATTCCCTAAAGCCCCTGTATCCGCAAACACTTACGATATCAATTGGATCTGAAAATAATGTTGTAGTACCACATAGAAGAGAATGCTTTGCAAGCTCAGAAGGCAAGATATACTGATCCATGTGTATATGGGAATCTGCAAATCCAGGTGTGACAAATTTTTCTTCCAAATCAATGGTTACAGTTTTTTCACCGATAGTGTGCGATGCGTCCTTTCCAACATATGCAATTCTATCTTGTAAAACGGCAATCTGTGTTTGCGGCGTTGTTTCTCTCGAATAGACATTAACAAGTTTGCAGTTTTTCAATACAATGTCTGCTTTTTTTTCACCCATTGCAACTTTGTTTAGTGGACCAATCATTGATGCAAGGGAGCTGGCCTTCACAAAATGACTTTGGACAAATACATTATTAAAGCGATGTTTAAATTACGGTCAGCCATCGTCTTCTTTTATGAACATGCCCAAGGAGATCAGACGATACTGTCGCAAGTGTAAGAAGCATACGCTACAGAAGGTCTCCTTGTACAAGGCAGGAAAAAGAAGAGGCTCTGCAATAGGTGAAAGAAGACACGCCGAAGACAAGAAAGGATACGGTGGTCAGAAATTCCCCAAGTTAGCCAAGCCTGCAAAGACTACAAAGAAGATGACACCCATTTTCACGTGTCCTGAATGTAAAAAGAAATGGAACGTGCCAGGAATAAGACTAAGAAAGTTGGAGCTTGGTTGCATAATGAAAAAGGCTCAAATCCTCATCCCAAAACCAGGAAGTAAATTCCAGCGAGTTCAGTGCAAAGAATGCGGAGAGGAAAGTGTTGTTTACTCTCATGTTTCTACCACAGTTGCATGCAAGGCCTGTGGCAATACATTGGCTGAACCAACAGGTTCCATTGCAGACATTAACGGTAAAGTGCTAGGCAGCGCCGAGTAGATCGCAGTCGCTTTTTGTGTTAAGGTTTATCGCAACACGCTTGTCATCAATTACAACATATGATTCTTGTACAGGTTCCATGCCCACAATTATTTTTGGATTTACAATCGATATGCCTGTAAATGCACATTCCTCCCCGTTGTAATTTACTAGATATTCTGGTTTTACTCCAATCAGGTCCAAGAACTTTTTGCTTACAAGGACACTTGTCCATGATTTCCTGTTTTCAAAATCACTTACAATTTTTTGTACGATTTCAGAATCTAATAATGCAAGGTCGCCTGACACTACAAAGACATCATCATCAAAACTTTCTAGTATATGATTTAGATCTTCCACATATCCTTCTCCCTTGGTTTCAACTGTGGACATGCCAAGATCCTTTACAAACTGGGATGTTTTTGGAGCATTACAACTCGTAGCACACACTATTTTGGAAAAACATCCAGACTCGTCTAATGCGGAAATAACATGTTGGATAATTGGTTTTTTGTATTTGAGAAGAAGTTTTTCTTGGACTGACTCCATCCTTGTACCCTTGCCTCCGCACATTACAAGGCCGATCATCTTGATGCAAAAATTATCAGCGATGCAAGTCTTACAAGTTCATTGCTTGCCCCAAATACGTCGCCTGAAATTCCCCCAAAGCTCCTGTTTGCCACAGCAAGAAGCAAAAATGACATCCCAATAGTAACACCTGTTACTATTATTCCAGTAATGCCACCTAGAATGATGGCAGGTGCTATTGCCAGTATAGATGCCACGGCTAATTTGGCGGGACTTTTCATAAATTGTGTAAATGGAGAGCTAAGCCCTTGCCATGCAGAAGATCCTCGGTTTGCTTGTAAAACCATGGCAAACTTTGCCATAAGCTCGCTAACCAATATTGCCTCAAATAGAACAAAACCCTTCATCATTGAAATTGACATTATCATTCCAGCAGCATAAAGAACTACAGTAACCACACCTGCCGAGCCTACTGCGGGGTCCCGCATTGCCTTGAGTTTCTTTTCCTTTGTTCCCTTTGCCATCATACCATCAGCAAAATCACAAAGAGCATCGGTATGATGTATTCCCGTAATGATCACAAGCGCTCCTGTTAGAACAAGGCCGACAATTAACGGCTGAACATACAAAGAGAGCCCATAGCCTGCACCACCAATCATCAGTCCAATTAATGCACCAGCGATTGGGAAAAGATACATGTTTTTTGCAACAATATCAAGCTCTGCACCTTTTGACGGAATAATTGTTAGAAATGAAATTACCGAGGCTATTCCTTTAAACAAGACTCCACCATCCCAAGTAAGACAAAATTACAGCCATTGGAATTGTAAACAACAGGGCAAACAAAATAGTTGTAACTTTCATTATAGATATAGCAGTCTTGAAATGTTTCTCTGTAAACTCTGTGCTGCCGTCACCCAAGACATAGTGATCTAGTTTTTCAAATTTTACTCCCAGAGCTCCTGCCATTGTTGCCATTGGATATCCAGCATTTGGGCTCTCAGTCTTTGGACCGTCTCGCTTCATGACTTCAAGTGAGTGTTTCCAGTTGCTGCCTACAATTATGCTTGCAAGTATCATGATCAAACTTGTCAGCCTTGAAGGTACAAAGTTTAGCACCTTATCACAATTTGCCCCAAACCATCCCAAGTTTCTAAAAAGATCAGTCTTGTACCCAATCATTGAATCTACAGTGTTTACTGTTCGATAAACAAAAGCCCCCACAAGTCCAAAAAATGCAAAGTAAAACAAAGGACCTGTGATTCCATCCACTGTATTCTCACTTATGCTCTCAAGTGTAGCAGAGATGATGTGTTGCTTGTCTAGATTTTTTGTGTTTCGCTTCACTATCATGGATAGTTTTGCCCTTGCTTGATCTAGATCATTTCTTGACAGAGAGTCCATGATTTGTGATGCGTGCCTTTGCATTCCCTTGACTGCAATTGTAGTCTTTAGCAGCAATCCAATTGCAAACACAGAACCTGCCAGGACTAGAATCTTTGGCAATTCATTCAAATCAAGACTGGCAAGATATGCAAAGACTTGACCAATGTAAAATGTCAAAACAGCAACAAGTGTCACTATAGAAACAACGAGAACCAGTCCCCCTAATTTTTCCGATGCAGAATTATTTGATCTTACCAATGGCGCAAACTTGCCAATCAGTGTTCCAATCCAAACTGTTGGATGATATCTGTTTTTTGGATCTCCAAGTACAAGATCAAGTGAAATAGCAAGTATAACTGATAGAACAAGTACTAGCATCATTTCAAAAGACCACGTATCGCTTTCATATTTAGACTTGATCTCACGACGCGACTTAAATTCTCTATCTCTTTGTCAAGGGATCGTATGTATCGCGTGGTAAACGATACTTGTTTGGGATTTGCATGCAATGAATCCTCATCTGGGATATTAAATTTTAAGAGCGGGATTGTCCCAAATACTGGCCTGCCGTCTTCTTCTTTAACATCACAAAGCCCGGACGTAAAATATCAATATCTCCTCGAAACTTGTTTATTACATATCCCTTGACAAATCTCTTGTATTCTCCCTCAAGCAGATCTAGTGTTCCCACTATACTAGCAAAGGTTCCTCCCTTGTCTATATCAGATATCAGAATTACTGGCGATGAACAATGCTTGGCCATTTTCATGTTAGCTATATCATATTTTTGCATGTTTATCTCTGCAGGAGAACCTGCTCCTTCCAGAATGACAAGATCATATTGTTCCCTTAGATTATCAAGCGATTTCTTTGCCACGTCAAGCCCTCTTGTAAGAGAGAACTTTTTGTAATATTCATCGGCGCGCATTTTTTTATAGAACTTTCCCTTGACAAAGACTTCACTTTTGTAATCTCCAAGGGGTTTTAGTAGAATTGGATTCATGTGTGGAGATATATCTGTCCTGGCTGCAATGGCCTGAATTGCCTGGGCCCGTGAGATCTCAAAATCATCACTTCGATAAGAATATGATGACATGTTTTGTGATTTGAAAGGGGCTACCCTATAACCTTCATCTGCAAAAATTCTGCACAGTGCAGTGACAAGAGTTGTCTTGCCTGCACCAGAAGACGTTCCTTGAATCATTAATGTTTTTGTCATGGCTTTCCAAACTCTTTGACTAGTCTTTGATTTTCATCATGGGTTCGTACAGCAACCCTGATGAATTTGCTGTCCAGTCCTCTAAACGAGCTACAATCCCTTATCAAGATATTTTTTTTCAGCAGTTTTTTCTGCAGTTGCTTTGAGCTTATTTTTGACTTTATCAAAATAAAATTTGCGTCAGAGCCATAGCATGAAAATCCATCAATCTTTGATATTGAACTATCCAAAAAATTGCGTTCTTTTTCAATTAATTTTCTTGTCTTTTTTAGATGTGATCTGTCAGATAGTGCCCTTATTGCAATATTTTGGGCAATGCCACTGACATTCCACGGAATCTTGATCTTGTTTAGAATTTCAATCATCTTCTTGCTTCCAAGTCCATATCCTACTCGTAGGCCTGCAAGCCCAAAGGATTTTGTCATGGACCTCAAGATGAAGAGGTTATCAAACTCATGCAGCTTGGACGCTATGCTCTCTTTTGGATTTGAAGCAAGTTCTATGAAACACTCATCTACAAAGACCAGAACAGACTTGTCATGTGAGAGATCCAAGATCTTGAGCATGTTTTTTTGGCTGGTGAGAATTCCGGTTGGATTGTTTGGATTGCAAACAAATATGCAGTGATTTTTTGGAATTATTTTTAGAAAATTGTCAATGTCTTGATTTAGGTTCATGGTCTTAAAATAGGAAACTCTGGCGCCATTCAGTCTTGCCGCAGATTCGTATTCTCCAAATGTTGGTATTGGAATTGAGACATTACGCTTGTTCAAAAATGCCTTGCTAAAATTGTAAATTATTTCAGTTGCCCCATTGCCTATTATTATCTGATTTTTTGGAATTCCAGTATAGTTTTCCAGATGAGTCCTTAGCCTAGTTGAATCTGAATCAGGATATACAGAAAACAAGTTAGAATTTTTTTTCAGGTCATTTTTGATTGTAGATGGGAACCCCAACGGATTGACATTTGAGCTAAAATCCAATATTTTTGGATCAAATTCAAGTCCTGCAGAATATACTCCTCCATGGGCTACTGTTTTGTGATTGGCAACATGAGGTTCTACTCTGAGTCTCACACCCTCATGATATCTCATGGGTATTTAGTTGTGTTTTGGATCCCCTGCTAAAGGAATATTAATTGTATGAGCAGAATTTTTTCATATGAAGAAACGAGTAGCTGTCATAGGCGTTACCGGAGCAGTGGGGCAAGAATTTGTGTTGGCCCTAAATAACCATCCATGGTTTGAGGTAAAGCAAATAGCTGCATCGGAAAGATCTGCAAAGAAAAAGTTTGTCGAGGCCATAAGAGACCCAAACAGTGGCATACTCAAATGGCATCTCAGGGAGCCCATTCCCGAATATGTCAAGGATATGATAATTGAATCAGTTGATGATATTAAATCAGAAAACCTAGATCTAGTTTTCAGTTCCGTTGAAAGCGAGGCTGCAAGAGATATCGAGTCAAAATTTGCACAAGACATACCTGTCATTAGCACCTCTGCAGCGTATAGATATGAAGCAGATGTACCAATTTTGATTCCAGGAATAAATGACGATCATGTTGCACTCTTAGATCAGCAGAAGAAAAACAGAGGATGGAAGGGATTTGTAGCACCTCTGCCAAATTGTACCACTACTGGTCTTGCAATTACAATGAAGCCGCTCTTGGACAAGTTTGGTGCACAAAAGATAATCATGACCTCAATGCAGGCAATGTCTGGAGCCGGAAGGTCTCCCGGAGTTTCTGCGTTAGATATCACAGATAACATAATTCCATACATTCCAAAAGAAGAGGACAAGGTTAGACTTGAAACAGGAAAAATTCTTGGCAAACTAATAGACGGTAAGATAGATCCTGCCAAAATGAAAGTTAGCTGTACATGTACAAGAGTTCCTGTAATTGATGGACATACAGAAACTGTTTTCGTCGAAATGGCGTCTCACACTGATCCAGAGAACGTAAAGAAGGCCATGCAAGAGTTTTCAAGTAAGATAAGTGTCACAGGCCTTCCATCTGCTCCAAAAGACTACCTCTTGGTTCACGAAGATCCAACAAGGCCGCAACCAAGATTAGATCGTGAGATTAATGACGGCATGACAACGGTGGTTGGCAGAATCAGAGAGGACACTGTTTTTGATAACGGTATAAAGTACGTCTTATTCTCACATAACGAGAAGATGGGCTCTGCCAAGGGAGCTGTCTTGCTAGCTGAAATGCTATACAAGAAAGGCTACATCTAGTCTACTGCAAATTATAGAAAAATTATAATAACAAGTTTATTAAGATCCATTTATTCACAATAAATGGTGTTTTGAATGGCAAAAGTTGATGATTTAGATATGATAATTTTATCGGAGCTATCACAGGACGCAAACATTTCAGTTCCTCGAATATCAAAGAAGATAAACGTAAACTCTTCTGTTGTTTACAGCAGAATCAAGAGGCTTATCAAAAGAAAGCTGATTGAGCGTTTTACCATTGTGGTAAATGACAGGGAACTGGGATATACCGTTAAAGCCCTAACAGGAATAAACATGGACTCTAAGATGAGAGACCATGTGATTGAGGAGCTGCTAAAGATAGCTGAGGTAAGGGAGATTTCAGAAGTAACAGGCAGATTTGATATCATCGTTACAATGTATGCCAAGAATCTCGATGAGATGCACAGGCTCATATCAGAGAGAGTTGGGCGAATACAAGGAGTTCAGCGTTCTGAGAGCTTCATTGAGATGAAAAGGACTACAAAGCCAATGCCCTACAAGGCTGCCTAAATAATCCAATATTTTCAACCTATAAATAACAAAAAGTCTCCAAAAAGGACAGAGTGTGCTAACAACAAAAGCCAGTTCCAGAATTAAGACGTACTATGAAGTAACCAAGCCTAAGATATGGTACCTTTTGGTCTTTACCGCAATGGGTGCAACATATACTGCTTCTAATCTATATCATATTCCAGTGTCTGCCCTGACTTGGGCACTTGTAACCTTTGGTGTCATAGCAGGCTCTGCCGCAGCCAATACACTGACAAACTACAATGACAGGGACATTGATGCCATCATGGAAAGGACAAAGGAGAGACCAATCCCAAGCAGAAGGATCTATCCAGCAAAGAAGGCATTTTACTTTGGGCTAATTCTTGCAGGCATATCACTAGTCTGTGCATTTGCAATTAACATATGGGCTGGTGTCTTCATGGCATTTGGCCTTGCAGACAACATTCTAGTTTATAGTAAATTTCTAAAACGAAGAAGTAGAACAAATATTGTCTTGGGCGGATTCTCAGGAGGAGCACCCGCAATGATTGGCTATGTGGCAGTGACAACAACTGGCATGTGGGATCTTGGATTGGTCATGGCAGGACTGGTCTTTGTCTGGATCCCAATGCACATCTGGAGTCTTACACTGCATGTCAAGGACGATTACAACAAAGTAAAAGTTCCAATGCTTACTGCAGTAGAATCTGAAAAGACATCGGTTCGAGTTATAGCTGGCACTACCTTGATGATGGTCGTGTTCAGCGTGTTGCCATTTTTCATGACAGATGCGTCTGGAAAACATTTGTTCCATGCAACATATCTTTACAGTGCAATAGCATCAGGCGCAATAATGATAGCATTGAGCATATGGCTTCTTGTTAAACCTTCAGAGAGGGCATCTTGGACACTATTCAAGTTCTCCAGCCCATATCTTGCAATCTTGTTTATTGCACTTATGGTAGATTCGGTCCTAAGATAGTTTACTTGAGATAATTTTTTAGAGAAACTTTTTCGGATTTTGGAATCTTTGCAATCTCGAATCCTTCTGGACGTTTTGAGAAAGGTTTGGTTGCATCAATTCCCATCTTTGTTGTAAGTAAGTTTTTTTGATCACTTGATGGGTCAAGGCTTGAGCCGCGCACCTTTGGTATTATCACAAGATTCTTGTCTGCCTGGAATCTTGTTGCTATGGCATATTCAACCTCCACGGGATTTGACGGATCAATATCATCATCCACTACAGTTACATGTTTGAGAGACCTGTGCGCACCAAAGGTTGCATGGATTGCCTTCTTTGGATCAGATTCTTTCTTCTTTGAAATTTGCACGATGGCATGAAGCCAGTTGCATCCCCCGTCACTTAGTACTACATTTTTTATCTGCGGCATCTCCTGTTTGAGATTTTTGTTTAACTTTGCTTCAATTGGCATTCCCATGAGTAATCTGTGTTCTGCGTACCCTGACAAAATATCATGAAATATTGGATTGTTTCTAAAATACAACCGGTCAAGCTCAAAGACTGGCTGTTCTCTCTTAAAGTCATACGTACGGAGCATTTCCACCATCCATTCCTTGTGGGTCTTGTCCTTGAGTATGCGTCCTTCCAAGACTATCTCAGATTCTGATGGTACCAGCATTCCAGAGTAAGGACATGCCGCAAGTGTCAGTTTTTTGGATAACAGTTCGTTTGCTATCTCAAGTTCATCCTTGCCCCATTCTGCCTGATAGGCACCTGCTATTGATACTGCGGGATGTACTCCAACAGTGATGGCTACACGCAGGTCTTCTCCATGCTCCTTGGCATACATATAGGATCGGTGCAGATGTCTTCCTTCAACCATTCTTACTGAAAAGTGGCGCTTGTCAAGCCTGAGAAGCCTATGAAAAGACGAGTTTTGGGTTCTAGTCTCCTGATTTTTTGTATAAATTATGGATGATGTGATAAAAGCACCTGGCTCTTTTTCAAAGTGCGTTATTATTGGCAGATCGTAGAGGTCTTGGGAATGATTTTCCATGAATCTGCCTTTTTTTATCATCTTGGGCTTTGATGCATGATTTATCGCATGGATTACTTTTTCGTGAATCTTGTCCTCTGTAGATCCTACTGCAAGCGCAAATCGTTTCTTTGTGCCAACAAGATTTGATACAACACGAAATTTGCTTTCTTTGATGTTTTCAAACAAGACTGCTTTTGAGCCATCAAGTTTTGCAGTAACAGCTGCAATCTCATATTTTGTAGAGACCTCTTTTTTACAATTGCCAGCTCTTTTGCCTTTGAAACCTGGCTTAGATATCCTCGCAAGTCCGCAGTCATTGTTTTATAATCTCCATTACTTCATCCATTAGAACCTTCATACTTTCAAGTTCTAGCTCTTTTTGTATGTTTAATGAAAAAATACAGATTCCGTTTATAGTTAGTGCAACTCGCTCAGAGACCATCTTTAGAAAAATTGTATCGGATTTTGATGGTATTACTGTAGCAGTGCTTGTACGTCCAACCGAACCAATTGAAACAACCAGTGTTCCAATCTTTTCTTTTCCCTCCGTTATAGAAATAAAATTTCCATTATCGAAGGGAACCATTTGTACTAAGAAATCTCGTTGATTCACTTTTGCGGTTTTTTTTCTATAACCGACCTGTGATATCATCAGCTAACTGCGCCTATATTGCTACAGGTTCTATTGCTACTTTCTTTATAGCACTGGTCTTAGTTGTCTTTGTCTTTCTTGTAGACTTTACAACTGGTGCTATCTCTTCTGTTTCCACAGTAGCATTAGCCTTAGTCGTCTTTGCCTTTCTTGTAGACTTGGCCACAACTGGTGCTATCTCTTCTACTTCCATAGCCCTTCCAGCAACAGCTTCTAATTGATCAGCCTCGACTCTTGCTCGTAGTTTTGCTTTATACTTGAGGTTTCGTGGTTTGGTTCTGAGTCTGTATCCGCAGCAAGGACACCAGAGACCTTCCCATTTTATGAAGATCTCACAGATTTGACATCTTTTTTGTCCTGATGCGTAACGGCCCGTACCTACTGGCTTCTGTGCCTTGTATCTTGTGCATATTCCTTTACATGTCATTCTATAGTCACTTTTTACCTTGTGTAATTTCATATAGTAATAGTATAATTTAAGCATGGATCAGAAATTTTTATAATTTATAGCATTTTTTTTTAGAAAAATTACATGTATCTTCTGGGATCAGGGCAACAGTTTTCAGAAAAAACGAAGAAATGTTCTATAAATATGTATGTTATTTTAAAGATAAGAATTTTGCGAATTTTCAACAATTTTCAAAAGTAGATATTTAAAGGTTGTTGATCGCTTTTTGATTTTTTATCCTATTCTTGAAAGTGGCAGTACAAGATGACGATATCCTTCTCTTTGAGTAATGTATCTTGCAGATAACTTGTCACGTGTTCCCCGCTTGTTGTAGTTCTTAACTCTAAGTGATGTTCTGCGCTCATCAACAAACTCTAATTCAAAATGGGAACAAAAGCGAAGATTTAGCAAATTGGCTATCTGTTTTGCAATTTGCATATTTCCGTTTCCTACCTTGACTACTTTACGTTCTGCATTCAGTCCGACAAGAACTTTTACAATATGGGAAATTAGGTCGTCGACTGATGTGTAAATAGAGCTCTCTATCTCCTTTTCGTAATAAAACACAGAAAGGCCTATTCTGTTACCAGGATCAATTCCTATGATTAATGAGCTATGATGAATTCCTGATTCTAGTTTTTGTTCTATCCTACCCCGCACTATTGTAGGATCATAGTCGAATTCATCATCAAATAGAACAAAGTTGCTTGGTATTTTAGACGATTCCCTAACTGTTGTAAGGACTAGCCTCCTATCTGAATTTGTAATTTCTTCTGGCAGAACAGAGTCGTAATCTAATTTCAGGTTCTTTAACGTATTTACGAATTTAAAATAAGATCTACCGTATGCAGTTGCAACCACAATGTTACTTTGGGTTTGATACGCTATGACTAATCTGGCTTCTTTGAAAATTTAAAGTTTTTTTGTATTCTATTGTTGATCAATGGAGATCATTTAGTTGTCAACAAAAGTATTGCTCTTGCCAGATCACCCTTGGCTTCAGTTAATGCTTTGGTTGCTTCTTCTGGCGAAACATTTGCCTGTTGTGCTACAAGCATTATATCATCTTGGCTAAAGACCGGCACTTCAAGTTCCCTTTCCTCATAACTTTCTGCAATTACTTGAAAGATAGAGTTGTCTTTTGCCTTCATTTCGGTGACTGCCGGCTTTGCGATTATAATCTCCTTTGTATCAGTCTTGATTATGACTTCTTGAACATTACTGAGCTCCTTCATTTCTAGGCCCATCCTGTCCAACATCCTACGCATTTCCCGGTTTCCGCCACGCATCATTTTCTACTCATATTCCTCAATCTAGACTTTTTAAACTATCTCTGATCTTCACTGGCAACCCCCCTCTTCAAAGAACTCATCATTTGAGATGAAAGGATGGCCCTGCCTACAGCAATGACTTTGTTCTCATGCAAAACCGGAACATCGGAGCCGATCAGGATGTTCTTGCCACACCATGTAATATGACTGCAAAAGACAGAGTTGCCATTTTCAATAAATGGTTTTGAGTCATCGTCTACTTCTACACAGTTTTCTCGAAATTTCTTGCTTTTCATTAGAATTTGTGCAAAATTCGGAGTGATTGCAAGCCCGCCATCTATTCGTAATGTACACAGCAACATATCATTTTGATATACGTGCTGGATTCTTCCAGTTTTTTTTGAATAGGTGAATCTGACATCTTTTGGCAGGTATTTTGATACGCCAATACCAAAAAGGGCATCAAGAGTATGCTTGATCTTCAAGACGGAATCCATTACTGACTTTCATTTGTAATGCCCCTAATTATTTTATAATGAATGCCATACTATATAGTAGAACCGAAGAACTATATAGAATAAACCATAATGCAATATTATATGGGAAATACCGAAGAGATGAGAAAAATACAGTTCACCGGCAAGTCTTCCTATATCGTTTCACTTCCAAAACAATGGGTTGCTGACATGGGATTAAGACAGGGAGACCAAGTGGCCGTAGTTCGACAGGGAATTTCCACGTTACAGATTGTTCCACTAAAACATCACAACAAACCTGTAGTTACAGAAGATGCAACTATTGAGATAAAACCAGAGGATGAAGGCGCTGTGATTATCAGGAAGCTTATTTCGTTATACTTGCTTGGATTTAACATCATAAACGTTAAACCAAAACTTGGAAGACTAAAACCATCCCAAAGAAATGCTGTCAAAGAGGCAGTAAAGGGAATCTTGATGGGAACAGAAATCATTGCAGATTCGACAGAGGGGCTTACCATCCAGGTTCTGATAAATCTCTTTGAGCTTTCAGTGGATGGCGCGTTAAAGAGAATGCTGATAATTGCAAAATCCATGCAAAATGATGCGTTGCTTGCTTTAGGAGAAGCCAACTATGACTTGTCAGAAGAAGTTATCGATAGTGACGATGAAGTTGACAGATTCAGTTTCTACATAATACGACAGTTAAAGATTGCAATTCAAAATGAACACATGTTAAAGGAGATGGGAATAGAGAGCCCGCACCATTGTCTTGGTTATAGATTAATTGTTAAAAACATAGAACGTGTTGGAGACCATGCCACAGAGTTGGCCAAGGATCTTCTAGAATTTAAAAAACCTATCAAAAAGTCAGTTCTTGAGCCAATCCAAGAATTGAATACCTTTGCACTAGCAGTGCTTGACGAATCTTGTCTATCCCTTTTCAAGAAGGATTTCAACCAGGCAGAGCGCACAGTGGAAAAGAGTGCGGAAATTTCCAAGTATGAAAAGAAGATCCTGGACAGCATCAAGTCACTCAGAGATGATGAAGAGATATACCGCGTTAGACGAATGAACGAAAACATACGTAGGATAGCGGAATACGCCAGCGATATTGCTGAAATCGTAATGAATATGACCATAGAAAAGAGTCTGCGAAGACAATGAGACACGAAAAAAAGGACTGGACCTATTGAGAGACTCTGCCATCCTGATAACATACGATAAAGAGGACGTTGTCAAGGAGGCAATTGCTCTCTGTGATGCTGCAGGCTATGAAATAAAAAAAATAATACGACAAAAATTCCTCAACAAATCTAAATTTGGACTAGGGGAAGGAAAGGTTGAGGAACTCAAGGAGTTTATTGGTTCTCTGAGGCCCGATGTCATAATATATGATGAAATACTAAGGCCCAGCCAGAATTACAATCTTGCATCTACTCTGAAAACCAAGATTCTAGACAGGGAAATGCTGATATTGGAAATTTTCCAGCGCAGAGCCAAAAGTTCTGAATCAATGCTGCAAGTAAAGTTGGCCCATCTAAGATACGAGATGTCAAGAGCCAAGGAACGAGTAAGACTTGCAAAGATGGGAGAGCAGCCAGGCTTTATGGGCATTGGAAAATTCGAAGTAGACGTGTACCACAATGATATCAAAAATAGAATGAATAACACCAAGTCAAAGCTGGTCAAGTCATCAAAACAACGCGAACTTCACAGGCAGGCAAGAAAAAGAATTGGGTTCAAGACCATTTCACTTGCAGGATACACATCAGCTGGAAAAACTACATTGTTTAACACGTTAACTGGAGAGCGAAAAGAAGAGAGTCCTAATCTTTTCACTACCCTTTCAACAACCACAAGAAAAATAGTGTTGCGCAGTACTGAGATACTGATATCTGATACGGTCGGCTTCATAAGCAAGCTTCCGGCATACATGATTGACGCATTCAAGTCTACACTTGAGGAATTAGTTTACACAGATATTGTAATAGTTGTAGTGGATTCAAGCGATCCCTTTCCGGAATTAAGGAAAAAGTTCCGAAGTTGCGTGTCTACCCTTGATGAGATAGGGGTAAATCAAGATAAGATAATTTTTGCTCTAAACAAGTCAGACTTGGTTCCAGAAGAAGAGATCATTGACAAGGCAGATCAGCTGGGCTTGAAGGAAAATAAAAAATGCCTGCCGGTATCAGCGGTAACGGGCAAAAACATTCCAGCCCTTAAGAGTCTCATTTACAGCATACTAGAAAACCAGCCTTTACTGAATGAGAAAAATGAAATAGCAAAACAAGAAATAAAAATCAACCATGAAGATTGAAGTTTTACGAATAGGCCAGAGATTGGTAAGGGACGATAGGGTAACCACTCATGTTGCACTTGTGTCAAGGGCATTTGGTGCATCAAAGATATTGATGTATGACGCCAATCCGGAGATAAAAGACACTGTTTCCAAAGTAAACAAAATGTGGGGAGGCGATTTTCAAGTGGAAATAATCGAGGATTGGAAGAAAGCTCTCAAATCAAAAAAATCTGACCTGTACAAAATTGTTCATCTAACAATGTATGGAGAAAATATCAATAGCAATAGAGGCTGAACTAAAAAAAGAAGACAAGATCTTGGTTGTGGTGGGGGCAGAAAAGGTACCAAGAGAAGTTTACGATATTGCAGATTACAACATAGCAATAGGAAACCAGCCACATTCAGAAATATCGGCGTTGGCCATCTTGCTTGATAGAATACTAGATGGGAAACAATTGCAAAAGAAACTTGGCAACGCGCAGCGTGAAATAATTCCTACAAAAAAGGGAAAAAGAGTAATGAATAAAACCATTGATTAAATATGGCAAGAAGAAAGATTTTGACATGAATGTAGAGCATGAAGATCCTTTTGTTAAGATAGCTGCCTTGATTGGCGGCGATGAGTACCTAAAGGTGGCCCGCTCCCTGCTAAATACAGAGGATGCAACAGATGAAGAGATTGCCAGCTCTACAGGCCTTAGAATTAACATTGTAAGAAAAGTGTTGTATGATCTTTTTGGAAAAGCCCTGATAACTGGAATAAGGGTAAAGGACGAAAAGAAAGGATGGTTTGTTTACAGATGGAGAGCCAGAAAGGACGAAGTGGACAATTTCATAGGAAACCAGAAGAAAAAGATTGTTGAGAGGCTACAACAAAGAATTGATTATGAAAATTCTGCAGACTTTTACCATTGCGGTAACATGGATTGCCAGAAACTAACGTTTGAGAAAGCCTTAGACTTGTCCTTCAAGTGTCCCACCTGTGGAAAACTTGTTAACCTTTCAAAAAATGACAAGTTGAAAAAAGCACTGCAAGTAAAAATCGATCAGTTACGCGATGACTTGAAACACTAAATGGTATAGTGCAAAATTATCTCGCTGCCCATCCTTTTGACTTGTTTTAGTTTTAAGGGATACGATATTTTGTCAAACCCATGTCCTTCTACCAGAGAGACAGATTCTTTGCCTCCAACCACGTATGGAGTGATAGTTACAATAATTTCATCAACTAGTTTTTCTTTCAAGAAATACCAGTTAGTTGTTCCTCCACCTTCAACAAGTATTTTTCTGATACCTCGCTTTGCTAAGATTGATAACAATTTTTTGAGATCAATTCTGATTTTGCCGCACTTGATAACTTCCAGCCCTTTCTTTGCAAGAATAGACACGCGCCTTGATGGTGCAGTTTCTGATACTATTGCCATGGTATGGATCTTTTTGGATGTTTTTACAATTTTTGAGCTGGGAGAAATTGTTGCTTTAGGATCGAGAATTATCCTAAGTGGATTTCTGCCTTTTGCATGTCTTACCGTAAGAGATGGATTGTCTACAGATACTGTGTTTCTTCCAACTAGTATGGCATCTACGCTACCACGAAGCCTATGAACTCTGGCAAGATCTTTGCTTGAAGAAAATTTTGATTCTCCCTTACGGGTAGCTATCTTTCCATCCATGCTCATCGCTGCACTCAGGATAACATATGGTTTAGAATTTGCCATGTACTAGTTCTCCTTCAAACATTACTGCCCTAATTGTTCCCTCTGATGCACGATGGACAATGGCTGCATATGGATTGTGCATGGGCTCTAGATCAATTGCATGTTTTTCTATGAATATGCAATCTGCAAAGCTGTTTCTCTGGATGGTTCCAACTTTATTGCCAAGTGCATTTGCGGCGTTTACTGTTGCCATTTTTAGTATAGATTTTGGAGATATTCGTGTCTTGTTCACTCCCATAGAAACTTTCCAGAGATAGTCCATCTCACGGAACATGTCGGCAGAATTTATCATTACATTATCGGTGCCAATCATGATATCACATCCTGCTTTCATCATCAGACTAACATTTGGTATGCCTTCTGCAAGTGCGCCATTTGCACGCGGGCATACTACAATGCCCACTTTATTTCTGGCAGCAAGTAAAAGGTCGCTTTTTGATGCATATGTCATGTGAATGAGGAGGTCGGGTTTTGCAAGCAATGCCCTCTGTGTTTCTGTTTTTTGTGTTGTTTTCTTTGATAGATTATTGCTTTGCTCTGTCTCTGCAGAATGAATCGCGCGCATGGTCTTTTGTTTTGAAAAATGTTTCAGGACAGAATCACTGAATTCATTTGGTCCACTTATTCCCAAGCCATCACAATTTTTTACAAGATTTTTAAGGTCTATCTTTTGGGATTCTGGCAGGGAATCATTTTTCTTGATTAATTTAGAGTCCTGGTAATAGTTTATTCTGCCCAAAACTATCGGCCTTATTGGTATTCCAGAAGATGCATTTTGCAGTATGTTGACTCCTTCTAGGCCTCCCTCTCTGAAATCAATGAAGGTGGTTATTCCTTTTCTAATCATGGAAATGCAGGAATTTTTAATAAAATTAGTAAGATGGGAAATCTCTGAATTCTTGAGAATTCTTTGTTTAAAACCACTTACAGGATGAATCTTTGATTCTACACCTGAGTTGATTCCTACATCCTTTCCTATAGAATCTCCTATGTGGGTGTGTGAATTAACAAAACCTGGCATCATCAAGAGGCCCTCGCAGTCAATGACTTTTTCTTTATTGCTGAGGTGCAAGACCCTCTCCTATTGATTCAATGTATTTTTTAGAAATTCTTACGTTTGTTTTAACAATATAATCCAGGTCTTTTCCATAAAGAAGGCTGACGTTTCGTATTAACATGTAAGCTCAAGAATTCTCTGTTCGTCCTTGCCAGAATCGCGAAGCTCTCGTATTTTGTCAAGCGATTTGGTTGCTAGCTTTGCGGCATCTCTTCCTGTCTTTGCAGTTCCTATACCGCAATTAAACGATATACTATGGTGCTTTTTTATCAATTCAAGAAATTCAGATATGGTTTTTTGTTCAACAGATGAACTAATTATCATAAAATTATCTCCACCCATAAAGAATGCAAGAGAATTCTTTTTTAGGAAAAATTCTGACATCTCGGAATACAACTTGAGTATAAGTGATGAAACTTCGTAGGGGGACTTCTTGGCTGAAATGGATGTAGAGCCATCTACGTCCATGTGTATTATCTGTACCAGGTCTTCGCCATTTTGCAGAGACTGTCCGAAAATATTGTGTTCCCTGTCCAAAACAAGATTTGCCCTTCGTGCATTGTCTGCATTTGAGTTTGCTTCAAAGGGAGTCTTTCCTTGTCCTATTGTCATCGATAGGCCCAGATCGAAGAGTTTTGACAACTTTTCTTGAATTTCCACATGGTCCCTTACTGTGAGTCCATTTGTTATAACAAAAATCTCATCGAATCGGTTAGGAAAGGCAAGACAGTTCCTCTCTGAAAACAGGTTTTGAACCTCCTTGTATAGCGAGGCCTGGAGCATCTGAAGCCTGTGTTCCCTGTCACTTCCCAAAGTTAGAGTCCATGGTCCATACCCAGTTATTTTCAATATAGTAAGTTGAATCATCTCAAATCTTTTTTAATTCATCAAATATTTTTTGTGCGGCTTCCACAGCTCTTTCTGCAACTGGTCTTATTCGTTGGTGAGCCTGTCTGTCACTCATTCCGGGACCTGTTATTCCAAGGGAAATTGGTTTTTGATGCTTCAATGATAATTCGGTTAACATCTTTGCCACAACATTTGCAATAAGCTCATCATGTTTTGTTTGACCCCTTATTACTGCACCAAGTGTTATTACGGCATCAACCTCCTTCTTTTTCAACAACATATCTATTACAAGAGGCATATCAAATACGCCGGGAACTTTACAGGTGTGACTTATGGTCATCTTAAGAGATCTTGCCTTTTCAAGTGCCACCTCAGAGCATTTTTGAGGTTACTTCATCGTTGAATTCTGCCACAACAATTGCAATATTCAAAATTAATGCTCCTTGGCGTATTCTACGAGTTTGCTGCCATCAAAATACGGTATGGCATTTTGCTTTGCATATTTTTTTGCCTTTTCAGCAGAAAGTGCACCATATGTTTCTGAATCTAACATTTCACAAATAACAGTTACAGGCGACAGACCTGCAAGAGTAGCCAAATAAACTGACATCTCCGTATGTCCCAATCTACTAGATAATAGTCCTTCTGATGCAATAAGAACGGAAACATGGCCAGGTGTTTTAAAACTTGAATTGAAAATTTCCTTCTTGTTTTCATTTGGATTTTTGTATAGACGTGCCATTTCTGACATTGTCAATGCCCTATCTCTGTCTGTGACTCCGGTATAGGTACTTTGATGATTAATTGAGATTGAAAATGACGGTCTGTCTCCATATGGTGCTTTTCCAATAATCATTTTTTTGGATTCTGCATCAACATTTTGAGAATTAGAAAGTATATCATGCATATAGTTGAGGCCCAGGTTTTTTGCAAAAGCATGGTTCAAAGACAAGCATATGAGCCCGCCAGCATCCTGTCGCATTCTTGCAACATGTTCAGGGGTAACAAAATCAGCAGCAACTACCATATCTACCTCGTTTTCTCGAGTATTTCCATCATGAAGTAATACAAAATCCCCTCTTTTCAGCGAGGTTATGGTTTCTTCTAAGGACATGATATGATCAGCTTGGAATTATAATTATAAATCTTACTACAAAATTGGTTATTACCACAAAAGTGGTAAATGGTTAATCTTTTGATAAAATGTACTTTCCAAGAACGTCAGTTTCAATATTAACTTTATCGCCAACTTTCTTCAATCCAAGATTTGTTACTTTCATGGTATGTGGAATTATAGAAACTGAAAATTTGTTTTTTATTTTATCAACTATAGTCAAACTAATTCCATCCACTGTTATCGATCCTTTTTTGGCGACATATTTTGATAGATCTTTTGGTAATTCTATCCAGATCTGCACTTGATTGGGTTGTTTATTTATTTTTGAAATTATTCCAGACCCGTCAACATGTCCAAGTACGAAATGTCCTTCTAGTCTATCCCCCATCTTGAGACTGCGCTCAATATTTACCCTATCACCATTTTCTAAAGAGCCAAGATTTGTTTTCTTTATTGTCTCCCCAACCATTTCAAATCTTGCCATTCCTTTTGCAATATGTATTGCTGTTAGACATACGCCGTTTATTGCAACACTGTCTCCAACTCGCAGTCCCTTTGCAAGTTTGCCGAGATTTATCATCATCTTTGCTTCGCTGCGAGTTTTTGTATTCTTGTCAAATTTCATTATTGTACCAAGCCCTTCAATAATTCCGGTAAACATCAAACGATTTTATGGACTAAACATGATTTATGTTCATCGCTGGAGATATCGGTTGTGCGTTATACAGTCATGCAGAATTAACAGACTGGAGCAATGTTTGTGCTCTCTTAAAGTGCACCTCATCTATCATTTTTCCGTCTACCTTTGTTGCGCCCTTCTTCTTTTTCTTTGCTGATGCATATGCGTCAATCACTTTTTTTGCCCATTCAATCTCAGAGCTTGTTGGACGAAATATCCCATGAGTGGTTTGAATCTGACCTGGGTGAATAATGGTTTTTCCTGTGTATCCCAAATTCTTTGCCATGATACAGTCTTGTTCAAGGCCAGCTTCATCGTTTAGGTCCTGCCAGATTGCATCCAGTGCATATTTTCCTGCAGCTCTTGCATCTATTGGAATCTTTGCCCTTGCGTATTTTGCTCCCTCTGCTTGTTTTGTATATTCTATTCCCAAATCATTGAGCAGGTCAAAGACGCCAAATATCAGGGAAGATACGCGTTTGCTTGAAGATGCAATGGAATATGCATTTACTACTCCTTCAGTTGATTCTATGGATGCCATCAGCTCTATTGGTTTTAATTTTCGCTTTTTTTCTAAATTTGCCAGTGCCTTTTCTATTTTTTTTATCTCACTTGCATTATTGACTTTGGGTATAACTATGCCGTCAATTCCCTTCTGAACAATTACGGCAAGATCATCTCCAATTAATCCCGACATCGGGGAATTTGTTCTAACATAGATTTCAGCTTGATAGTCTGTGCGCTTTTCTAGTGCTCCTTTGATGATATTTCTAGCAGATTTTTTTTCTTCAAGCGGAACAGAATCTTCAAGATCAAAGCAAACAACATCGGCAGAAAGTGTCTTGGCTTTTTCTAAGAAACGTTGGTTGTTACCTGGTACAAATAGAAGACTGCGTAAGAGTCTTGCCATAAAGTTGGTTAGACTATGGCTTCAATAAGATTTTGCCGAAGAGTCCCTTACCGGTTAACATTTTTGTGTGCGCTTCTGCGGCATTATCAAAGCTATATGAAGAATCAATTATTGACTTTAGCTTCTTCTTACCCATCCAGAACAGACCCTGCTCTAGCTCAGCCTTTGTTCCTTGTGTTGAACCCAAGATGTTTGTTCCTTTGAAGAAGATGTGTCTCAAGTCAGTCTTTGCATCATATCCAGTTGTTGCTCCACATGAAACAAGTGTTCCACCGATACTTTAGCAATGTGAGTTGAGCATTCCAGTGTGTCTGACCAATGTGGTCAAATGAGATATCTATGCCACCATATGGTTTTGCTATATCTCTTACTTGTTTGCTCCAGTCTTCTTTTCTGTGGTCTACTGCATAATCTGCGCCAAGCTGTTTTAGCTTGTCTAGTTTATCGCCACTTGCGGTTGAGATTACTGTACAATTGTACAGTTTTGCAATTTGAATTCCAAAGCTTCCTACACCAGAACCTCCTCCCATGATAAGGACTACTTGACCTGGTCGAATTTTTGCTCGGCCTACTAACATGTGCCAAGAAGTAAGCAGTGTCATCGAAGATGCTGCTGCCTCGTCATAGCTTACACCGTCAGGAATCTTTGCTACATTAACTTCAGGTAAATGAGTAATCTCAGAAAATGCACCCCACAGAGGC
The DNA here is from genome assembly GCF_011319465.1 of Candidatus Nitrosotalea sp. TS. Classification (GTDB taxonomy): domain Archaea; phylum Thermoproteota; class Nitrososphaeria; order Nitrososphaerales; family Nitrosopumilaceae; genus Nitrosotalea. The sequence goes on from NZ_RCMB01000018.1 coordinate 25,998, forward strand.
CCTGTTTGGAATCCCCAGATGGTTCTTTTCAGGCAGTCATATTCTCGTCCGTCAGGTGCATGCTTGACATACCCTGCAGGACATGTTTGAGTGAGAAACAACTTTGTCGCCAACTTTGAAGCCTGTGACATCCTCGCCAACAGCGATTACATCTCCTGCGGCATCGGAGCCAGAGATGTGTGGTAATGGAACAGGAACTGGCTGGCCCCTCATTCCCCAAATATCATTATAATTTAATGCTGCTGCCTTTACGCTAAATACAACTTCGTTTGGTTTTGGTTTTGGATCTGGGACTTCTTTGACTTGTAAGATTGATTTGTAATTATCGTCTGGGGCATATTTTTCATAAACGACTGCCTTCATAGATGGTTTCGACTAATTTACCCCTAATATATTTTCGCTCAGTTTTATCTTCTGTTTATTCTAAAATCGCGCTTTGGCTGCTGGATAGAAAGCAGGATCTGCTTTAGTTGATCATCGGATATCTGGTTATGCAGTTTTCCCTGGGATGCCATACCTAGAAGATAGTTTCTCCACCATGGCTGCAAGATCGGGTTTAACCAGTCGTACATTGTTCAATCTCAGTCTTGCTTCTGGCGCCAAGAGTGTTCTCATGGCTTGCTCTTTCATGGCTGTAACTTCTGCATCAGTAGGATTTTTCTCATCGTGTGGATCTTGGTTACTCATAAGATCACTAGGAGTATTTTTTTAGATTTGGATTTTTTGCAACCAGTTCGTTTAGTAGTTCAGTTGAAACGCGATCAACTTTTTTCATTCCCTCGTGAGAAATGGTTCTTCCTTTTCCTTCAACTTTATCAAGATAGCCTAGCTTTTCCAGGTTGTGTATGGCAGTTCTAATTATTGCGCCGCCAGCATCTCTGTGATGTGCGCCGCCATATCCAACTGGTTTTGTTCCACCATACATTGTTCTTAGATCTTGTACGCCGATTGGGCCGTGCAAGTAGATCTTTCTCAAAAGTGAAGCACATCTTGTGTAATACCAGTCATTTTGCTGTGGTGGTTTAACTGCATGAGCACCTGTCTTGACAAATGGAATCCAGCTGGGTGTGACTATGTCTTCAGTCTTTAGAATCTCCGATAACCTAGTAATCAGTAAATCTGCTGGTACGTCATATGCCTTTGCCATAAAATCCAAAATTCAAAGTTCGTCTTATAAATCATTGACCTTTGGAAGCTTGTTTTTTTATTATTTTTCGGTATGTGTGATTACAAAATTTGCATGTTATGCGTATTGATTTTACGTCAGATCTGCCCAGTCTAATTCTTGCTGTGAATCCTGGAACGATAAATTTCTTGCATTTTTTGCAAAAGTTCATTCTCATCTCATAAGGCATTCTGACACGATATTTCGTGCTCAGCCTCTTTGCTAGACTCGCTTGCCTTTGAGCTATCTCTGGATCGTGTCTTGCGTGCGATATTGCATTTTGAATCAAGATTTGCATTCTCTCTATGATAAGATCCCGTAATCTAGCCTTCATGTTGATTAAATAATGCCTACCCTTAAAATACAATCTTGCTTTCACTAGTAATAGCAGAATCAGCACTGGAACTAGTACCCAAAGAGCTTCAAAATCACAATTCGGTTCTTGCATCAGCCAAGAAATTTAACAAAAAACCATCTGAAATTCTTCTTGATGTATCATGGCATTTTGCCGCTATGAAGAAGATAAAAAATGAGATAAAAAGAGGTAGGCCTGATTTGGTGCATTTCTGCCTTCTTGAGGCTTGTAGCATACCTATCTATTTTGAAAATAGACTCCAGGTCTTTGTACACACAATTGATGACATGGTGATATCCCTTGACAAGTCAGTAAGACTGCCCAAGTCTTATCACCGATTTGCAGGCCTCATTGAGAAATTATATTCAGAAGGCAAAATAGAAGAAGATGGAAAAAAGCTGCTAGAAATAAAAAAAATGAATTTTGGCGACCTGATCAAAAAAATCAGCCCCGAGCAGATAATTGGACTTTCAAGCAAGGGAGCCTCATCTTCCTATCAGCAGCTTGCAGAAGAAACAGGCAAAAACGCGTGCATCATAGTTGGAGGTTTTGCAAAGGGACAATTTTCTGATGACATCAAGAAGCATTTTGATAAGACTGTATCAGTTGACAAGAATCCTCTTGAAGCTCACATAATTATTTCTCGCATACTATACGAGTGCGAAAAAAGAATTATTATGTAGGTATAAGATTGGCAGTGTGAGCGGTCGTAGTATAGTTTGGTTAGTACACTGGCCTTCCAAGCCCGTTACCCGGGTTCAAATCCCGGCGACCGCATGTTCTATTTTTATGAAATTATCTTGTTTGATATGAGATATTGAATCGAGTTTAGAAATGTTGCATCATCTATCTTTCCCTCAAACCACCAATAAGCAGTGATCTTCAACCAGTAAGGAATTACAGTTTTGCTTGACACTTCGTCATTTTGTGTCACGGTGTTTTGTTGAGTCAGGTATTGAATTACATTGTAAAAATCAGCATCACTTGCTTGTCCAGTAGCCCACAAACCTGCTACTCTTTTTGCCCATATGATGCCAGTAGAATTGTTGTACGAAGTAGATGTTTTGTTGGTTTGATTATCAATAAGGTAAAACCACGCTATACCCGACTCTGTTTTATTGATGAGTGTTCCTTCCAGAAGAACTGTATTGTTAAAAGATCCAAATTTGGTCTCATCTATGTTAACTGCCCTAAGAGTCACCTCACCTCCAGTTACAAACTGCGGATAATCATTGATGTTGAAAACCTTGATTGCAAATCTTCCATTTTGGGTGTCATTAGGCATTACATTTTTAGTAATCATTTCTCCTCCCTGTGCCTCCATTAGCTCAGATGCAAACTGGGATTGTAGCGGATTGATTATGATATGATTAGGATCGGCATACGAATAGTCTACTGCTTGTTGTGGACCCTTGTTACAAATCTCATGCCTCCAAGTTCCAGGGTACTTTATTGCATCAATCATCAATTGGCCGTGAAGCAGTTCATGATATAGAATTACTTGATTTTCCACTTGGTGAACTGTGGGGTTTACACCTGTTCCATTTAACAAAATTTCCGGATTCAGTCTTAGCTCGTTGTTACATTGAAGTGTGACCTTGCCTACTTCTGTTGTAACAAGACAATTCCATGTATAGGTCCCTCCTGTAACTATATCCTGATGAGAATTATCTTCATCAAACTTGGCTAATCGGGTCGTGATTACAGATACTACAAAATTATTTGTATCATTAGCATTGCATGAGAAACTTGTGATCAGTGGTTTCTCAAATGTCTGAATTACATCAGTTACATCTTTCTTAGGAGCCAGTGATCTTCTCAAACTGGGCAAGCAATTGATTGAAAAGATTTTGCTCTTGGAGGTGTAGGAGAATCATAAGTGGCATATGCCGAGACAAAGTTTGCAAAAAACAGAACAACGATTACAAGGCATAGATTTTTCAAACTGGCAAATTCACTTTTTTGCAATTAAGAATTAGGACTCATCTGTACTTGATTCTTAAATTCATCCCATGCCGGCTTTGTGTTGTTGGTATCGTCAATCAGTCCAGAACTGCAAAGATATGCCGCAGTATTATTCAAGAGAATGTTGTTGTTAAATGAAGTTTGTACGTTTGTATTCAGGCCTCTATAACAAGTATCAAGCGGTCTGTCATATTGCCTGTACCATGTCATAAACTCAAATTGAGATTCATTTTTCCTGTAAAAGTCAAATGCAGTCTTTACAAATTGTGCCTGGTCAGCCTCGGTTCCGTTAATTGTTTTATCTGTGCCCCAACCAATCTCCATTAATGCAATGTTCTTTCCGCCTGCAAAATCTATCATCTTCTGAAGATTTTGTCCCGCTTCATCAGGACTCTTGGTTTGATAGAATTCCAGATCAACTGGAGCGTAAGAATACGCTACAAAATCACCTTGGATTGAGTTTTTTTACCATGTCAGAATCAGAGTGGTTTATCAGGTCATTTAGTGAAAACCAGTTTCCAAACTTGACATTGGGGTGTTTTGTCTTAAGATCCGCATAAACTGGAATTGAAAAAGTCCACATATTTTGGAATGTCATTTGGGTGATCTCTAAAGTAGACATTCAGATCCCCTCCTATGATTACATAGTCCACGTATGTAGTATCTTGACAGAATTGTGTCAAGCGCACTTGCTGTCTGGTTTGCCAGATTTGCATCAAGGCTTGGTTGTTGTCCCAACCAATTTGGAAATGGTCCAAGCTGTTCGTTATTTATTATAGAAAAGTAGAGTGTGACGTTGAGATGTTGCTCCCTGTTCAGACCCATGAGAATATCATATGTTTGCCAATTGAAAGTTCCTTGTTGCGGTTCTATAATTGGCCATAGCATGTAGACGTTGCTTCGGCCTATGCCAGTTGATGCGGCTTGGATGTAGGCATTGTGCACTTCATTAAATGTAGGCCTCTCAGTTGGCGGCATGATAACTAGACCAAGTTTTGGATTTGGCGTTACTTGAGTTACTGGTTGTGGTTGTGACGGTTGTAAAACAAGAAAGAGCACTGCAACAGCGAACCGCAGCTACTACTGCACCTATAGCAATACCAATAGTTTTTCTCTGCAACGCTATTTTCAGTAAGTAATGATACTAAAAGAGTTTTGATTTGAGAACGGCAGATCTATCCAGATGTGCATCCGCTATATCCACATTCAATGCAGATGTTGCAGCCTTCTGCGAAGACAAGTGTATTTTTACATGTTGGACACAACGTCTCTTCAATTTGTTCAGCCGTAAGTTTTGGCGGTGATTGAATTACCCCACTTTCTGGAATCTTTATCTGAAGTGCTCGTTCCACTTGGACTCTCAAGTAAGCATTTGTGATATTCTTTGAGATGTAGTCAGTTACAAATGTGCTTGGAGTAACTTGGAATGTCTTTTGTACATCATCACCTGTCATGTGAAGTACTTGTTCATGTCTTGAGCCGTCTCGGTATACAGTGATTCCCTTTAGTCCGAGTTCATGTGCTAACAAATATGCTGCCTTTACATCGTCAGATGATACATCGTTTGGCATGTTGATGGTCTTTGCAATGGCATTTCCGATCCATCTTTGCCATACACCCTGTGCCATTAGGTGATCTGCCCAGTGAATGTCCATTGCTGTAACAAAGATTTTCTGCATCCATTCTGGAATCTCTGCAATTCCTTTTACTGAACCATAGTTATTTGCAATTTTTTCCAGTAACTGATCACTGTATAGACCGTGTTCCTTGAGAACTGCTTCAAATATCTTGTTTGTGTAGAAGAATCTTCCTACGGTTACTCGTTTTTCAAATACAAGTGCAAACATTGGTTCCATTCCATTGGAGCAATCGGCAATCATGGACAAGGTTCCAGTAGGTGCTACTGTAGTAGTGAGAACATTTCTGATTCCGTTCTTTTGGATCTTTGCTATCAAGGCATCCCAGTCATAGGTTCGAGTATTCTTTGGCTTTTCATAATAACCTGCCACTGGAATCTTTCCTTCGGGATATTCTGTTTTTGAACACAATGGAAACGGTCCTCGTGTTTTTGCAAGTGCAATGCTTTCTTCGGTGGAATAGTAGGTCAGTGCCTCGGCTAATTTTTCTTGGAATTCATATCCTTCTTGTGAGTTGTATGGAATTCGTAGTTTGAATAACAGGTCTGCAACTCCCATTACTCCAAGACCTATTCTTCTAGAGTCCTTAGATGCCTGATCTATCTCTGGAATTGGATAGTTGTTGACATCAATTATGTTGTCTAGGAATCTGGTTGTTTTTCTAATTGCTTCTTCATATCTTTGCCAGTCAAATTCGTATTGTCCATCTGCCTTTCTCTTTACATAGTTAGCCAGATTAATTGATCCAAGGTTGCATGATTCGTATGGATACAGGCTTTGTTCCCCGCAAGGATTTGTTGCACGAAGTGGTGCACCGCGAGCCTTTGCAAATACATTGTACTTGTTAATTATATCAAAGAAGATCAGTCCAGGTTCTGCACTCTTCCATGCAGATAGTGCTATCAAATCAATAATGTGATGAGCATTCACTTCTCTTACTGGTGACTTGTCCAGAGGACTTCGTAGGGTGTATTTGCCATCTTGTGAATTTACTAATGCTTCCCAAAAGTCTTCCCAGATTCCTACACTTACATTAAAGTTCTCTAGTATACCTGGCTTTGTTTTAGCAGTAACGAATTTCTCAATATCTGGATGCCATGATTCTATGATTCCCATGTTTGCACCCCTTCGTTTTCCTCCCTGCTTGACCACTTCTGTTACAGTGTTAATTATATTCATGAAAGAGACTGGACCTGATGCAACTCCTGATGTTGATGCAACCATGTCTCCTTCTGGCCTCAAGTCAGAATAATTGATACCAACACCACCGCCTGATTTGAATATCAAAGCAGCATCAGAAGATGATTTCATTATCTTTTCCATGTCATCAGGCATTCCAAGCACAAAACAGGCAGAAAGTTGTCCTAGTCGTGCTCCTGCATTCATCATGGTAGGGGAATTTGGTAGAAAGTCTTGGGAAGCCATCATTTCATAGTATTCGTCAATTCTCTCAGCATGCTGTTCAAACTTGTTTGCTGCAAGCATCGTAAGAAATTCTTTGATGCCAACCTTCATCTGGCCACGTTTGGCCAAGTCAATGTAATGCTGTATGAGTGACCTAAAGTGATATTTGCTGAGGTAATACTTTCCTATTTTGAATTTGCAGTTAAAGTCATCCAGCTTGTCTAGATATTTTGCTGCCTCCTTCGGTATTCTGGATATCACCCCTCTCCACACTGAAGATAGATGGATCTTTTAGAACATCAGAGATTCCAACAAGCGTTGCAACTCTTTCAAACATCTCACCTGGGCTTTCAGTTATCTGGCCCTTGTTGTTTCTGAGTAGATATCTAGAGGCAAGAACTCTAAGACAATTAAGATCAAATTTCTTGGCAACAGAGTCAAGAGTCTGGGATTCGAGCACCTTTGACTTTTCCTCTCGTACCCTTCTGCGTTCATGTCTATACAGTATGTATGCTTTAGCGATCTCCCCCAATCCTTCATCAATCAGGGTTGATTCTACCATATCTTGTACATCTTCAACGCTTGGTAATGCTGAGGATGAATAGCCATGAGTTACAAGTTTTTCAATAACACGATTTGCTAGTTTATCGGCGGATCCATGATCGGGTCTGCCGCAAGCTACTAGTGCCTTGTAGATCGCATTTGAAATTTTATCCTTCTGGAACGAAGATACGCGGCCGTCACGCTTCTTTACATCGATGATCGAATTCTCTATTTGTGAAAAATCTGTCATTTTACACTCCCCGCAACAGTATCAAATGAGAGTTAAATAAAGTCTGCGGCAAAATTTTTTTTCGTATTGCTGAGCTTTGGATCAATTTTGTTGACACCATTATGATTTTCATAGTAATAGATCGTCATGCGTCAATATAATCGTAAAAGAATTCTGTGAAAATTTGTGAACAAATTCAATAATATTTTCTAATTTTTAATTCTAGGAATTTGTTGGCTATGCTAGTATGTAGGGTGACTTGCAGACCGGACATTTTTCTGCAATCTTTTCTTCTTTGAGTCCGCAATTGCTACAAATAGGCACCTTCTTGATTGGCCTAAACGAACCTAATAGATCTCCGGCTTTTTCTATTGCCTTTTTAATTCCTGAGGAATCCATTGCGTCTGGGATCTTTAGTTGGACCAGTAATCCGCCGTTAAGCATCTTTGAAAGATGGTTAGATTCTGCTACCTTTTCGCTCTTAGGCGTCATTCCATCAATTTCTGAGGCGTCGATTGTGACTCCTTCCGAGTAAGATTCGCCTTCTACGTGTGGGTGAATTGACATTTTGCCATACTTTTCACCATCTAATGAGGAGAAGCGAGCAGATGCGTCACTTTCAGTTATGGAAATGGTAACATTGTCACCCATCTCTTTTCCTTTCTTGGCTGCCACCTCAGTAGCAGTAGTTACAACTTTTGCCAAGATTTCCTGTCCAGCCTTGTTATTCTCATAACCTAGGATTCCATAAACTGCTTCCTTGAGTCCTAGCAAATTAACAACTAGTGTAACTGAACCCTTTTGCATATACTGCGTATTATTTGCAAGGATTGGGTTAAGTCCCCTACGAGTAAGATCTGATATCTCCTTCTTTCGTATTGACATTGCTGCCAGAGCAGGTTTCATTAACAATGCCAATCTTGCTCTAAAGTAGGTTTCATCTTTGTTTGATTCAAACGCAAGTCGTGGCATATTGATCGATAAAGATTGCAAGTTAATTGAGGTGACCGAAGTGCTCTTTGCATCTCCCTTAGAGAGGCCTTTGCTTGATGCCAGTCCTTTTGAGAACATTACACGTCCTCCTAACGCAATAATGTCAGACAAAATATCTGAAAACTCGTTGATCTTTCCTTTTTCATAATCTATTATGACACCTATCGATGGTAAAGGTGTAGATTTTACATATTTTTTATACGCTGCAAGAATAGCGCCGACAATTTTTGGCTCTGTACCTAGTGAAATTCTAAACGATGCAAGTGCCTCGTTCTTTCCATACTTGGGCGCAGTTGATATTTTGGCAAAAGAATTTGTAAGTTTTTCTTCAATTTCCTGGATATTTTTTGAATATTTTTGTAATACTCCTACCAATCCATCAATAACAACCTCCTGAGAGGCCTCCTTGATAAGAAGCGATGTTATGATTGAAAGAGATGTGGCCAAGTCATCAAGAGAAGTTGGAGCCGTCTTTCTTGTTACTCCCAAGAATTTTCCTCTTAGGTCTATGCCATCTTCAATTAGCTCCTTGATGTTTACAAATATGGTATCAGGAAGAATTGACCACAGGCCAGCGTTTGTAATATGAATATCACCTGAAAGATGAGAATCGGCAACATCTTTGGCAATGTATTCAATACAAGATACTCCCCGAAAACAGTTTGACCTGTCTTAAACAGCATGCCTTCTACCCCGTTATGGATGCCATCCACATTAGTCAGCATCTCATGTATATCGTATCCAGGAATGCCAAATCGTGCTAGTTTGTGCCTATAGTCCTCATGGCCCTGTTCCAAAAGGACAGAATTGACCATTTCACGTATTAATGAAGAAGTAAGATATGATGTCTGGAATTTGTATATGCGGTTTTCTACCTCTTCTGTTATCTTCTGTGCAAGTTCTAAAGGCAGGCTTCCTTCCCGAACAAGGGACTGGATTATTTTATGAGAGTTGAATTCCTCTATAGATTCGTGCGATGTACGTACGTACATCTTGCCGCTCTCAATAATTGAGCGTTCCTCGATCTGCCTAGCAAGGCTTAGTACTAGTTTACCCAAATTTGTGATGGTATATCTTCTCTCAGACTTGTTTAAAGCCACAAGAGACTGGCGCAATAATTTTCGAAGATGATATGCAAACTTGCCGCTTTCTTTCTTTGATTTGAACCCAGCAAGCGACTTTAGCTCCGAATATGTAAGTGGACCTTTTGAATTTAAGATTCTTAAAATATCTATTCTGTTAGGGCTTGCCATGACAGAGAAGATCATTCTTACTCGCTTTGATGCAGACTGTAAAATTCCTCCTCGCTTTTGATCACCAAAGTCTTCACTCAGTTCCATGGAAAGGTCTACTTTACGTTGGTAAATAAGATTTGTGACGTAATCTGATCTTACGCAAACTTTTTAGATCAGTTCTTTTGAACGTCTACGGTAAATTCCGATGATGACAGCGTTTGACCGCAGGACGGGCATTTACTGTTGTAGGGTCGCATTACATCCTTGATCGATTTTAGCATTCGCATGTTTGCTATCTTAGATCCACATTTGCTGCATACGACATCCACTGACATAAGAATAGATCTTGCATAATATTATAAAAGAAATTATCTAGTTTTTTTTAATTAACTCGATAAAATTGATTTACTGTTTTTGTATTATCATTCCGTGTTCGTCATATCCAGTTATCTTTACTTTTGTACCCAAGGGCAGATCTGCTGGCGACTTGATGTTTGCCATGAAACCTGAAATTCGTAATTCGAAATTGTCTACATTCATGACAACCCAGGCGTATGGAACCGCCTTCTCAAAACCCTCTGGCGGGACAGTTATTATGGTATAGGTAGCTACTGTGCCCTTGCCATCAATTATTATATTCTCAAATCCCTTGTTTCCGCAACTTTGGCAAAAGTATGTAGTAACCAGATGAGGGTGTCCGCACTTGGTACATTTTCTTGCTAGTATCTTTCCTACCTTTGCATTAGTGATAAATTCCTCTTTAGATAGCAAAATTATACACTTTTGAAAATATGAACTGCGCAGCTTGCGCCAGTTGCACCAAAGTTGTGTGTTAGCCCGATTTTTGCATCTTTGACAGTTCGTTCTCCTGCCTTTCCTGTCAATTGATCAAAGACCTCAGCTACCTGTCCTATTCCGGTTGCCCCTATTGGATGTCCCTTTGACTTGAGGCCTCCTGACGGGTTTATGGAAATATCAGCATTGAGTTTTGTTCTTCCTTCTCGTACTGCTTGTACAGCTTGTCCCTTTTCGAAGAATCCAAGATCTTCAGTGTCAACCAGCTCTGCAATTGTGAAACAATCGTGGACTTCGGCAAAGTCTACATCCTTTGGAGTAATTCCTGCCATCTTGTATGCTGCCTGAGCTGCAATCTTGGTACTTGGAATTGTAGTGATGTGATCCCTTCCTTGCAATGCAGCAGGTGATCCACCCCTTCCTGATCCAATTACTTCAATGTAATTTTTTGAATGAGCCTTTGCAAATTTTTCACTACACAAAATTACAGCACTTGCTCCATCTGAAAATGGACAGCAGTCATATAGCTTCAGTGGGCTTGCAACTACTGCTGAGTTTAGGACATCGTCGATGGTAATTTTTTTGCGAAGATGAGCTTTTGGATTAAGTAAACCATTATCGTGATTTTTTACTGCAACCATTGCAAGATCTTCTTCGGTTGCCTTAAACTCTGCAAGATATGCTCTTGCCATAGATGCAAACAATCCTGGAAATGATGCACCATCACCACCCTCATAAAAGAAATCAGAGCAATAAGAAAAGTAGGTTGTAGTCCATTCAGTACCAGTGTGGGTTACTTTTTCAACACCGGTTGCTAAAACTACATCATAAAATCCTGCAGCTACATTTGCATATGCTTCTCTAAATGATACAGAACCGCTTCCACATGCAGATTCTATTGACAAAGATGGAACTTCTGGGATTCCAAGGTTACTCATTATTACTGGACCCAAGTGAACTTGCTTGTCTGCAATACCAAATACATTTGATATGTATCCAGCTTGGATTTGCTTTGGGCCTATTCCTGCACTTTCTATTGCTTCTACGGATGCTTGAAGTGCAACGTCGGTAATACTGTCTTGCAGCTTGCCATATTTTGTGCTGCCGGCACCAATAACACAGACTTTTTCCACAAATCTCGCTGACTAGATTCCATATAAAAATTCTTCACTAGTATTCTTTAATCAGTCAGATCAAATGATACCAGTGAAAGAAAATATTTCTCGGACAATTGTGCTCAAAAAAAGATCAGGCGCAAGAAATTCTGTTCGAATTACTGATAAAAAAGTTGTAAGGATGAAAGAAGAGATACGCCAATACTACGACAAGAATGGCTATCTTTCGTGGTCAGAGAAGAAGGGAAAATACGTCATTCTGGGCACAAATACTCCTGCAAATGGGCTAGTCGAGTGTCCAGAATGCAAGATTGGCAAGCTTTTGGTCATACGCTCTAGGCAGACAAGGAAACGCTTCATTGGATGCTCTAACTACTATAATGGCTGCAGGGCCTCTTCTCCGCTAATCCAGAGAGGAATGATGTGTGCGACAAAGATTCCATGCAAGATTTGCTTTTGGCCCATGATTGTGTTTAGATATTCTGTGAAACAAAAATGGACAAGGCAATGCTGCAACATACGGTGCCCAAGTAGAAACATCAAATCCTAAAGTCATTGTATATATCAGTTCGTCGGTTTTTCAAAAGAGGCAATTTTTTGCGTACTTGTTTTACTTGATCTAGCGAGATGTCAGCTATTCCAACACCTTCTCGTTTTTTCATGTCTAGAAGAACTTTGCCAAATGGATCTACTATCATGCTTCTTCCACAGTAAATGTTTCCCACCTGGTCTGGTGCAATAACATAACATCCGTTCTCTATTGCCCTTGTCTTGTTAATTGCAATCCAATGCTCCTCCTTCATTTTCCCTTGTACCCATGCAGAAGGGGCAACTAGGATCTCAGAGCCAGATGATGCCAGCATGCGTGACATCTCAGGAAATCTCAAATCATAGCAGATCATCATGCCAATCTTGCCAACACTTGTTTTAATTGGTCTTGCAACTGAAGAACCTGGATAAAGTTTTGCTGACTCTTTGAAGCCAAGTGCGTCATAGAGATGAATTTTTCTATACTTTGACACTATCTTTCCGTTTCTGTCAGTTAGAAACGAAGTGTCATAAACTCTGTTTTCTTTTGGGCTTTTTTCGTAAAATGTTCCTACAACTTGAACTGAATTTTTTCTTGCTGCTTCTGATATTGAAGTGACAAACTCTCCGGTTATTTTTTCTGCCAAGCTTGCAAGCTCTGATGCAGATTGGCGAGATGGAGTGTAAAACATCATGAATTCTGGAAATGTGCACAAGGTCGAGTTTCTTTTTGCAGCCTGTACGATATAGCCAAGAATTTTTTTTAGGTTCTTTTCCTTCTCGGTATCAGCTCTCATCTGTACTACTGTAACTTTTGTCACAGACTTTGTGTAATTTTGTATAAAATAAAAATGTGTTTAAAGAGGATTTCCAGCCATGTACCAGTTTTCTTTTGGATTCTCTTCGAAAACTACAATTACATGATTCTCTTTAGTTTTGAGAATTTCTACTGCAGATTTTGTGACTGCTTTTGCAAATTCCTCTTTTTGTTTTTCAGTTCTGCCAGGATACATAGAGATGGTTATCAGTGGCATGTTGTTTTTGTTGAATTTATGAAATTTATCTCTTGGGAATTGTTATGTGTTGTTTTAGACTTGGTATTTTTTACCTTTGATATTTACTGACTAGACTGTATTATCCCAATTTTGATAAGATACTGGATTCCAGCCACAAATGTTTGGTCATCTATCTGTCCATTAGACCACCAACCTGCATTTGTTTTGACCCATTGGGGTATCTGGACACCTGATGAAGCTTGGCCCTGAGATGTTGCAGGTATCTGAATTATTCCTTGTTTTATCATGTATTGAATTCCAGAAGCAAAAGTGGAATCATCTATAGAATTTTCTGACCACCACTTGGCGTTGTTCTTTACCCATGCTGGAATCGAAATTTGGCTGGTGGTTGTCTGGTTGCCAATTGGAGTAGTTTGGTTGCCAATTGGTTGTACAGTCTGACCTTGGTTTCCTGAGATGGCAACAACACCTTGATCCGTGCCCACTGTAGATGGAATAACCAAACTACCTATTGCCACACCTAGTCTTGATGTATCAGGTAGTCCTGTTGGACCTACTATAGACGTGATATTCATTTGAAGATGATATATTCCGTCACCTGGTCAGGTTCAGAGATTGTGTGTCTACTGAATTCTTTGCAGTCAAACCGTTTTTGGAAAGAATGGTGTTACCATCACTGTCTAGTAATTTTAGATTGTAATTTACGTCACCATTAACTGGTTGTTCAGTAAATGCATCAAAGAATGAAAGTTGTAACTTATTCACAGAGTTTGGTGTGATCTGGGTTGGATTCCATCCCAACTTGACTCCCCAGCCTCCAAAGTCAGTAAGTGCACTGTTTGATGTTTGTACATCTGGCTTGGCTGGTGCAAGGGTAAAGTTCATTGTGTTGGTTCCAGGCGGCATTTGTTTTGCAATTGTCTGTATGTCTACCTTGTTTAGCAATATGTGAGCAATAACAGTGGTTCCCGATGTATATGGATCAACAATTAGTCTGCGGCCTGTGATTTGGTATCCATTCATAGTTGCAGAGTATGTTGGTGTGTTTGTAAAGTCCTTGAAAGCTTTTGGAATGTGGATTTCTTCGTGCACAAAGATTGGCTGGCCAGCTATTCTTGTCATGTTCCAGTCAAAGGGCATTGAATACGAAAGCTGCAATTTCGAGGGATCAAAGTTAAAGTCGTCATTAATTTTATCATAATAAGAAATGATAGTAGAATTGTATGTGTTTCCCTTGTATGTCATGTCATGACTTGAAACATCTCCAACACTAAGATATGCATCAAAGTTTGGTACACTTGCGGGGTTGTCGGTTGTGTCAAATATGTTGTTGTCATAATCTATTGTAAACATTTGCATGTTAAAGTGATACAATCCACCTTCATTGAAAATTGGACCTATTACATCAATTGGGTCATCATCATTATCAGGTACCCATCCATTTAGAATTGGTTCCTTGTCGGCATAAACTGTCCAAGTGTTACTGTTAGTTGGGGTGATATCCATGTTGAGTATTCCAGTATGGGTGTGGAGAAGTTCTCTGAACAAAAGCTGGTTGTGTTTTGTAATGGTAAGGAAAAACGATATGTGTTGTAGTGTCTGGTTAGTGTTTGCATCAAACCACCTGAAAAATATCGTTGGCTGTACGCCAGAGCCAGAATAGAGTATTGTTGGGTTAAGTTTGATGAAAAGCTGTACTTGCCTGTTTCCAACTGATGCAGGCGGGAGATTTTCCATGGCAAAGCCGTCACCAAAAGCGTTACGCGGCAATGAAGAGAAGACCACAGAAGCGAGCAAAAATGAAAACAGTAAAAACTTGAAAGTTTTTTGCAATTAACAGTACCCGATTGACGATGTGTCTAGCTTCATATTTAATGTTAGCTCTATTCTCACTAACATTATATTATTAGAAGAATTTAATTGACTTTGTGAAAAATTGGCAAAGATCTTCCATGGTTCTGGTTTCTGCAGCAGTCATTTCTTTTATCGCCATTAGTTTTCTAGCCCAAGATCACAATACTGTCTTGGCCCAGAGTACACCTGCCGGATCAAATACAAAATTATCAGGAATTATTCCAGCAGCCAATTCCATCTTGTCCATGTCTTCATCAAACACTGGAGAAAACAATTCGACTGAAAATCCAACTGGAATAATGTATACTGCAAAATTTGAGTGTGGTTCCATCTTTGCTGGAGAGGGACCTCTCAGGCCGGGCCATTATGATACAGATGTAAGCATCTTCAATAAAGAAAGATCTGAATCGACCATGTTTTGGGATGTTGTTGTAAATAATGGACCTAGTTCTAATGCAGCGCTAGTAAATTTGGGCTCGGAGAATTCCACTGGCATTACTTGTCAAGACATAAGAAGAGTACTTGATGATTACAACGAAAATTTTCTTGAAGGATTCATTACAGTTACCGTGCCATTTGATTCAATATTACAACCTTCAAAAGGCGCCGTAATATCGAACTCAAACTATGACACTAATCCCTTAGAGGTGCAGGTCTTCTATACTGCAAATGCCCTAGATACGCTACCTCACGAGGTAATTGTAGACAAGATTGTATTTTACATAATACAAGACGGTACAGGCAAAATTCCACCAAACATGATAAAGCATACACTTGACATTTCCATTCCCTCGACCCTCAATCAACTGTCCAATACAGAAGATAGGGTAAAGGAGATTCTTGCCAAACAGTACAATCTCACCAGTGACGATCTGCCAAAGGTCGTGGTAAGAATAGCAAGCGTTAATGTCGGAGTAGGCGTGCTAATTGATGATCATGCAATATCTCTTAGTACAGTAAGGCCAGAATTTGCCCCCTGATTGAAGAATAATAAAAGAAATTTCTCAAAGTCTTTGAATTTCGTGCGACATTGTTTTCTTTGAAAATAGTCCTGAACGTTTTGCCAGCAAGGCGCCAACATACATTGACACCAATATCATAACTATGCATCCAGATGGTGCCAGGTTAAGGGGATATGAAATGATGATGCCAGATATTGTTGCTGTCACTGATAAAGAAACAGAAATCATCATTGTTTTTTTGAATCCTTTCCCCATCATCATGCTTGTTATGTTTGGCAGGACTATCAGTGCTGAAATAAGCAAGATTCCAACCAGCCTCATTGTTATGATTACAGTAACAGCTGCTATGGCGATGAAGAGATAATTTAGCTTCTCCACAGATACGCCATTTACTTTTGCCTGTTCTTCATCAAATGTGAAATGAAGTAATTGTTTTCTAAATGCAATCAGTATAGCGATAACACCACAACTTATTCCTACAAATGATAATGTATCATTCACTGTGTTTAGCAAAACGCTTCCAAAGAGAAAGCTGAAAAGATCAATGGTAAATCCATGGTGATGCACTGACAAGTATCACTCCCATACCCAATCCACCAGACAACATCACGGCAATGGCTGCATCTCCAGATATCTTGGTACTCTTTCTTAATTTTGTAATTCCCATTGCTGCAGAAACAGAAACTATGGTTGCAGTCCAAATTGGATATATGTTAAGAAAGTATCCAAGAGCAATGCCGCCAAATGCCATGTGAGAGAGAGGCATCGCCAAAAAGTGAATATCTCTTCAATACCAAGATACAATCCTACCATGGCACAACAGATTGCCGCTGCTGCGCCGGCAACCAGAGCCCTTTGCATAAAACCATACGCCAGAAAATCAAGAGTCATACAATTACACTTCTTTGCCGTGATCGTGGCCGTGATCATGCATGTGCATCTGCATAGCTGACTCGGAATATGTTTTTAGCAAATCCTTGTTTGAGAAAAATTCATCTCTTTGGCCATGGAAGAACAAGTCCCTGTTCATGCACGCTACCTTGGTTGCATGATCTGAAATTGCAGTAAGATCATGTGATGCCCAGATTATGGTAATCTTGTTTTCCTTGTTGATCTTTCTGAGCACTGAATAGAATTTATTTTGTACTTCCATGTCTACGCCAGTAACTGGCTCATCCATTATCAACAACACAGGTTCTTTGACAAGTGCATTTGCAATGAACGTACGCTGTTGTTCTCCCCCAGACAGCTCACCTATCCTGCGATCCCTTAATGATTCCAGTCCAACAATTTCAATTGCTTTTTCTATTTTTTCTCTATCTTTGCTTGATTCACCAAATACTCTGTTCCAACTGCAACCACGATTTTGAATCAACTTGACTCCCTTCCTTAGTTTTTTCTCTGACAAGAGACCCATTGCGATAACATCAGATACGGTGGCTGGAAAGTTTTGCTCGAAATTTACTTTTTGCGGTACATATCCCACCATAGGAAGCAGTGATGAATACTGGCTGCCTTCATAGCCAAATAACTTGATTTTTCCCTGATAGCTTTGCAGCCCAAGAATTGACCTAAATAATGTGGTCTTGCCTGCACCGTTGGGTCCAACTATTCCAAGAAGATCTCCCTCCTTTACACCAAAGGTAATTTTGTTTATGGCCAAAGCTCCGTTATAACTTGCAGATACATTTTCTACATCAAGTACATTCATGGACATTGCATTGCATCTCTGAGTTCAGATAGATTTTCATGCCATTTATCTAGGTACGTTATTCCTTCTTGTTGTTCAGTCTTGTTTATGCCCTCAAGGGGGCTCAATATTTCGGTTCTAGCGCCAACATCTGCTGACAAGGCATCAGCAAGCTGAGGAGATACGAGATCTTCAGAAAAAATTACTTTAACGTTAGCTTGTTTGGCCAGAGTTTCTACTCGTTCAAGATCTTGTGGAGACACTTCTGCTTCTGGTGCCAGGCCTGATATCCAGATATCAGTCAAGTTGTATCGCGGTGCAAAGTAATTAAATGCATTATGAAATGATACAAACGTACGCATCTTACAGTTTGCTAGTCCCGACTTGATGTCTTGATCTAGTTTGGCCAGCTTTCCAATGTATGTTACTGTGTTGTTTTCATAATATTGTGCATTTGCCGGATCAGCTTTTTCCATTGCGTTTCCAATATTTCTGACCTCTTGTTCTGCCAATACTGGATCATTCCATACATGTGGATCCTTTCCTCCCTGTACAATGATTGGACCTGCTTCATTGGGATCCGCGTTTGTTTCATTTGCATTGAGCATTGTAATTCCTGTAGAAGCTTTGACAAATGTTGTGTTTCCGAAATTACCTGCAGACAAAAATGTTGGAATGAATGCTTCCATGCCCGCTCCGTTGTAAATGAAGAGCTGAGAGTTTTGTACATCTTGTATCTCCTGAGTAGTCGGTTCCCATCCGTGCGGTTCATCACCGATTGGAATGAAAATACTAACGTCTGCCCTGTCCCCAGCTACATTTTTTGCAAATTCATACATTGGAAAAAAAGATGCAATCACTTTGAGTTTATGCGCAGATGCAGAATTGGTACTATTGGCCAAGCTTGGTGAGATATTTTTTTGAACAAAAACATTTGAAGTTGCAATAACAAGAGCAGATAGGATAACTGCAGCTACAACTGCAGCTATTGCTGCCGTTTTCTTTCCAGATTTCAACGCCATCTTGATTGCAATGTTATTAATAAATTTATAAAATGTTAATAATATTTATTGCTAAACTTATAAGATAGTTAATAATATTCATGCCATGCCTATTGTCTCAATCTCGCTAAATGATGAGATCTTGTCGGAGATAGACAAATTGCAAAAAACAATGGGATTTTCTGGAAGGTCTGAAATCATTCGCGCCGGAATTAGAAATCTAGTGGATGAAGAGAAACAAAAATCAGATCTTTTTGGCCGTATTCATGCTATTCTAATGGTAGTCCATGATGAAAAATCCGAGCAGGTAGTTACTGGCATTAAACACAATCATGAGGACCTAATCGGTACACATCTTCACAGCAAGGTTGACGGAAACAAATGCATGGAGTTATTCTTGTTACACGGTGACGCTGAAAAGATTAGCATTATGACAAAAGATTTCAAAACAAATAGAAAAATGGAAAATGTCAAACTTGTGGCAATGTAAGGTAGATGCAAATTAAACTGGATCAGTGCAATATTAGGATGAGAATTTTTTATACAATACCTGTTTTTGTATTGCTTGGCATTTTATTTCACGCTGCAAGTGCCGAAGTATACATACCTGACAATGAATATGCAGGATACTTTGATCATGATGGAATCTATGTTGTGTATGGTTCTGTGAAAAATACTGACAACCAGACCGTTCTTGCAAAAGTCCAGATTACGGTAAATAATGGAAATGCTACATTTTCAGAATCGCGCATCCTTCCTGCGATATATCCATTAAAGGACATGCCATTCAAATTCAAGTTTCCTCAGATAACCAGCGGGAAGCCTCTTTTGCAAAAACCCCAAGTTTCATTCATTCTTACCAATAGCAATCCCCTGAACATAGAGGTAAACTATGACAAAACTCTTGTGAAATATCCTGATGGTCACCTGACTGGATTTATCACAAATACTGGCAATGATACGGTAAACAACATTGATGTCTATGCATTGGTACACGACAAGAACAATAACTATCTTGATGAGGTGGAAAACACCTGGACCATACCAAGCCTAAGCCCTGGAAACAAGACGGAGTTTGTCATGTATCCTGATCCAGCAGTTGCAAAACAGGTATACTATTACAGTTGTTTCATTCCAGGAGCTGACAGCTCTGTAGAAATGTCAGCGCCATGGAAAGACAAGACATTTTATTTTAGCGTCCTCTCAATTGTCTATTTTACCAACCAAAACTTTGATGAGAACAACAATTCAATCTCTTTTGATGCGGCAAATCCTTGGCAGATACCATATTATGCCAACTTTATGTTTCCCAGCAGGTCAAGTGCTGGAGACTTTACGGTATCAATAGATGGCAACCAGATCAATCCCTTGATTAGCAAGGACAATGATACACAAAATTGGCATGTTGCATTCAATGTAGGCTATGGCCAGCACAAGGTGACGATTTCAGGCTTTGATCCAAATTATGTTCCAAACACTGATGAATATTTTTATCTTGATGAAAAATCTGCGTTAATTGCCTGGGCTGGCTTTTCAACGTTTACCATATCTGATTCCAAGCTTCTAGATGTACTTGGAATTCAGGGTAGCTATGTTCCACCATGGGTGAAAAACACTGTAAGTTTCATGATATACAACAATATTCCTTCAGACGATGTTGTCCATGAAATAAAATATCTAAAGCAGGTTGGAGTAGTAAAATAGCTATATTCCTTTTTCGTTGAGAATCAGTGCAAGTATAGCTGCACGCGTTTCCTTGCCATATTGAGCTTGTTTGAAATATTTTGCCTGTGGAGTTGAATCAAATTTGTGGGAGATTTCGTCCAGGCGTGGCAACGGATGCATCACTATAACATCTTCTTTCATCTTTTTGAGCAACTCCAGCCCGATCTTGTAGCTGCCCTTTACTTTGACATACTCTTCCATGTCAGCAAACCTTTCCTTTTGGATTCTTGTTACATATACAACATCGAGGTCGTCCAGACTTTCTTCCAGGTCTGTTGTTTCCGTATACGAGAGCCTTTTTCTTATCTCATACGTAGAGTCTGCTCGTATCTTCAAGGCTGGAGGGGATATCAATCGAACATCCACCTTGTAGTTGCTCAGTGCATACAAGAGCGAGTAGACTGTTCTTCCATATTTTAGGTCTCCAACAATTCCAATCTTCAGACCGTCAATTCGTTTCTTTTCCTTTCTGATTGTATAGAGATCAAGTATTGCCTGAGTTGGATGCTCTTCGGTTCCACTGCCAGCATTGATAAGCGGTGTTTCTGACACTTCGGCTGCAAATCTGCTTGACCCATCAAGCTGGTGCCGCAAAACAACCACGTCAGAATATAGCGACATTATCCTAACTGTGTCAGCAAGGCTCTCACCCTTTTTTGCAGAAGAGGAGGAAGCATCAGCTATGCCAATGGAGGTACCCCCTATGGAGGCCATTGCAGACTCGAAGCTTAATCGTGTTCTGGTACTTGGCTCAAAGAAAAGATAACCGAGAGTTTTTCCTCGTGCAAGCTCCCTTCTTTCATTTTGATTCATGCCAATTATTTTATCGGTAGCTTGGAAAACTTCCTCAAACTTTTGTTTATCAAAATCACGTACCGAGACAATATCTTTTTGGAAAAAAGTATTGCTCATCGTAGTTCACTGTTATATATGAGTAGTACAAAAACTATTCCAA
This sequence comes from Candidatus Nitrosotalea sp. TS, assembly GCF_011319465.1. GTDB lineage: Archaea > Thermoproteota > Nitrososphaeria > Nitrososphaerales > Nitrosopumilaceae > Nitrosotalea. The sequence continues at coordinate 47,165 of NZ_RCMB01000018.1, forward strand.
TGTCAGAATCAGACCTAATCGTTCGAAAAATCAAAAATGGAACTGTCATTGATCATGTTGAAGCTGGAAAAGGTCTCAAGGTACTCAGTGCACTGGGGATAGATGGAAAGGACGGCAATGTAATTACAATAGCACTCAATGTTCCAAGCTCAAAGGTTGCAAAAAAAGATGTCATAAAGGTCGAAAATAGATTTCTGCAAGACTCTGACACCAACAAGCTTGCGCTCATTGCCCCAAAGGCAACTGTAAACATAATCAAGGAATACAAATTGGTAGAGAAGAGGCGCGTGACGTTGCCAAATGAGATAGAGCGAATTTTCAAGTGTTCAAATCCTGATTGTATCTCAAATAGCGATGAGGAGATAGAACCGGTGATGGACGTGGTGGACAAGACCGGGCTTGTTCTAAGATGCAGGTTTTGTACTAGAATACTGGATGTTAACGAATTAAAGTACTATTAATTTTGTAGATGGTTCTAAAACCTATACCAATGGCACGCATTGCCGTGCTTGGATTGAGAAAAGAAAGACAAACCGTAGTCTCAATTCTCCATGATCTAAACGCAGTTCAACTCGAACCGCTCTCAAAAGATGTTGCAGCACTGCTGCGAAACGAACGAGACGATGATACGTACAGACAAGTTTCAGACCAGCTCCTAAGGATGAAGGCCCTGAAGACTGTATTGCCTCCAATATCGGCAACACAATGCCAAAGGTTTGGCTCTGTAGGACAGCTCTTGGAGGGGACAAAATCTATTGACATAGACTCTAAGGTTGCATCATTAGAAAGAGAAAAGGACGCACTCCTGACACAATTCAAAGAAACTGAAAACCACATGAAATTAGTTGAAGAGTTTTCGTTTTTCCCTGAAGATTTCAATGTGCTGCAACTTTCATCTGCCCATTCTTATTTTGGAAGAGTGGATCAAAAGAACACTGCAGGCTTCAAACAAGCGTTAAATGTACACGGCCAAGATGTCTTCCTGTACTCAAAGGAAGAAAAAGACACAACACGAATTATTTTGGTCACTTTTCCAAACTTTCCTCCGCATGCATTATCTACTGTAATCCAAGAATACAGTGTCAAACTTGAGGCCGTACCAAAACTAAAGGGGAAGGCGGCAGAGCTAAGCCAGAGCCTAAAGAACAAACAAAATGAAATTACACAAAAAATAAATGAAATTGATAAACAACTGGCAGAAATTTCAAAGGATAATTATGTAAATATCATATGTCTTGAAGAACAACTGGAAATTGAGAACAAGAAACTCGAAGTTGTTGACAACCTTGGTGTTACTTCAGATTCCTTTGCACTGGAAGGATGGATACCAAAATCAAAGGTAAGCCAATTAAAGGATAGTTTTAACCAGCATTCAAACGGAACACTGCTTTTTGAGCTAGAAACAGACGAGAACCCACCCACCCTATTTGGCAATCCAAAGAGATTCCGACTGTTTGAGGCCTTTATCAGGTTCTATTCTCTGCCATCAGGAAAAGAATTTGATCCCACGCTAATCTTTGGAACTCTCTTTCCAATATTCTATGGATTGATGATAGGCGACTTTGGTTATGGCCTTGTCATACTGCTTGTTTGCCGGTGGGTAATTCGAAGAGTAGAGGGAGGAAAGAGGAACTTTAACATCATGCCCACGCCACTGCGTAAGTTTGCATTAACCATACTCAAACCGCGACAAATGGTAAAGCTGGCAAAGGCCATGACACCTGGTGCAATTATTGCAATGGGATTAGGATTTGTGTTTAACTTGTACTTTGGATTCCATCCCAACGTATACCTTTTCAGCTATCTCAATACTGCACTTGGAATGCACTTGCCCGCAAGCGGCGCATTCTTTGATCCTATCACTGGACTGCGAAAACTATTGCTCATATCTGGATACATTGGATTGGGCATGGTCACATTTGGGTTAATCCTTGGAATACTCAACACCATAAGAGAAGGAGAGAAGAAACACGCAATAGGCAAGGCCGGCTGGCTGCTCTTTGGATGGGGTGTAGTCCTTACTGGATTGGCACTATTACACCACCAGCATGTCAACCCAATTCATCACATAGAGGGAGTTGGATATGTTGGCCTGATGCTTGCTGGAATTGGACTCATGTTCTACGGCGAAGGTGTAAGGGCAATCATGGAGCTGCCGTCGATTGTGAGCCATATCCTGTCATATACCAGACTTGTTGGAATTTTGCTTGCATCTGTAATTCTTGCTGATGTGATTGACTTTATCTTCATCAAGACCCTGCATCACTCGATACCATTTGTTATACTTGGAGTCATTATCGTTTTCATTGGACACATATTCAATATCATAATTGGAGTGTTTGAGCCAGGAATACAGGGAGCAAGATTAGTCTATGTGGAATTTTTCTCCAAATTCTATCACGGCAACGGAAAACCGTTTAGGCCATTTGGAACAGCAAGAAAGTATACCTATGATCAGTACGAGCTAAAGGCAAAAGAATAGATCTATACCCCTTTTAGCAAAATATCGATTATTTCTTGTACAGTTTGTGTGTCAATTTTAGCGGAAACTGTTTTTGATTTAGTAGTTGCATCGTTGACTATCTTTTCGGTTTCTGTTGTGGCTTTTTTTCTTGATTGGTCCACATTTGATCCCACTAGTTTTTCGCCATCAGTCTTTGCAGTAGTGATTGTTTTGGATACATAACTTTCAAAATTTCTAAATTCTTCTGAAACTTGTTTTTTGCGCTCGTCTATCTGTATTTGCGTCCTATCCTCTGCTTCTTTTATCTGCTTGAGTGAATGGACGTATTTTTCTGCAGTCGACATTTTATACTCCTAGAAAGTGCCTTCCTGCGTATAATGCTAGAGCGACTGTTCCAAAGATATTTCCGAACTTGAAAGCCCTCATTATCAGATATAATTTTCTCTGTTCTGCGTTCTTGAAGCTAGGCAACTATCTCTTTCTCCTTTTTGAGTTGGGCTTCCTGCTCTCTTTCTCCCATCTTTCGCTTGACTGTCTTTAGCATTATGAAAGTATCACGTTCCATCTCATCTAATCTAAAAGTGATAAACTTGACTGCAGCTTGCAATCTTGGTATGAATACATTCTCAATTGCGTTTGATTTACGCTTTGTTTTTTCTATTTCGAGCAAAAGTTTTCGTAATGCTGTTTCCTTTTCTGCCACCTCAAGTACCATCTTGTGGACATTTTGGAAAGCCTTTATTGCTTCATTAATTGATGGCGGCAACTCTAGCAAGTGTTCTGTAAGGGACTGATCATTTTGTCCTCCGCCAATTTTTGGAATTTTAACGCCCATTACATTTTTTGAAGTAATTTGTAATTTGTTAAGCTGAGGAATCTTCATTGCTTCATTTTCCAGCCTCATTGAACCTGCTAGCATTTCTGCCATAATTATGCTCTGATAGCCCTTGATGAGCTCTGCCTGCAAGGCAGTTCTCATAGAGGCTGCAGTTTTGCTGGTATTGAAAAATTCTAAAATTAGAGCCTGTCTTTTTAGTTTCAGTAACTTTAGGCCCTTTTGTGCCATCTTTATTCTTCTTTTTGTGCGTATGTATTCAAGACGAGTAGGCCGGATGTTAGTTACTGATGGCAACCCTACTTTCCACCTGGACTGGTCCTCTTTCTGTATTTCTCGATAAATTCAGGCTTGATACGATTCAATTCAGAGTCTGAAAGTTCATCGAGCAATTCCCAACCAATATCCAAAGTCTGTTCAATGGAGCGATTTTCATCCATTCCTTGATTGACAAATTTTCTTTCAAAGCTGTTAGCTACCCTTAGGAACTTTCTGTCAAGATCACTTAATGCTTCTTCACCCACAATAGCCGCAAGTGATCTTGCATCCTTTCCTTGTGCATAGCTAGAATAGAGTTGGTCTGCAAGACTTCGATGATCTTCTCTTGTCCTTCCTTTTCCAATTCCCTGATTCATCAAACGCGAAAGGCTGGTCAAGACATCTACTGGAGGATGTATGTCTCCTCTATGAAGATCTCTGCTCATGACAATCTGTCCTTCAGTAATGTAACCAGTAAGGTCTGGAATTGGATGAGTGATATCATCTGCTGGCATGGTTAGAATTGGAATCTGTGTAACAGAGCCGTTTCTGCCCTTGATCTTTCCTGCTCTTTCATAGAGAGATGCCAAGTCAGTGTACATGTAGCCTGGATATCCTCTTCTGCCAGGAACTTCTTCTCTTGCAGCTGAAATTTCTCTTAATGCTTCACAATAGTTTGTCATATCAGTCATTATGACTAGCACGTGCATGTCTCTTTCATATGCAAGATATTCTGCTGTAGTTAATGCAAGTCTTGGAGTAAGCAAACGCTCCATTGATGGATCTGATGACAAGTTTAGGAAAAGTGAGGTTCTGCCAAGTGCACCACTTTCTTCAAATTGTTTTACGAAAAAGTTTGCTTCTTCGCTTGTAATTCCCATTGCTGCAAAGACTACTGAGAAATTCTCAGATGTATTAAGAACTTTGGCCTGTCTTGCAATTTGCGCTGCAAGCAAGTTGTGAGGAAGACCTGCGCCGGAGAAAACTGGAAGCTTCTGACCTCTTACAAGCGTATTCATTGCATCTATGTTAGACATACCGGTTTGAATGAACTCAGATGGTTCTTCTCTTGAATATGGGTTGATACCAGAGCCGACCAAGTCGACTTTGTGTTTTGAGACTATCTTGGGACCATTGTCTCTTGGATTTCCTAGTCCATCAAAGACTCTGCCAAGCATGTCATCTGATACTGAAATCTGGGCAGTCTCTCCAAGGAACTTTACTGATGTTCCATTGGTGTTCAATCCCATAGTTGAGCCAAATACCTGAACTACTGCAAGTCCTTGTCTTGTATCGAGAACCTGTCCTTGTCTTCTTTCTCCGTTTACAAGTTTTATTTCCACCATTTCACCATAAGATGCATTATCCACTCCTTGTACAAACATCAGCGGACCTGCAATCTTGTCAATTGTCTTGTATGATATGGTAGACATCTAGCGTGTAACCTCCACTAGGAGACTGTCAAACTCTTGCTGCATTTTGTTTTTAAAGTCCTTGACTAGCTGTTCGACCTGATCCTCTTTTGTCCATTTTATTTTTGATATCATCTTTCTTGATTCTAATGTTCCTATCTTTGAAGATGTAACTCCTTTCTTGATTGCCTCTGTTTCCATTTTACCAAATTCTATGATTGCAGCTAGCATCAGGAATTGTTTCCTAATTGATGTGTATGTATCCACATCGTCATAGGCGCTTTGTTGTAGATAGTCTTCTCGGATTGCTCGTGCGGTATCAAGAACTCCCTTTTCGGGTTCTGGTAATGCATCGTAACCGACAAGTTGGACAATTTCTTGCAACTCGGATTCTCTCTGCAAGATTTCAAGTGCTTCCTTTCTTAACGCAGTCCATTCAGCTGCAACATTCTTCTTGTACCAATCACCCATGTCATCTGCATATAATGAATAACTTGTAAGCCAGTTAATTGATGGGAAGTGTCTTCTTGATGCCAAGCTTGCGTCAAGTGCCCAGAAAACTCTAGTTACTCTAAGTGTGTTCTGAGATACTGGTTCTGAAAAGTCTCCACCTGGAGGTGATACTGCGCCGACAAGCGTGAGAGAGCCGACACGCTCTTCTGGAGAGATAACAATTGCCTTACCTCCTCTTTCATAAAATTCTGCTAGCCTTCTACCAAGATAAGCTGGATATCCTTCTTCACCTGGCATCTCTTCCAGTCTACCTGAAATTTCTCTTAATGCCTCGGCCCATCTGGAAGTACTGTCTGCCATCAAGGCAACGCCATAACCCATGTCACGGTAGTATTCACCCATTGTAATTCCGGTGTAGATACTTGCCTCTCTTGCTGCGACTGGCATGTTAGAAGTATTAGCTACAAGAATGGTACGCTCCATCAATGGTCGTTTTGATTTTGGATCTTCGAGTTTTGGAAAAGTTGAAAGAACTTCGGTCATTTCATTTCCTCTCTCACCACAACCTACATACACGATAACATTGCTGTCTGCCCACTTTGCAAGCTGCTGTTGAGTTACTGTCTTTCCACTTCCAAATGGACCTGGAATTGCAGCTGTTCCGCCCTTTGCAACAGGGAAGAATGTATCAAGTACTCTTTGACCGGTAAGCAGTGGTTCCTCTGGCGGCAGTTTTCTTAGAACTGGTCTTGGAGTTCTTACGGTCCACCAGCTTGAAAGGCCGATATCTGTTTTGGCACTGTTTTGTACAGTTGCAACAATATCATTAACTGTAAACTTGCCTTCTGAAATTTCTGACAATTGGCCCTCAACATTGAATGGTACCATAATTTTGTGCATGATAAGCGGAGTTTCTTGGACTTGGCCAATTATTTCACCAGGAGACACAGTATCTCCTTTTTTCTTTAATGGAACAAAGTCCCATTTTTTGGTTTGATCAAGAGCTGGAATGACTTTTCCTCTACTGATAAAGTCACCACTTTGTTCTCTTAGAACATCAAGCGGTCTTTGAATTCCGTCATAAATCGAAGTAAGCAGACCTGGACCAAGCTGCATTGAAAGTGGCCTTTTTGTGTTGGTTACCTTCTCGCCTGGACGTAGACCTGTAGTATCTTCATAAACCTGTACTGTTGCCTTGTTTCCTTCTAATCTGATTATTTCACCGACTAGTCCCATCTCACCGATGCGGACGACGTCGAACATCTGTGCTCCCTCAAGTCCACTAGCAATTACTACCGGACCCGAAATTCTTGAGATTATTCCATCAACCATTTATTATCATCAACTTGTGGGGATACTTATTCCTAACACTCTCTTTGCCAGTGCCGCAATCGACTCTTCTTGAATGTTTCCTTCCATGGCCGGCATGAACAGAACTAATGGTTCTATTGACGCCTCGATCTTTTTCCTAAAGACTGCCGGGAGGGCATTTCGTACGGCATCGCTTGCAATAATTAGACTAAATTTTCCAGAGTGGTACAGGTCTTGGATAGTTTTGCTTGCCTCTTCACCGCTTACTACAAAGGTATCCTCGATTCCAATAAGCCTGTATCCTATGACAAGCTCACGCTCTCCTGCTACTGCGATCTTTCCACTGGATTGGGTTTTTTGTGTAGACATTATCTCACTCTATTAGTAATAACGAGTTGATGTGCTCGGCTGAGAGGTTATAGCGCTTGCCATATGCAATTCTTTTGATATTTTCACGCTCTTGTTCCATTTTAAGAATAAAGTAGAAAATTGTTCCAATTGATAATGCAATATTTTTCAATTTGTTCACATATTCGGAATTTATGAATTTATCCAAAGCAACTTCAAAATCAATTAGACTTTTTGATTTCTTGTATAGAGCAAGTGCGTTAACCAACATAAAGCGATTCTCGATTCTTCCTACGATTTCCGGCACGTCCTTTGCGTTATAGATCTCCAAGAGTTCATTTTTCGAGATCTTTCCTCCATCTATAATGTGTCTGCCAAGTATATCTTTGTCAAGGTTAGATTCTTTTGCCTTCAGAAGACTTAGGACATTCTTTTTGTCTATCTCTGTTCTAAAGAGATCGCGAATCATGCCCTCATCACCCTGGAAGAACTTGAGTGATTCCAAAAGATTATGATAGTAATGAGTCTGTAGTGCAGACATCATAGGACCTTGGTTTCCTGTCTTTTGATATGTCTCAAGATGCTGCATCAACATGGTACCATAGTTGTACTTGACTAGTTGATTTACAACTCCCTCTACATTGTTCTGTGAAAGTATAACCTTAATCTCATCGTGAGGAATATTTCCTGCCGAGATTCCGGCTGGAACGTTTCTGCTTGATACCAAAAATGATTCTACCTCCGTGATTGGTCTGCCCATGATTTTTGAAGACAAAATTAGTTCTATATTGTAAATATCCCACTTGGACAGATATGCTCGCACTGCAGACTTGCCATTAAATGGCGTTGCCTCTAGTGCAATCTTGTTAACAAGTACTAGGTGTCTGTTTAATGCGACCTCCAAGAGATCTGTATCTTTGAATAAAGTTGCCGCCTTTTCAATTTCTGGGCCATACCAGGTTGATTCTAAAATCTTTACCATCTCCCCTTCGTCTTTTGCTTTCATTAGATTCTGTATTGCCTCTTTTGAGAGGAGGTTCAGGGAAAATGCTTGTAAACGGCCAAAGGATGATGCATACTGCGATGTCGGCAACTACATTCGCTCCGAAAGGAAACTTTTGATCTGGTCTTCGTTGGTTCTTAGCAATTCTTCAAAAGTAAGATCAAGTTCTTTTGTTCCTTCCTTGTTTTCTACAACTATGCCGCCTAGAGTTTTAATGATCTTGTCCACTGTTACACCCATATCCTTCAATACGGATTTGTCCTCATCGCGGCAGTGAACAACAATATTTTGTCCGAGTTTTTTCTTTGCGCTGTTCACCATGGTTTCAAGAGCTTTTTTGTATTGCGGACTCTTGGTATAATTTTCAACTTCTTTTTGGATGACATCAAATGCAGATTGCATGTTTGCATTTATGGCATCAAACATGATCTTTTTTGCCTGGAGTTTTCCTGCTTCAATTATCCTGGCATATTCTCTTTCTGACTTTACCTTTGCTTCATTTGCAAACTTTTCTTGAATCTCTTTAACAGTAATATTCAATTCTGTTTGAAGTTTAGATTTTTTTTCTGCTAGGTCCTTATCGAGACTATCAATCTCCCTTTTCTTTCTATTCTCTATCTCAAGGAGGAAAGTCTCTATGCTCATTACTGAAAACCACTACAGGATACCTAGCAGTAATATTATTCCCAATACGAATCCGATGATCCATAATGTTTCTGGAATGACAAAGAAGAATAGTACCTGACCAAACTTCTCTGGTTTTTCTGCAATGATACCCATGCCGGCAGCACCAATACCTTGTTGTGCATTACCGGTACCTATCAAACCGCCTGCAATTGCAATAGCTGCAGCAATAGCAAGTAATGGTTTAGTCAAACCACTGCTTGTTGTAGTAGTGTCTGCAGCAAATGCAGAATGAGTTGTAAAGAAGGTCGATAATCCGATTGTCAATCCAGTCATTATGATAATAAGCGATAATTTGGAACGCTTGTTCAACACCATCAGTAATGGCTCATTTGGCGTGGATATATTAATCTAATTCTTATAAAGCCTCACTAGATTTTTTCAAAAAATAGGAAAATCCTTGGTGCGATCATCGTACGTTGTATTTGCTGTATTGCAATATCTAGAAACCTGTTAATCTTCAACTGGAAGATCTAATCTGTTTCCCCATTCGCCCCAAGAGCCAAGATATACCTTTACGTTTTTGAAGCCGAGCATTTTTAGTGCCACAAATGAGTTTGCTGCCCTATAGCCTCCCTGACAATAAGTTATGATCTCGTCATTTTTTGAAAATTTGTATAGCTTTGCAAGTTCCTTTAGCGATTTCATGGTGCCATCTTTGTTGATGTTCAATGTCCAATCAGTGCTGACGGAATTTGGTATGTGACCCTTTCTTGCTGCACGCATGACTTTTCCTTCGTATTCCTCTTTTGTTCTTGCATCAACTAGTTTTGTCTTGCCAAGGTTTTTCTTGATGTATTCAAAACCAGCTAGAATTTTCTTGTTGGTTTTGCCAGAGAACTTGGCCGGGATGAAACCATTGGTCGTGGTTTCAACAGGCAGCCCAAGGCTCTGCCACTTTCTGAAATCCGCCATTTAGCATGGATGCATGCGGGTGTGAAAAATACATCAAGAGCCAGACCCCACGGGATGCACTCATACCTGCAACATCATCGTAAAACACAACGGTCTTTTGCTTTGTTACACCCATGAATGAAAAGAGGTTTCTCATCTGCTTTTCAAATGACTTGATGCCGTCCTGTGTTGTGTCAAGCCAGTGATAGTAAAACAGATCAATGTTTACTGCACCCGGAATATGTCCTTCTGAGTATTCTTTGTAAGATCTGCAATCAACTAGAACCAAGTTGGGTTTTTGTATTATTTTTACAAGTTCTTCTGGAGACTTTAACATGAAAACTCTACGACCATCCAATGTAAATTCATTTCACAATCTTACATCAGCTGGCAATACATGGAAACATGGAAAATTTGTCATATTTGTTGAAATTTCTATGCAATCAAATTATGCATTATAACTAGAAAAGTCATAATTTGTTACAATTCTTTCAAAATTGTAAATTCTTATATCCATGTAAAGTATGATACTATCACAAAATGAGAATCTTAAATCATAAATATGTTAATTCTAAATTTTTGGCATACGAAATTAATGGAAACTGATTGGCAAATGACAAAGTCAGAGACCGCCGCTCCAAGATTATCTGTTTATCAAACCTTCAAGACAAAAAATAAAGAGTTTACAGGAGAGGCCATGCGCCAACGCGGAATAATTATGCATCTTGCAGCAGAGGTTTTGCCTACAAAGAAAACTAGGACTGCCATAGCACACAAACTTGCAGAAAGAAACGGAACTACCTGGCAGAATATTTATTCTGGAATCTTCAGGGACCTCGACGAGATTCTTTTACCATTAGGAATTGTTGAAGAATCTGGCAGGCTTCCGATAAAACGAGGACCCAAGGCTCTTCAAGAACAAGGAGTACCATACTACAAGTTAACTGAAGGAGGTTTGTTGGTTGCTGCCTCTTTGTCAGAGATGGGGCCTGAGCGATTTGGAATCATCAATGAATTTTTTGAGAAAAATCCTAATTCAAAAGACAAGGATCTAAAAAAGTCAGTTCTTACATTGCTTGATATTGCTCCAAATTTTGTTTCCCTGCTGTTAAGAAGATATATCGAGTCATACAGCGAGGGCAAGATAGACAGCCTGATTCCGTTTGATAGCGAGAGTGTAAAAAAGGCGCTAGATGAAACATTGAGGGTTCAGCGCGAGTTGTTGGAGGGATTCTCGTCATTGTCAGATGTAGACAGAGAGCCCATCATGAATTTCCTAAAAAAAGTGGGCTAGTCTCACGAATAATCAAAATCCTTTTCCAAAGGAGCTTGATAATGTTGATAAGGTTATCTAAAACTGAACCTGTCGATTTAATTTGTATTGAGGCATAGGTGATTGCGATGGACGATGAGTTAATTGAGCATGTATTGCACTTGATTGATGCAAAGAAGGGAGACAACGGCAGATTGAGCTACATTCTAAGTATGCTTCAAGAGGACAGGCCGCTATACATCTCTGACAGAAAATATCTTGAATCATTGATCTCAATGTACGCAGAACCATCTAAAAGAAAAGTTGTGCAACAGCAATCTGTTGAAGAACTAAAGACAGAGCTTACACAGGTAAAACAAAGACTTGAAAGATATGAAAAGCGAGGATACAAAAAGGCAATTGGCAGAAAATCTGTTTTCTTTTTTGTTACATTCTTCTTTGGATGGCATGCAATAATACAGCTACTAGCGGGTACTGACTTGATTAACAATCAAAACATCAATCCATATCTCTTGCCGATATACCAGTTAAAGCTGGTAATACCGTCACAGGTCACCACAATCATGGGGCAGTATGGCCTAAGCCTGGAGCAGATTGTCGTGTTTGCTTGGTCACTGATGATGCTGACATGGATAATTCTTGGCTTTGTCTACTTGGTAAAATTCATGCGATCAAGATACAATCCTGCACTGCAACAGACCTAGGATTGTGTAAAGTTGAAATCTTGCGTATAGTCACTGCCACTAAATGCTGTCTTTATTGCATAGTGGGCTGTTCCTGAAACAGTAATCTTGGCTGTTCCCTTTTCCAGATCAGACCAGATAGCTGGATAGTTTCCAGTGTTTTCAATGACTGCACTGTTGGGCATGTTTGATGATGTTCCTGCCACAAGCGGATAGTAGTTGGAACCTTCCAAGTTGGTGTCATATGACTGTCCTATCTCGCCATATCCAATCACTGTTCCATCATCGGAGATGGTATAAGTGATGTATTCAAGAATTACCGTAGTAGTGTTTGGGTTTGTGATGTAAAAGTTGGTTTGCAATGTTGCCTCTCTTGTACTGGTTGAGACAATTGAGGTTCCGTTATAGCTTATAGAGAGAGGCTTGATCTGAGCTGAGACTGCCATAAGTGAGGTAGGAACGTTTGGGCCCTGCGGTACAAGGTTTTTCATCATACCTGAGCCGGGCAGAATAGCAAATGCCGCAATGACCACTATGACCACTACAACTGCCACATAAAGTATTATTTTTGCATCCAACAATATCCAATCGAGTCGCTCTTCAATTAAACCTTTGAGTTGAAAACCCTTATAGTAAAAGTTCTAGGATCTAAATTTGTGCAGTATCACCAAGCAGTAAGAATTGGGCAAGAGAGATCAAGAAAATCACAGATGACTCTGTTTGAGCATGCAGGCTTTGCAATGCTTACACTTACAGTGAAAAAAATCCCAGGGGACATTTGTCCCAGTTGGAGAAAAGGAATTTGTATGCATTGCCCAAAAGCCAGAGGGCTGGGTTGCAATCATAGTAGACGAGGAAGGATACGCAAAAGCGCAGTCAAAGGCCTTGTCTGAAGAACAGGCAAAAGAAATTTTACAAAAAGCAGTTACTGCAGGAATTCAAGAATATGCTGGTGCTGTCAAACTAGTGTAATCTCGGTGCCTTCTGGGCTTCCCCTGATTGCTTTTTCCAGTGTCTTGACATCAGCTTTGAGGATTCGTGTTTTTATTTTTGAGCGCTCAATTACTTTGAGGGCCACAATGTCCATCAGGTCATAGCCACCTGCAACAGAATCTTGGTGCACAAGCATGCTTCGAAGATTTTTGAGTGGAATTTTTTTGAATTTTTTTGCATTCTTGTTTTTGCGCGGATCGGAATCATAGACACCATCCACGTCGGTTGCATTAAGAAATGCACTTGCCCTTACCTTTTCTGCAATTAGTGCTGCAGTTGCATTTGTGCTCTGTCCTGGATGCAGCCCTCCCGTTACCACTATCAGGCCGCTGTCTGCTGCATTTGCTACTTCCTTCAAATTGGTAGGTGGATGGGGATATGCCTTTTCTTGTAGTGCAAAAATTAGCAGCCTTGCGTTGAGTCGCGATACCTCAATGCCAAGTTCGTCAAGCGTTGACTCGTCTGCACCCGATGACCTTGCATGAGAGATGTAGTGCCGTGCTATTTTGCCCCCGCCTGCGATTATGATTGGCTGGCAGATCTTGCTTGATTTTACAAAAAACTCGGCAAATTGCTTCAATGTCTTTGTGTCTTCAAGACCAAATAGGCTGCCTGACAGTTTTATGACAATTCTTTTTCTCATTGCCTGTTTTCACCAAGGATGACTTGTGCTGCAATTTCAACCTTTTTTCTAAATTGTTGCCTTGTATAGATTCGCAAAATATCCATAAATCCCGAGATGGCTGACACCAATGGAATCTCCGAGATTGGCAGCTCATATGCCTCTTTTGGGCCTGCTCCTCTAGTTGATGTAAGAATGATTGACTGGGACTCTTTTTTTGAAGGCGTAAGCGGAATTGATGGTGTCTTTGATATGTCTACAAAGACTTCGGCCTCGCTGACCTTGGCTTTTTTTGCAATGTCATGCTGGAGTTCAGAGGGGTTGACTTTGCCCATCCTTGGTTTCATGAAAATTTTTTCGTAGACGCACTTTAGCAGCCTGCGCTCTTGATAGTCCAGTGCCAGCTGGCTTGCCCTTCGAAGCTCGGAATTTGTCTTGGGCAGGGAAATTAGCTTTGAAATGATAAATTCGTCAGTGAACTGGACATATTTTTCCAAGTTGTCTGTAGCAAGCCCAAGCTCACGGTCTGCAAGCAACATTGATTCAAGCAACATTACTTCTGCTGCTCGTACCGTCTTGTGGAAATAGACTGCCCTGAACATCTGGTACCTGGAAATCATCATTGATTCAAAGGAATGAAGTGCAGACCTGTCAAGGGAAAGCTTTCTTTTATGAACATCAAATGAATTTATGATTCTCTTAAAGTCGATTCTTGCATGTTCTGCTCCTGTAAAATAGCTGTCACGAAGGAGGTAATCCATCATGTCTGCACTGAGGCCCCCAGAAATTATCTCGTTCATGAATTGGTATTTTGAGTTTCCAAATGCAAGGTTGCTGATGAATGTCTTGTCAAAACCATTTTTTGATATGAGATCGCCGATTTCTGACTTTAAGATGAGATTTCTGCCTATTTTTTCATGAGAAATTTTTTTCTTTTTTTGAAGCACCTCTTCGAACAGGTGCGAAAATGGCCCATGACCTATGTCGTGCAGAAGAGCTGCAAGCCTGAGATTTTTCATGTTGTCAGGGCTGAGGTGGCCTTTTTCTTCCAGTATTGATGCTGCCTGGCTTGCAATATGCATGGTACCAAGCGAGTGTTCAAATCTAGAGTGCTGCGCTCCAGGGTAAACTAGATGTGCACCTGCAAGTTGCCTTATCCTGCGAAGCCGCTGAAAGATTGGGTTGTCAATAACATCGGTCTCATGCGTGTAGACACTGGATGAATCCATGTATTGGATCTACAATCTGAAGATATTTTTTTTTCATGTTACTTGACATGTTTTAAAACAATCTGCCTGATGTCTTGATGAATTGCTTGCTTGTGACGGGATGCATTTACAATGTGCCAGCCAAATTGCTTTGCCAACTTTCTGTATGTTTCTGCAATCTTTTGTGCAAACTCGACGTTCTCTTCAAATTTGTCCCGCCTTTCTTTTTTGCGGGAAAATGAATCAGTTACATTTACGTCAAGAAGAATTACAATGTCTTCTTTTGGCAATCCATCATCCAAATTTTCAAGCCATTTCATGTCAAGGCCGTTTACTGTTCCATATACGAGATTTGATTGGTAATATCGATTCATGATTACAACATTATTTTCTGATAATGCATCTTGGATTTCCTTTGCCTTCTCCCACCTGTTTGCTGCAAGAAGACAGTGGATTACTTGTGGGGGAAAATGATCGTTTTCCGCCAAGATAGCGCCTAATCTCTTTGCCAATGGGCGTTGAATAATCTGGAAAGCTGAATATTTTTGATTTTATATTTCTAGTCTTCAAAAACTTTGCCAAAAGTTTTGATTGGGTTTTTTTTCCTGCCTGATCAAAACCCTCTACAACTATAATCATGGAATCCTATTGAATTAGCCTGTAGATAAATTGTAAATTTAATGGTTCTACGCCATGCTTTTTCATTTGACAGGGCAGGTTTGAAAAATCAATACAAATGTTATAATTTCAAATCTACTAGTATCAAAATCTTTGAGATGTTGCAGGTAATGTATACGAATAATGCAATTATTATTATGTAACAAAAATTAACATGGTGTAATGGCTTCAGACACACTTTTCAGAAATGAAAAGATTGTAAAAATTCTATTTGAAACTACACCAGATATGCTAACCATATTAGATAAAGATGGAAAAATCCTTGACTGCAATCATCGTTTTACCGAAAACTTTGGATATGATAAAAGTGAGGCAGTTGGAAAAATTGGCCCAGTCGACATGGTTTCTGACAGAGACAGACAAAAGGCTGTATCAGCATTTAACCAACTGCTGATTGATGGCATTAAGCTAAATGTTCCAATTGAGGTTATGCGAAAAGACAAATCTACATTTCATTCTATTTGGAGTGGTGCAAAATTAAGTGACGAATTAGGAAACTTTGAAGGATATCTGATCACAGGAAAAGATCTTACAGATATCAAAAAGCTGCAGGACGACTTGAAAAAAGAAAAAGATGAGAAATTAATGCTAATTGGGGACATGACGGCAAGAATTGCACATGATCTTCGTAACCCGCTAAATGTAATTATTAATTCAGCGAAACTATTAGAAAGTCAGTTAGAAAACAATCCAGATGAGAATATTTCAAAACGCGTTGCGCCAATTTTAAGATCAGCGGAGAGAATGAGACACCAAGTAGAAGATGTCATGATATATGTTGGTACAAGGCCATTGAATCTGTCTGAGCATTCTGTTCTTGGTTTAATAGCATCATCCATTGAAAACATCATTGTTCCGGATAACATCCAAATCAATTGCGCTAAAAATGATGTCAAGATAATGTGTGATGGAAAACAATTGGATGCAGTCTTTGGAAATTTAATATTAAACTCAATTCAAGCAATAGGTGAAAACAAGGGAACTGTTATTATCAATTGGAAAGTTGACGGAGATCATATTATAATTGATTTCATAGATTCCGGACGCGGCATACCAGACGAAATCATGCACAGAATATTTGAATCATTTTTTACAACAAAACAGATGGGCACTGGATTGGGTCTGATAATCTCTAAAAATATCATAGAGCAACACAGTGGAACATTATCTGTAAAAAATAATCCCACTACTTTTACAGTTACTCTACCAGTAAAATTGGCAGCCTAGTCTATCATCTATTCAAAAAACCAAATCAATCCATAGGTGTTGAACCGGATCGTTAACATTTAATAATCAAAAAGCGCTAAAAACAACAAAATGGGCTTGGGCTATTACATGGTAAAAGAAGTAATGAGAGAGATAGGAAACAAATCAAGAGAGTTCTACGAGTTTGTCCTTCCTCCAGTGGATATGGTAATGCAAAATGACAGCCTTGTTGTAACAATAGACATGCCAGGATTTGATAAAAAAGAGATCAAGGTTAGAATTCATGGGCACATACTATCCATAAATGCAAAAAGAGAAACAATCGGAGAGGGTACAGTAGTATGGCGCCAGAGACCCAACACAGTAGACAAAAAAATCAGACTACCTATGAGGGTAAAAGACGAGGAAGACCTAGGTGCATCTGCAAAATATCATGACGGTGTACTTACACTAACAATTCCGATAAAGACTGGGAAAAATATCACTGTAGAATAATTACCATTCCTCAACCGGACACTATCCAGATATCTTGAATAGATTCTGTGACATAACAGAAAATCGTGGGTAATCGAAATAAGTTCCTCAATGAGATAACTTGCCTTGATAGATCTGCCTTTAGCATTTCGATTGGACTTAGGGCATCAATCTTTGTGATAACTCCACTGATCATAGGATTAGCTACTGGTCATATGGAGTTGATATTTGCAACCATTGGAGCCATGTTTCTGATCAACACAGAAGGGCCTAAGGGTACTACTCTCTCCTTCCGCATCCTGCTCATAGCATGTTTTACTGAAGCAATAGCATTTGGATTTGGAACGCTTGTTGGTACAACTGGTTTTCTTGCAATACCACTAGTTGGGATTGGAGTATTTGTTGTGTTGATTGCAGAGAGATCTCCGAGATTGACACAGGTTGGAATATTCACAGCTATGATCTTTGCAGTTGGAGTGGGTCTTCCAGGCGACTCGACATCGGTAGCTGTAGAAAGACTGTGGTTATCACTGCTTGGCGGACTGTTAGCCTTGCTTGGCATTATGTTGCATCGGTTTCTGATGTCACGCAAAACATCTGGCACGGCAGGCAACACTTTCAAGTCCTCAGTGATACAACAGAAACACTATCCCGAGTATACACGCCCAAGCATTTCGTCGCCGCAACCAGAGACATTACGACATGCCATTGCAGTCGGGGCTGCATCGGCATTTGGATTGACAATTGGACTTGTACTGGGATTTCCAAGAGACTTTTGGGTCCTTGTAACGATAATTATCGCAATGAGGCCAAATATTGGCTTGACCATCAGATTCGCTTCAATGAGAGTCATCGGTACCGTTGTAGGTGCGATAATCGCTGCAGCAATAACGCTTGAGACAAGTAATCTCTATTTGCTTGGGGGACTATTGTTTGTCTTTGCCATCTTTATGTTTGCCACTAGGGGTGTCAATCCTGGATTGGTACAGGTATTTCTTGTACCTTTTATCATCATTCTACTGAACATCATCTATCCTGAACAGTGGCAACTTGCTGGTATACGTATTCTTGATGTAGCCATTGGAGGAGCTATTGCCGTATCTGCAGCCTATCTGCTTGGGATTAGAACTATGCATAATTTTTGGAAAAATAAATGAATCACGGTAAGAATAATCAACGCTCTTTTATTACAATAGTGATTCCCATTATAGCCGCAGAACATATCATGCCGAGCTCTCCCACCAGATGGTTTGCCGCATAAAGGATTGTAGAACCGACAAATATTGCTCCGGACAAGATGCTTCCTGCGAGCAATGTATTTTTTGTTTTTGGCGGATTTTCTCTTACTCTTTTGGTGTCCTCCAAAAACTTTCTAATCTCTGGAACAACTGCAATTGCAGAGTCAACAGACTTTACAAATCTGTTAAACGCAAGCTTGATCTCTTCTATATAAGCATCCTTTACAATATTTTCTTCTTCCAAAATATTTTGCAAGACATTGATGAACCTGAAATGTACCTTGTGTGTAAGATAGATTCCCTCAAGAATTGAAGCCATCCTCATGTAAAGTGCCAGGTGCTTTGGAAGCTTGAATGGAAACCTGCTCATTGTTTTATTTGCAAGCTCCATCAGTGCCTTGACTTCCATCCTGTCAACTTTGGTTCCATACATTGCCTGAATTGACATGCCAATTCCCTGCTCTATTATTCCCCTGTCATATCCTGGCATCAGCATTCCAAGATCATCCATTGCACTTACTGTTCTTGTGGGATCTTTTTCAACAAGCGCAAGATACAGACGTATTAATTTCAGGCGGGTTTTGCTGTCAAGCCTTCCCACCATTCCAAAATCATACAATATCAGAGAGCCATCATTTGTGACAGAAATATTTCCAGGATGCGGGTCTGCATGAAACATTTCATGGCGCAAAAGCATGGTAAAAAATACCTTGTGCGCACGCACAACCAGCTGCTCCCTGTCTATTCCGGCCTCATCTGAGTGCCTTTACGTTGGTTATCTTGATTCCCGGGATGTAATCCATGGTGAGGATGTTTTTGCTTGAATAATCGTCCATGATTGAAGGAATTATCACTTTGGGATAACTTGAGAAATTTCTTCGAATTGCCTTTAGGTTTTGCGATTCTATTTCATAGTCCATTTCCTCATGTATTGTTTCTATGAACTGTGCAAGCATTGCCTCTGCAGAATAGCGCAGATTTGGATCTACAAATCGCATTGCAAATGGAATTATTTTCTTGAGTACCTTGATGTCTTCCTCTACTACTTTTTCTATACCCGGTCGTCTTACTTTGACAATAACATCTTGTCCTTTTACTTTTGCGCGATATACCTGTCCAAGCGATGCTCCAGAGATTGCATTCTTGTCTATATGGTCAAAGTTTCTCTCAATTGGGCCCAGATCATTTTCTATAATTGGTTTTACTTGATCAAATGGAGCTGCCGGCACTTCATCCTGAAGCTTTGCAAGCTCCTCAAGATATGGCTGCGGAAGTATGTCAGCTCTTGATGAAAGCCATTGTCCAAGTTTGATGTATACCGGACCAAGTGAGACAAATATTTTGAGCGCTTTTCGCGCATTTTTTTGATATCGTGTCAGGTCTACATTTTTTCCTTCTCTTCTTACCCATTCTCTTCTGTCCTTTCGCAAAGATATGACAAGGGGCAAAAGTTTGAGGAAGGTCCGAATTGTTCTATATTTTGAAATGCCAGATTCCCTCCTAGAAATCCTTCAGTTTTTTTACTAATGAATATCCCATGTATCCTGTTGCAATGGATGCAAGCAGTCCTGTAACGCCAGCTGTAACTGCTGCAAAAGGCTTGTTCTTTTGTAATTTGTAGACTTCGGAAGCTACTTTTTTTCCGCCCCAATAAGCACTTGCAATACCGATTAAAAATTCTGGCGCATCATGTATCAGATGGCCCAGAGGATCATTTCTAGGATCTACCTTATCCACATGGACAAGATACTTGTCTTCATATTCTCGAATGTGGAGATTGCCATATCGAAATTGTCTGATGGCTCCATTTTTTTGACCCAACTTTGTTTCTTCAGCACCTTCCAGCATGAAAGGGCGAACTTCTTTTGGGACTTCGATTTCATCCGAAGCCATGTTCAAAAAATGATCATTCTCTAAATAATAACTTTAGCTTACTTCTTGTGCCTTTTCTTCTGCAGGGGCCTTGGTTTTTTTCTTTATCTTAAAGACTATACCACCAATTCCTGCTGCAATGGCAACAAGAATTACCAGCTGTAGTTGTGAAAAGCTCCCATCTGATTGTGGTACTGGCGTTCCAAATGATACAGTGTCTACCTGTGTAATTGTGTGTGATTGCAATAGTGTATCTTTGTATGTCAGTGTAACCAGAACCTTTTGATTTCCTGATAATTGTCCTGTTGTTGATGATTGGACTGGCACATTAAACGGAGTTGGTGCATCAATATCGATATCACCAATGTACTGTGTCGCTTCCTTAATTGTTGAATTTTCCAACGGATCAATTGTTGCTACTGCAAACTGGCCCTTGACATTTCCTTGGTTGAGAACATTTCCAATTATCATTTGCTGGCTGGCAATCTCTGATGCTTGAACGCCGTAAACTGATACATCTATTACCGGTCTGATATATGTGGCAAAGTTTTGCGTTTCTATAACTGTAGAACCATCCTTGGTATACTGCATGTTCACAGCAAAATCTACTGCTTGGTCTTGGATATTTTGATCCGCAAAGACTGGAATTTGTATAGCGTTACTCTCCAATGGATTTATTTCCTGAACAAACCACTTGTTGTCCTGAAGAATCTTAAAGTCTGGAGAATTTGGTGTTACGGTAATTGATATGTCAGAAATTTTTGATGGAGATGTATTTTGCAGGCCCAAAGTAAGATTTTGCATGACACCCATCAAGATATACGATGGTGTTGACAATTTGATTACAGAAGTAGTTGCAGGCCCTACAATAAGATCAACAGTTCTTGTATCTGATATTTGGTTTCCTTGTCCGTCAAAGTAGTTCAATGTAAATGGTATGTGCAATGTCTGTCCTGCCAGATCCTGTGTCACAAATATGTTAAACGAGTAGGAACTTGATGAACCTGCAGGTATAGTACCTACATTCCAGTGGTGTTGATCTATTACAACGTTCTGCAAGTTAGATCCCGTATTGGATGCATTTGATTGCGAGTTTAGCGTAATGTCTACATTATTGAGACCTGCAGTACCCGCATTAGAGACTTTGACTGTAACTTGATTGTTTGATGCAGGCTGTAAGAATGCGTCATCTGCTTTCATGTTAAGAAGCCCTTTTCCTGTTAGCTTGAAATTAAAGTCAAAGAAGACCTGGCGCAGTCCATTTTCCCTGACCACAGAATAAGTCAGTTTGGCTGTTCCAGAATAGTCGTGTACGATCAGTGACTTGTCCACGTTTAGGTAGAATGTAAGCGTAAACGAGCTACCAGTCGTTGCAGACTGCGTATTATCAGCCTCAATTACCCCTCCTGCTGAGGTGGCAGGTGAAAATTGCGCAGGCAGGGCTAGGAATCCATCAATTCCAGTAATATCTTCGGTACCTACATTTGCAAACACCATTGTAAATGGAACATTTTTGTCCCCTGGCTGGACCTCAATCTTTTGGTTTGGATATCCAAAGTATGCATCAAGTAGCTTGACGTCTGTAAATTCGTGCGTAAATGGTGATGCCCCTGGCAGGGCTTGCTCTGGTGCGCTTTGTGCATAGCTTGGAACCACTAGATAACCCATGAGAATTATTGCTGCCAGTAGAATAGTTTTGTAAATCATGCCATGCTTGCCTCCAATTCCCCTTCAACAATTCTGCCGTCTTTTATTGTTATTATTTTGTCGACGTCACCAAACTGGGGCCTGTCGTGTGTTACAATTATGAAAGTCTGGTTGAGTTTTCTGTTCAATGATTTTAAGAGATGGACTGTGGTTTCTGCCGATATAGAGTCCAGGTTTCCTGTTGGTTCATCTGCCAAAACAATTGCTGGCTTGTTTATCAATGCTCTTGTGATTGCCACCCTTTGGGCCTGACCGCCGGAAATTTTATTTGCAAATTTTTTCAGCTGGGATTCTAGTCCCACTGTTTTAAGAAGCATTCTTGCTTCTTCTGTTGCACCATCCAGTGTTCCTTGAATTCTTCTTGGAAGAAGAACATTCTCCAAAACTGTCAGATCTGACAATAGATTTGAAAATTGGAATATGAATCCCAGTTTTGAATTTCTAAAAGAAGAGAGATGGTTATCGTCAAGCGTAGATGTGTCAGCACCATCAACGAGTATTTGCCCCCTTGTTGGTCTATCAAGCAGACCTATCATGTTCAGTAGCGTTGATTTGCCAGAACCAGAGCTTCCTACTATCAGGATAAACTCGCCTCTCTTAACAGCGAAATTGATGTTTTGCAATGCCCTTACGGCTGTCTCGGCTTCGCCATATACCTTTTCAACATTGTGTACTTCTAGCACGTTATCAGGCAAATCTCATGGCCTCCACCGGTTCTAGCTTGGTAGCCTTGAATGCTGGATAAATTGATGCAATAATTGCAAGCACAAATGCCATAATATCTGTTTGAGCAATTCCCATCCAATTGTATTGCACCTCTAATGCAAGACTTCCTTGGAATGTCATGTGAGTTTCCTTTGCATATACGGTATACCCTATTCCCATTGCAGTTCCAAGGCCTGCGCCAATTGCACCTATAACCATTCCTTGAAATATGAACACCAATAATACGTCCTTTCTCTTTGCACCAATTGCGCGCATTACACCAATATCTCGAGTCTTGCTTGATACCTGCATCATTTGGATAGTAACAACAGCAAAAGCTGACGACATCATTCCAAAGTAGCCAACTAAGTTGATTAGTGCAATGCCTGATCGGAAACCTGCAAGTTGTACTTCTGCTGCTTGTTCTATTGTTTGAGCTTTGAATTTATCTGCAGATGACGGGAATGCACTAAGAAATAGCTCTGAAACATAATCTGCCTTGGATGGATCATTTAGTCTTACAATGATTTCCGAGCTTTGGCCTGGTCTATCCATTATTTCCCGTAGCGTATCAATATTGATGATCACACCGTTATCATTACCCTGGTTGCCAGCAGTTTGAGAAATTCCAACAATTACAAATCTCTTGAGTACATCATTACCAAATTGGTCTTTGAATTTTATTTTTACAGTATCACCAATTTGTGGATATCCTAGATCTCTGTCAACTAACGCACCTAAGACTATCGAGTCTCTGTATGAAACATACTGACCTTTTACAGTTTGATAAAGAGTAGATGCTTTTACATCCCACTCTGGTTTTACGCCAAGCACGGGAACAGGGACATTAACATCTTGGATTAGTTGGCCATTTACGGTTGAGTTGATTGATAGTGCTGAATAATCAAGCCTTGGTGCAGCTGCCTGAACATATGGAATTCTGTCAAGCCAGTTTACCAACATAAAATCTGATCTTGTGATAAAGTCTCCCCTTTTTGAAATGAAGACATGCCCAAATCGATAATTTGTTAGATCTCTTACGATTGCGTTGTAAAGACCCTGGAAAATAACAGAATTAACCTGAACCACTAGGATTGCAATTGCTACTGCAAGACTTGCTGCAATAAGGCTGCCCTTGCGCCTAGTGATGAATCTAATACCTATCTGTGCCCTGTAATCCACGAAGGATCAAGAATTAGTCTTATATTTAATATTTTGTTAGGTCTTTATTTAAGAACAAGACAATTATATATACAAGATGTACTGAATTCTAATAATAGTGGAAGAGTAGCATATAGAATGGACAAATTAGACATGGAGATCCTGTCACGTTTGCTAAATAACTGCAGAACGCCTGACAGTCAGATAGGCAAGGAGATTGGGGTATCAGGAGTAGCTGTAAAATCAAGAATTCAGAAAATGATTAAACAAAAAATCATTGAACAATTTACATTAAAAATAGAGCCGCCAGTTTTTGGCTACAGTGTATTATATTTCGTGGTAATAGGAAAAAAACTTGATTACATTTTAGACAAGATACGACTTGTCGGAGAACCGTTCTTTGTTGTTCCATGTGTTGGAGGAGTTACGGTATGCAGCATTGTGGTAAAAGAAAATCCAGAACATGCAATGGAGATTGCAAAAAACATTCTAAGAGATGTCAGGGTTCTTAGCATATTTGAGGCAAAAAATCCAGAGATAAGATCTGACTTGACAAAAACTGACATTGAGATAATTGACATATTGTTAAAGGACCCACGGTTGAAAATAGAGGAGATTGCCAAGCTTTCGGGTTTTTCCACAAAAACAATAGCAAGATCACTTGACAAGCTGCAAAACGACGAGGCCATTCTATTTACTTTGATTTACAATCCAAGAAAGATGGGGAAAAACATTCCGTTTGCAATTCTTGTTACAGTGGATGGAGACATTAAAGGAACCTTATCCAGACTAGAGAAAAAGTTTGAAGAGTCATTTTTGCAAAAGCCATTTGTGCACCAAAACCAGATAGTGTTATTTTTCCATAGCGATGACATTTACAAGATTGACGAGCTAAGCCAAAAAGTTCATGAAGTTAGTGGAATACAGTCAGTTGATCTTTTCATTCCAAAAGAGATTAACTTTGTACAGAAATGGATTAAAAATGCCATAATGCACACAAAGAAATCAAAGAGACTTCATCTGGTTCCCGAGATACGTTCATAAAATATCCAAGCTGTATTTTGTTCCATGCGAAAGAAAATTTTCAAGGGTAAAGTTCTTTCCCTTAGTGTTTACAAATTATCAATTGGAGGACGCAAGGTAACAAGAGAAGTAATCGAGCACCCAGGCGCTTCTGCCATGATTGCAATAGAGGATGGCAAACTGCTGCTTGTGAAACAACACAGATATCCTCATGGATTTGTGCTTGAGATCCCTGCCGGGACGCTAAACCGGGGTGAAAATCCACGAAAATGTGCGTTCCGGGAGCTAAAAGAGGAGACTGGCTATGCGGCAAAGAAGATGACCCCGCTTGTCAAGTACTATCCTTCAATTGGATACAACAGAGAAGTGATTCACTGCTTTGTGGCATCTGGAATCAAAAAGGTATCAGGACTGAAACTTGACGAAGACGAGATAATATCTGTAGTAAAGATTGATTTTAAAAAAGTGCTAAAGATGGTTTTGTCAGGAAAGATTGCTGATTCAAAGACAATTTGTGCAGTGCTGACATATGCAATGAAAAAGAAGATCTACGTATAGACTGGCTTTACAAGATCTGCAATATCAGCCCAGCATCTGGCAAGTTTTTCAAGCGTATACACCAAGTCCAAAAATTGTATTGATACTTGTTTTTTTGGCTCAAGCGATGATCGTATGTCAGAAATTTTCTTTTGGTAATTTCTAAATGACTTGATTGCCTCAATTGCAAGCAATCTGTTGTTTTCAATAAATGATGTAATGGCCTTGTCATGTATGTTTTCAATCTCTACTGCCAAGAGGTGAAGCTTTTTTGCATCTGTTTTGGAGCTGCCAAGTTCCGGTATTGAATTTGCAAGCTCTACAATTGTGTCACCCGCAGTTTCCATGAGATTTGCTGCAATTCGATAATCCAAGATGTCAATGTTTCCCAAATTGAATGCAGTTGCAAGCTTCTTGTCTACCATTGCGCTGCGAATCAGCCTGACTAGCAAGAAATATTGCCTGTCGATTTCATCATCCCTGCTTGGAATTGTCTGCAGTACTGTCTTGTCATCTGATGTAAGCGAGTTTATTGTATCACGGAACAGGCCAAGTGCAATTGAGCTCATCCTTTTTAGGATCTTGTCGGGGCTGAGCGTTGTAGCATCTAGGAGAAATTGCACGTTGACATTTGTGGCATCTTCATCGACAATTTCCATGCCAACAAGTCTTCGCATAAGGCCACGAATTCTTTCCCTGTCTCCAACTGAGATTGCAGATTTTCCTTTTATCTTGATTATATCATATCCCAGAAGATATGCCCCAGTGATGTCTGCGCTAATGTTTTCTTCCTTGGATACGGGATACTGTATGACGACTTCTTTTGGTACTTTGCTGCTTCCAGTAAGTGTAATTGATATGCTGTTGGCTCCTGTCTCGATTTCCACCTCATCGCTTTTTTCAAGCTTGTTTGATTCCACCCACTCGCTTGGAAGCGATACCAGGATGCTGCTTCCTATCTTTTGCAGGCGCCGAATGAATTTAGTCAATTTATACTAGTATAAACAATATAATGATCATTTTTATATTTTTATCAAAATTTAAACTAGCTATGCAGGCAGCAGCCTTTGCTCCGGGGCACATAACTGGCTTTTTCAAGGCAGAAGTAGAGCCGATAAAGCCGGAACTGAAGGGATCCATCGGGGCCGGATTTTGCATAAAAGAAGGCGTCACAACAAAGGTAAAGATTACAACATCTGACAAGCCCGGCTTTGGGATTACTGTTACGGGTTACAAGTCTGACAATACGCAGGTATCAGAATTTGTTGCAAGAGAATTTTTAAAAATTACCAAGGCAAATTATTTTTTTGAGATAGAGCATCACAGCGAGATTCCCGTTGGATATGGCCTGGGCTCTAGCGGTGCTGTTGCACTTAGTTTGGCATTTGCACTAAACAAAGCTCTTGGGACAAATCTTTCTCGGACACAGGTAGGGCAGATAGCTCACAATGCAGAGATTCACTGCAAGACAGGACTTGGCACTGTGTTATCGTCATATCATGGGGGATTTGAGATTAGAACAAAGCACGGTGCGCCAGGAATTGGCAGCCTCAAAAAGATTCACACGGATTATTCTGCAATTGTAATTTGTTTTTCGCCAATATCCACAAAGAAATTCATTGGAACACAACTCTCAAAGATAAACGGCCTTGGCGGAAAGATGGTTACAAAATTACTCAAGTCACGCGACCAGATGGAGTTTTTGGACATGTCGCTAGAGTTTGCAAAATATGTTGGAGTTATCACTCCAAAGATGCAGCAGGTAATTGATGACTTGCAGCAGCACGGGTTCAAGTGCGGCATTGCAATGTTTGGAGAAACGGTATTCACATTAATACCAAAGGCAAGAGAGCCTGAAGTTCTTCAAGTCTTAGAAAAATATCATGACGGAATAATTATCAAGACAGAGATTGATAAAAGCGGAGCTAGAGCGTCCTAGTGCTTATTCCAAGATCTCATCCCAGGGCTGCATCCCTGCATGTCAGAGAGAAACTGGTTCTGGGATACAAAAAGGGCCTGGTTGTAGAAGAGGGGCTCTTGGCACATGGCAGAGGCGAGATGTTTGATTATCTCATTGGCGAGAAGACTTTGAAGACCTCTCATGGTGCCATAAAGGCTGCGTCTCACATGCTGCTCTTGGCAAAAAGGCCTGTCATATCTGTAAACGGCAACCTGGCTGCCCTTTGTCCAAAGGAGATAGTCATGCTTGCAAAAATAACTCGGGCAGAGATTGAGGTAAACCTGTTTTATGCAAGCGAGAAAAGAAAAAAGGCAATAGCTGGTACGCTGAAAAAAAATGGCGCAAAGCAGATACTCGGACTTGATTCCAAGTTTTCACAAAAGATTCCAGACCTTGAGAGTGCAAGAAGAGTTGTTGACGAGCGCGGCATATTCATCGCAGATGTTGTATTGGTGCCTCTAGAAGACGGCGACAGGACAATGGCACTGAAAAAACTTGGAAAAAAGGTGATAACATTTGATCTCAACCCAATGTCGCGCACCGCACAGACTGCAGATATCACCATAGTTGA
This sequence comes from Candidatus Nitrosotalea sp. TS, assembly GCF_011319465.1. Lineage (GTDB taxonomy): Archaea > Thermoproteota > Nitrososphaeria > Nitrososphaerales > Nitrosopumilaceae > Nitrosotalea. The sequence goes on from NZ_RCMB01000018.1 coordinate 74,738, forward strand.
TAACGTAACGAGGGGAATGCTGGCTCTTGATTGAATCCTGCAAAAAAATGTCAAAGTCTTGCCTTGACAAAAAATTCAAGTTTGACAACAAAAAAAACCTGAGTCAGTCCATCGCCATAATAAAAAATAATCTTGGGAGAATGGCACATGCCTAAATCCGTAAGAGACATTACCTCGATGAAAAATTTCGAAAAAATTACCGTCATCACTGCATATGATTACACCACTGCACAACTTTGCGACAAGGCAGGCGTTGAGATCTTGCTTGTGGGCGACAGCGGAGGGATGGTGATGCTAGGCTATGAAAATACCATTCCTGTTACCATGGAGCAGATGTGTTTTTTTACAGAGGCGGTAAGCAGGGGCAGAAAGGACGCGATGGTTGTAGCAGACATGCCTTTCATGTCATACCAGGCAAGCAAGTCGCAGGCAATTGAAAATGCTGGCAGACTTGTCAAGTCAGGAGCTGACGCAGTGAAACTAGAAGGCGGAATTGAGATAAAAGATACTGTCAGGTCAATTGTAGATATAGGCATACCAGTAATGGGGCACATTGGGTTCCAGCCGCAGACTACTACCCTGCAGGAGGGCTACAGGGTGCAGGCAAAGACAAAGGATGCGGCACTGAGTTTAATCCAGAACGCAAAGGCACTTGAAAAAGCTGGCGCCTTTAGCATTGCGCTTGAAATGGTAACACAGGAGATATCAAAGATAATAACAGAATCAATTGGCATTCCCACAATAGGGATTGGCTCAGGCCCCGACTGCGACGGGCAGGTGTTAGTTGTGCATGATGTTTTGGGCTTGTTTGAAAAGCTAAAGCCAAAATTTGCCAAGCGATATCTTGAGCTTGCAGGAGACATTGTAAAAGCAGTTACATCCTACAAAGAGGACGTGGTATCTGGCAAGTTTCCAACACAGGAGCATTCGTTTTCAATTGACAAAGCAGAACTTGAAAGGTTGAGAAAAGAGATTGCGTGAACATCCATCGCTTGATATTGTAAGCTCTGACGGCTCTGAGCTTGCCGGAAAAAAAATTGTCTTGTGCATTACAGGAAGCGTCGCTGCATACAAGGCAATAGAACTTGCAAGGCTTTTGATGCGGCATGGCGGAGACGTCACCTGTGTTGCAAGCAAGGCTGCAACTGATCTGATAAAGCCAAGCTACTTCAAGTGGGCAACTGGAAACGAAGTGATTACAAAACTTACCGGAGACTTGGAGCACATCAGGGTTGCAGACTACAAGCAGTCTGACATGATTGTTGTGTATCCATGCACTGCAAATACGCTTGGAAAACTTGCAAATGGGATAGACGATACGCCAATCTCTACAGTATTGAGCGTAGGGTTTGGCTCCAAGATTCCCATTGTGGTATCACTTGCCATGCACCAGTCCATGTATGAGAATCCGGCAGTTGTGAAAAATATTGAATTTCTAAAAAGCAAGGTGTGGTTTATTTCTCCGCAATTTGTAGAGGGAAAGGCAAAGGCTGCTGAACCCGAGCAAGTCCTAGATTTTGTATTGAAAAAATATGGCGCATCTTCCATCCTGCAAGGAAAAAAAGTGTTGATTACTGCAGGACCCACCATGGAATACATCGACCCGGTACGTGTCATAACCAACCAGAGCTCAGGCAGGACTGGCGTTTTGCTGGCAAGGGAGCTTGTCTTGTCAGGCGCCAAGGTCACATTTGTGTATGGCCCGGGTGCAGAGCCTGCTCCAAAGGGCGTCAAGGTGGTAAGGGTAAAGACAAGTGCGGAGATGCGAGATGCAGTAAGGCGTGAGATGAGGCAGAGATTTGACATTGTTGTGCTTGCTGCCGCAGTCTCAGATTATACCGTAGAGAGTCCGGGCAAGACCAAGATCAAGAGCAACTCTGACAGAATTATTCTAAAGCTGAAAAAAGTTCCAAAGATAATCAATGAGGTAAAAAAAATTCAAAAAGATGTCTTTCTTGTTGGATTCAAGGCAGAGACAGATGTGTCACAGGAAAAATTGATTTCCTTGTCGCGCAAGAAATTGGTAGAATCACATGCTGACATGATAATTGCAAATGATATTGGAAAAAGATACAGGAAAAACCCAAATCAGAACAATGTCATCATAGTTGATTCCAAAAAAGAATCGATATCAGGATGGAAAGACAAGGAGAAAATTGCAAGATTTGTTTGCCGCGATATAGAATCCCGGTTTAGAAGATCAAGTTAGAAGAATCGTCGATTTTAAGTAAATTCCTCAGGTTTTGTGTCATAATATGATGCGACATACTGGTGTACAAATAATTCTAGACACAGATTAGATTGCATGAATACAGAGAGGGTTTTGATTGATAATAAATCTGTCAGCAGAAAAGAACTGGACATACTCCTTGAAGCCATGGCAAAGTCATCAAATAGGAAAAAAATTCTGGTTCGTTTCAAATTCAAATACGTAAGAATGGAATTTCGAGAGTGGCTGACCCGCAAGCAGTACAATGCGCTGCGAACTATTAATTGCCTGGAATTTTGTACCGTTATGTGATTTTTTACAGTATGGTATATCCAATTGTTTGTATGGTCAGAGGTGTTTTGATTTGTAACAGTCTTTGCATATCTCAACTGTCTTGCCATATCTTTTGGAATAGTATGAATCAAGTTCCCTGTGCAAGTTACAAGATGGACAGAGGCCAAAATTCATGGTATTACATACAAAGAGTGGCTAAAAAATTATGCTCTTAGTTTGGAGAATCTGTCTTAAATGATGATTTAATCAGTCTTTACCGTAGACTGACTTGTGGTCACAGACTCGCAACAATACTATCACGTTATCCTCGTATTGTATAGTATAGATCATTCTGTCTCCCCTTCCAAGCTCGTAGGCAAAAACTCGTATGTTCTTTTTGAAATCTCCTTTTGTTGATGGGTTTTCGGAATATGCCAGATCCAAAATTGCAGAGTCGACCCTTTTCTGACGCTCTCTTCCGAGAAGTTTGTATTGTCTGCTAAACTGAGGTCTTTGGTCGATTTGCCACATTTGTATGCAGATCCTCTATTAATGCCTCAGGTGTCTTGTAGATCTTTCCTTTGCTTTTTAGTGCTTTTTTGATGTCTGCAACCTCTTCTTCAGAGAGTGGCGGAGAATACATCTTGGTTTTTGACAACATTCTTTTTTCCTGATAGTTTCTAATCAAGATTGCGGATCTCCTATAGTGATCTTGTTTTCATGAGTTTACATATGTTCAATCTTCAGGATTTATTTTTTACTATCAGCGCAATCCCTGTTAGGACCAAAAGCGCGATTACGGCATACTGGATGTACTCATATGGGTTGACGTATGAGGCTCCGGAATTATACCCAAGAAATATGACATAATCAAATATTGTAAGTATTGCAAGCGATATTCCTGCTATCAAAAGTGTCTTGCCCAACATACGGTAAATTGGCATGATTTTGTGACAGGCGGGCTCTATATAGATCACATTATGGATTTTCAGTTGCAGATTTTTATTTTGGAATCATTCCTTGGATTCTGTGTTCAGAGACTTTCCTGAATTAAAGCCGCCAAAAGGCAAGTTTCGCATAATGGGAATAGACAAGTCTGAGGCTCCAGGCAAGGGCCACTGGGTGGTCGAAGATCTTGACGATTCTGAAATGGCAGTAAGAAAAGCAAGAGAAATGACAAGACATGCCTCAAAAGATGCGCCGCATCCAAGCGAGGCAACAATATTTTGCGTATATGACCATAATGGAACGTATCTTGGTGGGGAAATCGATGATGCTGTGTGAGGCATATTTTATGATATCATGCCAAAAAAAAATTCAAACAATAGTTTAGGGGTTATTTTATGAGCATTACTGCCATCTTTGACTTGTGCATCACATAGCTTGAAACGCTTCCAAGAAAGATCTTTTTGAAGCCGCTCAGGCCTCTTGCACCTATTACAATTAGATCAATGTTATGCGTATCTGAATATTCCACTATGGAATGCCCCGGATCTCCCGTAAGTATTCGGCTAAAAAATGGAATGCCATTTTTGACTGCAAGCTTTTTTGCGTAAAGGAAAGATTCTGGCGGAACCTCTTCCTCTAGTTCTTTTTGCTTGAGTTCTTTTTTGTGTGACGTATGTATGACATGAATAACGGTAAGTGATGCTTCGTGCTCTTTTGCAAGATGGACTCCAGTCTCTAGGCCTCGCAGGGAATTTCTAGAGCCGTCAAGTGGCACAAGAATTTTTTTGATCTTCTGCCTTTCTGTCATGGTATAACTCAGCCATGGTTCTATTACTGGTTTGTGTTGATTTTCAAGCGTGGTTTAAAAAATTGTAAAAGCCTTGAAGCTGTGACAGGATTTATGCAAAAACCAAAATCTTGGGGTTATTCAAGATGAGAATTACAAGATGGTTTAATTACTAAAAATACCTTCTGCTCTGCATGGTCTCTGAAAAAATGGTAAGATTTCAAAACAAGAACCGTGACTTGAACCAGCTAGCACAGCAAATAACCTCTATGCTAGATCAAGGCGGATACAAGACACAGATGACGTCCAATTCGCCCATAGGGATAATCATCCAGGCAACAAAGGCAGGCATTCTCAGGGATTTCATTACTGCAGACAGGGCATTTACCATAATGATCAGTGGCAATCCAAACGACTTTGCCATACACATTGGAGTTGGAAAATTCATACAAAATATTGCCATTGCGGCAGTAGAGACATTGCTCCTGTCGTTTCTATTTCTGGCAGTTGACATTCCAGAGATGTTGTGGACAGTGCATGTTGAAAAGGAGATATTGAATAAAATAACTCAGATGATAGGATAATCTTTTAACAATTCAGTCTTCAAGATGCCTTGTACATTAAGAAATTGTTTCTTGGTTTATTCAAACTCTCGCAGAACTACGCTAAATTTAATATTTCACAAATCATCTATAGGTTTTATCTCTTTTGGGTAAGATTTTAAAAGTATGGTGTCAGGTTACCAACATTGAAAATGGATAGAAAAAAATTTGCACTTGATAAAATGTATAATCATTTTTTACATATTGCTCCACGTTATCGTGAACTGAGAACTACGGATCTTGGACCAATATTGTTTATCACAAACAAGCTGCGTAGCCTCTCAAACATACGAGCTGCTGACATTGGATGCGGTTCGGGAAGATACAGCCTCAAGCTAGTTCAACATTTGGGAGAGAAATGCCACCTTTTTTGCCTGGACAACAACAAGGAGATGCTATACCATCTAAAAGAGGACTTTATAAAAAATAATATTACAAATTTTACCCCAATACGAAGTGATTCACACAAAATACCGTTGCAGACAGACTCGCTTGATTGCGCCATGTCATTTAATGCAATTCATCATTTTTCACTACAAAATTTTCTAAAAGAGTCTTCAAGAGTACTCAAAAACAATGGAAAATTATTCATATACACTAGACTAAGAGACCAAAATACAAGAACTATCTGGGGAACACATTTTCCTTCATTTAACAAAAAAGAAAACCGTCTTTACGAATTGGATGAATTAAAGTCGGCCTTTGAAAAAGACCCGAATCTGAACATCAATTCAGTACGGCTTTTTGAACATAACAGGGTCTATCCGCTAGAAAAACTTGTAGAGCAGGCAAAAAATCACCATTATTCAACTTTTAAATTTTATAAAAAACATGAATTTCGAGAAGCGTTGCATAGGTTTGTGCAAAACATACTGAATCATTATGATGATCTGGATAAAATATCATGGAAGGATCAGAATACACTGCTTGTAATTGAAAATAAACAGTAAGATAACAAATTCTTGCATGTCTGAATCATTTGTTTGAATCCCGTAAGATTTGCACATGATACAATGATGTATGCGGTGATCCTAATTACTTAAATCAAAGAAAATACTACTATCATTGTTGAGCAATATTCAGATTCGCACAACAAACAACATACTCACTGCAAGTGTGGTAATACTTGTCATCATTTCTGGTATCAGCCTTGTTGCAGTTGCATGCAATACCGCTTGTTCTGTCAGTACCTCTCTTCTTGGTTCCCGTCTCAATCTATACCACAATAATTGGTCTCAAGTACAAACCGATATCTCACTTGACACCAGACCATAGCTACTATCTCACTTGGGCTGCAATAATGCTTGCAGGTGGTATTTCATGGATTGTTCTCTATGAAAAGATGGGCCTAGTAATTGTAGCAATAGCCGTTCTCTCAGTCGCACTAGGTTACATCTACCTCAACAAAATAAAATCTGCCGTGATTTATGCCAATTAATAGAAAATGACAAGTGCATGACCATAATAGAATGATCTAAATATTTTGACATATTTTTTTAGTTATGAGAGTATATGGCACATGTACGGCATGCGAGTTTGAGGCCTCTGGCGATACGCTAGAACAACTAGATGAAAAGTTCAAGCGCCATTTTGTCATGCGGGGCCACAAGTCATATTTCTACAAAGAGGGAATGGTACAGAAAATAAGAAAACTTTCCTGACTTTTCATTTTATTATTTTACGACAATACTGGTTTCAATTGCGTCTGTGAGTGGACTTGCCATGAGATACCCGTTGAGAAGGACTGTCTGCACTGTGTATATTCCGGCTTTTTGCGGCGTCCAGGATTCTGCCACAGTGAGTGATTGGTTTGGCACTATGTTTGCAGACATGCCGCTTTGTGATTGAATCTTGTTGTTTTGATCAAGCACTCGAACAACATATGTGAACCTTTTTTCTCCTGCACTGTGATTTGCTATGACTGAGGAAAATCCAACTGGTTTTCCTGCATGTAACACGTTATCCTGATTGCCTTTCATATCAACGGTTGTCAGACTAGACAATGTAATATCACTTGACAGGGCAAAGGCAGATCCTGAAATTCCCATTGCCAGCATTGTCATGCCAAGAACTATTGCTTGCTTGTACGTAATACAGTGTAATTTTTTATCATTACAGATTATTTTAATTAATTTGTTACATCTTTGACAGGATCCATTTGACATATCTGTTTTCTAAATAATGATGATTTTAGTATATTAGCATTGAGAGACATTTCTCAAATCGAGATGATCTTTTTCGATGCCAAACTGGAATTCATTTAGAGAACTGTATTACAATCATTAAATTTGTCCGCAAGATATTTCTACTTTAATATGCTACTTTGCGATAAATGTACATGTGTCTTTGAGGGAGATAAAAGATTTTGGCCAATCATGCAACCAATGAAGATAAAATATTTGAATTCATCCAACAAAATCCCGGGTGCCACCTTCGCCGTATCAAAAATGATCTAGATATGTCAATGGGTACCTACTCAATATCACTTGGATTCGTTAGAGAAAGCAGGAAAGATCATATCTGAAAGACATAGTTTGCACCGGTTCTATTTTCCTGTGGGAATTTTCCAGGCAGAACAAAAAAACATATTGGAAATTCTCAATCAGGGTACCTTAAGGGAGATATTGCTCTTCATAATAGAAAGAAAAAATCCCACCCAGACAGACATCAGCGATCACGTAAAGATAACTGCGGCATCTGTTAACTGGCACATAAAACGCCTGCTTGAGCTTGACATCATAAATCAAACCAGAGAAGGAAAATTCAAGAGATACGAGTTTGTTGGCAATCCCGCACATATAATAAAAATACTCAAAGAATATCATCCGTCTCTCTGGAACAGCTGGAGCGACAGACTAGCTGAGATGTTCTTGTCATTGCATAAGGACGGTGCAGAAACATGAATACGCCACCATTTTCCTTCGGGCCCGGATTCTCTGAGATATTTACTGTTACACAACTATCCATCATAGCTATCTCCATTCTCTTGATGGTGTTATCCATTACCATCTACAGAAACAAGAATTTGAAGAGAATTGCATTTGCCATAGCAATATTTGCCATATTTGCCATTCAACATATCATCAATTACGTTGATGCCAAAGTTGTTGACATCATGCCTGATGACATGAGATATGCCATGTATTCCTCAATGACGCTGGTCATAATCCTGTTATTCTTTTTGGCAATGGTCAAAAAATAAAATGTCTTGTACAATTTTCTAACTATTGGCACCATAATAAAAAAACCAGTACTGTTAATTTGCATTTTTATTTAGTTGACCGTACCTGAAATGTAATATATTATAATTTGTATTGTCAAGAAGATATGCCAGATGAGTTGTGCAGAAAATGTGGTGCGATGTTGATGAAATTTTCCCTGTGTGCAGAATGTAGGAGAGCACTGCAGCAAATCTGCCCAAAATGCGGCCAGAAGACAGTGGAAAAAATACATCGAGATTGTTTTTACTTGATAGAGTCAATTCAGTTAACATCGCCGCATCTTGTAATATTGGAATAGTTTTGCTCTTTTGGTACATTTCTCTAACTGTACACGAGAATACAAAAAGAGATATGGTTTTTCATTTTGAGAAATGTCTCTCAAATATAATATACAAAAACCAAGCAAATATGCAACATGGTGGCAGATTTGAAATACAGTTTTATCCAAAATGAGCTTCTTACCCTAAAGACTGCTTTTTTACAAAGACTTCTGCCATCAATTTTTTCAACTAAGAAATGATACCAAAAATATATCAACAGACTCATGGGAAAACTGTAGTCATTCTTCTTGCTGTTGCAATGGTTGCAGCGCTAGGTAGTGTCGGTTTTATACATGCAGGTCATGGCCTCCTCTGGTTCGTATGCCAACACAGAGACAGCAGGGCTTCCTGACTATGTGAGTTTATTCAAGATGACACAGAATTCTGTGGTCAAGATAACAAGTACAGTGTCTGATCCATCTGAGGTCACCATCATAAATGGCGTGCCGTCAAATGGGCAGGCCACCATGCTTGGCTCTGGATTTGTCTATGATGCTGCAGGTCACATAGTCACGAAATGCACACGTGGTCGGCCAGAACAAGTCAGTCTATGTTACCCTCACTGACGGCAATACGTACAATGCAAAAGTAGTTGGAGTAGATCCTTACAATGACTTGGCAGTAGTACAGATAACTGATTTTACCGGTGAAAATATTGTACCTTTGCAGCTTGGCAACTCTTCCCAGCTTGAGGTAGGACAATACGTGGCAGCAATAGGCAATCCGTTTGGACTGGCAGACACCATGACAAACGGCATCATATCACAGCTTGGCAGGTCACTTAACGATGAGGAGACAGGCAGCTTTGCAATTCCTGATGTAATTCAAACTAGTGCTGCAATAAATCCTGGAAATTCTGGCGGACCGCTTCTTAGCATGGACGGGCAGGTGATTGGAATGAACACGGCAATAAAGACCGATACTGGAAACTTTGCAGGAGTCGGATATGCTATTCCGTCAAACCAGATTGCAAGAATAGTTCCAATCCTGATAAAAAATGGCACATACCAGCACCCCTGGCTTGGCATTGAGGGAAGAAATCTAACACCGGATATAGCACTTGCAAACGGTCTTGAGCGAAACGCCAAGGGCGTGGTAATAGAGATGATATCAGCCAATAGCTCCGCCTACAAGGCAGGCCTTGAGGCTGCAACAGACGACCAGGACGGCATACCACATGGTGGAGATATCATAATATCAGTTGACGGCCATCCCGTCAAATCTGTATATGACATAACAGCATATCAGGACGATTACAAGTCTGTAGGAGATACCATGAGTCTTGGAATAGACAGGGCAGGAAAAACAATTGATGTCACTGTAACATTGCAGGCAAGGCCGCCTCCTGCACCCCCAACACCTCCAATACAGACAGCATATCCAAGCTTTCCACAAATTCCCGGCTTTCCGCAAGTTCCATGATTTGGATCATCAGGTGAAATCTGTTTGGCAATGCAAGTTCACGTTACAAAATCACAAACGACATGCCGGTGATGTATGACAATGAGAATGCTGGTAACATTGCTATTTGCATCTGTTTTGTTTCTTGTCGTGCAGTTTTCACCAGTTAACAGGCAGATGCTTGAAGCGCAGAGCACATCCAGCACAAGTGTTCCAATCAATCTCAGAGGCCTTGCCACATACAGAACGGTACTGGTCCTGCCTGTCCTTACGCAGGCAGCATACGGCCCGCATGGCTTTTACTGGTTCTATTCTGGAAGATGTGGCCTGAAATGCCTGACAGTACACATACCAAAAAACTTTACAGCCTCATACGTGACTGGCGGAGGTGTATATGGTACATTCCTTGATCAAAACTTTACCTATGTAACTGACATAGATGTTGACAAAGATCCATCCATTCTGGACAAGTACAACAAGGTAATCTTGCTACATAACGAGTATGTCACGCAAAAGGAATTTGATGCAATTACACATCATCCCAATGTCATTTACCTGTACCCAAACGCACTTTATGCACAGGTAAGTGTGGATTATGACAAAAATACCATTACACTGGTAAGGGGACACAGTTATCCACAAAAAGACATCCGCAATGGGTTTGGTTGGGTGTTTGACAATAGCAAGTATGAATACAACACTGCATGTGAAAATTGGCAATTTTACAAGATACAAAATGGCTACATGCTTGACTGCTATCCCCAACTTGCCATACAAAATGACAGTCTCATGATTGAAAAAATGATGATCCTATAGACAGTGTGAGAAATTTAGAAAAATGCAGATTTTTCAATGATGTGTTCTACTTGAGAGTTTTTCCTTAACTGCAATAGAACAGAAACTAGGATGGATTTGCATCAAACTGCGGTTTGCAGTTTGAGCAACAAAAGTAAATTTCCCTTCCACCTATGATTGATTTCAATCACAATTTACACTAGGCGTTGACTCCGTTTCAGGCTTAGAGTCTAAGGGGTTATGGGATTGTATGGTATTGGCGCCAAGCAGCTCCAAATGCTATAGCACAGGCAACTACAGCTGCCACCATAATTGCTCCATACTGTTGTGCTGCAACTAGTGGTGTGCACCCAATGTACCCGTAAGCTTGTTCGCCACAAGATGGTTGTTGTGCAAATGCTAGGTTAGTGCCTGCAATGGCAACTATGCCTACCACCGTCATCATTCCAGCCAATTTTGCGGTACCTAGGTTGACCATGTCATAAATATACGACACCGCGATATTTACGCTTGATCAAAACAATCTGTTTTAATTTTGTGCATGAGACATGGAATATGAGGAATTGATTCTATCTTCATCTTAAAATACAATTTCTGCGTAATGGTACCATGCAAGGCTCAAGTGCGCTGGACAATTATGATTTGAAAAAAGCGCAAAAATCCCTGCAGATGCTTCTAATTGACAGAAGCAATGAATTTCGCATACTGGCTCACGGCATAGGATATCCAATCAATACCCAGGACTGGGAATTGATTGTGCTGAATTTTTGCCTTGACTTTATAGAATGTTTTCAAGCATGGGCTGCGGACAATCCTCCCGACCACCACCACATTCACAAGTGCATGACGCAGATGAGGCAGATGGCCCGAGGAAAATCAAACATGACTGAAGTTACACATCTTCAAAATACTGCATATCTGATTGCAGAGGATTTCAAAGCTATTTACAAAAGAATGGAATAGCTTATCCCTTGAAAATTTGTTGCTGTGATGATTTCTTTTAAGTAAAAGTTTGACCAACGTATAACATGGTAAAATTTGGCAGCATATTTGGTTCAAAAAAAGATGTGTCTGGCGAAACGGCACTGGACAAAAAAGACTTGGCAGAAAGAAAAGCCCTTGCCAGGAATACGGGTACTCCAAGGGAGGTATTGGACCAGCTGGCAAGTGACAAAGACGGCGAGATAAGAAGAGAAGTTGCACATAACAAGAATGTTTCTGCTGAAATTTTGGAAAAACTGTCAAGTGACGACGAATGGAAAGTAAGGTACGAGGTTGCAAGAAACCACAATACCCCTTCTGCAATAGTGGAGAGGCTGTGCGCAGATAGCGAATGGAGGGTAAGGGAGGGCGTGGCATGGAATGAGAAAGCCCCTGTTAAAATCTTGGAAAAGCTGGCCCTTGACCGTCGCGAGGTAAGGTATGCGGTTTTAATGAACAGGCATGTCTCCATCAAGCTTGTAAAACAAATAGAACTTGAGAACGAGCGGGAAGATATTGAGAGGAGAAAAATTGAGGCGCAAGAGCCAAAATGGCCAAGAGGCAGGGAATGATCTACGTATTTTTAGAAAAAATTGCAACTGTCTGATTGGTTCAGTTTCCTACCATAACTGCATGACGGAATTGTACAGTCGTATCTCCAAATTCGAACTCTTTTTTGTTGTTCTTCATGGGTATAATTTCGTGGTTTAAAATAAAACCATTGTTGAACTGTGTTAAGTTACAATGTTCACCAAGTTTCTGTATAATCTGCGTTCGGTTTTTATCAAGTATGATAGGAGCAGTTCCATTTCATGTGAGGAATTGATTGCATACTTGGCTGTGCACAATGCAGGATATAGTGCTCTGGGGCATGAGGCGCTACAAGTAAATGCACTGTAACAATTGCGATTCCTGTCCCAACTAGCACTAGAATTATCGATATTGCGATAATCGCTTTATTCGTGGTATCATTACGTCAGCGTCATCCTTAAACTCTCGCGCTGGTTTTTACGCCCAACAGAGTGCTCTTCTGATCTTCGAGTCCGTATTTGGGTTACCCCTACATTTTCATGAAAAATGATAATTATCTGAATATGTAGGGGTAACTACTTTCATGGCTGTGATTAAGAAAAATATCAAGGAACACAAGAGATGCCTCATGTAGGTACCATGATAGAAAGACGTTTTTTGATTTTTTATTTTGGAATTGTAAAAACAAACGCCAGAAGATAAATTAAATGTACAACAGAACTATTGGCCAAATCTCAGTCTTGTTCTTCCAGCCACCAACATTGTCGATACAACAGCAACAGCTAGAACCAGTATCGATATTTCACCAAATTCAGGTACAGTCTGGCTCACAGTTGTATTTGTTTTAGATGGTGCAGCTGCCTGGCTGGTAGCGTTATAATATGGATTTGCAATCTGTGCTGCAGCATCAGGATTATTCTGTCCGCCAAGAGTATCATTCTGGCCCGGAATATTGTTATCATTACCAGTATCTGGAGCCATAGCAGTTGAGTTGTCTCCCAAACTGGCATCTGGGTTGCTAGGATCAGCAGGACCAGATAAATCGCTGCCTGCATTTCCACCTCCTGCACCTGGCATCTGTCCATGTGCAGTGCCAATTGAAAACATTTCAAATTCAGAATTAGACTTTGGATTTGAACTTGTCAATGTCATGCATGTGATAAAAATGCCAAATAGGACAAGTAAGCGAGCTACTCTTTTTGCCAAATTTCCTACCTAGAACAAACAAACTTTATTCTAATAATTAACCGTTGCTTGACAGAAATAATTGCAATATATTGCAATACGCTATATGAGATGTACGCATTAATGTCACGTTACAAAGATGCGCAATGAATATAATTTGGAAATCATCAAAACAGAAACAACATGATATATGCTAAAAAATCTGGCAGGGATGAAATCAAATTCAACCTTACAAAGAAATTGGCAGTACTTGGAGTTGTATCGGTACTGTTCGTATCCTTCTTTGCAGGTAATTTGATAATATCACCAGCAATGGCAGATAATGGAAACGGCAACTCAACTACAAGCAATGGGAACAATCCGCAAACTAACTTGCAGCAATTAAAACAACAAATACAACAAGATCAAAGTGCCTACAAGCAGGCAATACAGCAAGAACAAAATGCAACCAAACAAGCAAGAGAGACATTAAGACAGACAACACAGCAAGATGCATCAACATACAACCAGGCAACAAAGCAAGCTGATGTCACATATCAGCAAGCAGTGCAGAATGCAACTCTTGTGTACAACCAGGCATCACAAGGTGCAACTCTTGCGTACAACCAGGCAGCACAACAGGCACGTTCTACTTATAATACTGCAATAAGCGGCGCCCATGGAAGTGCAACAGTAGTGGGTCCTGCAATGGCAGCAAGAGATCAGGCAATTGCCACGGCAGAAAATACAAAGACAAATGCTATTGTAGCTGCACAAGTTGCTCGCGACAAGGCAACATATGGTGCATGGGCAACACACCAAACCACTGTATACAGTGCACTTGCTACCCGCGACGGGTCAGATGGAACTGCACGTTCTACCTATTACACTGCAATAGGCAATTCCACACTTGCAACACAAGCCCAGGCAATAGGTCAGGCACATGTAACTGCAGACAATACCATCTCGCAGGCAAGGCAGACAAGAATTGCTGCAATTGAGAACGCCTATGTTACAAAAGATCAGACAGTTGGCAATGCAGAGACTGCGTACACAACTACAGAGGACAGTGCCAGAGTAACCCTTGACAACGGATATACACAGGATGCCAAAGCCTGGAATACCGCACTTGGGGTATACTGGACTGCTGCAGGCCCACTGTTGCAGACAGAAGATAATGCCATTGCACAAGCAAATGCTGCCCTGACTACAGCCGCAGGCAATGCCGACGGCACAAGAGATCAGACAATAGACCAAGCCTATGTTACGATGTACACTACCATCGCAGCAAATTCATCATAGGCCAAACAATTCTTTTTCTTTTTTTATTTTTCAACTAGGTACCATGCTGGTCTTTGCGCCTATCTTTTTTCGCAAGCCAACTGCAAGAAAGACTGAGACAAGTGACAGCAGTGCCGCAGTCAGAAATATCTGGTCGTATGCTTGTGCAGAAGGAAATGTGGCAGAAATATTTGGTATGGTACCACGGTACATCTGCTGGTACATCCCTGCAACTGAGGGTCCAAGCGAGTTTCCTACAAGCATCAGCAGCACAGACATGCCAAGGGAGACTCCCTCCACCTTTTGCGGCGATGACATGAGAATTATGTTAAAGCATCCAACTATGGCAAATGACAACCCTACTGATATCACTGCAAGCGTTGCAGATATGGCATATTCTGTATAGTGGAATGCAAGTATGCCAAAAAACCCGACTGTACATATTATTGTGCCAAGCGCTGCCAGGTTGAGGTTTCCAATTCTTGCAAGGAAAAATCCTCCAGCGGCTGAGACCACAAGTGATACAATCATGAACGGCAGCTGGACCTCTGCCACTGCAATTACGTCTCCTCCAAAGCCTAACGGCTCTGGGCTGCGTACCAGTATTGGAATGGTCTGGTATACCATGAAAGTCGAGATTCCAACTATTATCATTATAACATTTGACGGCAGGAGAATCTTGTCTGACAAAATCTTGAGATCAATTAATGGGTGTGGTGTTTGTTTTTCCAAGCTGCAAAAATTACCAGCGATACGGCAGAGCCTGCAAAAAATCCCAATGGCTCTAGGTTTCCTGATATGATATCCTGGAGAAAAGATATTCCCATCAGGAACATGACTACGGTACCTGACAGTGCTATTGTTCCCTTGACATCTATTCCTGTACGCATCTTCCTGCTCTGTTTTCTTTACATTGATGAATTTTTTCATTATGAAAGCAAGTGCTATTGCAATTGGAAACACCGAGAAAAATGTTGCATGCCAGCCATAGTCTGAGATTATTTTTGCGCCTGCGATTAAGTCCAATTACAGAGCCGCCAAAAAATGTTGATGTAAATATTCCCTGGGCTGTTCCAAGCTTTTGGACTGGAAAGATATCTCGCACTATGCCAAATGCAATTGGGAACATCGATATCCCAACGCCTTGGGCAATTCTTGCGCCAAGCAGAAAGGGCAGCGAGTTTGCAAATCCTCCTGCCAGGATTCCTGCTGAATATATCATCATCACAATTAGAAGTATTTTTTTTCTGCCATAGATGTCTGAGAGCTTGCCTGCAATTGGCGTCATTACTGCGCCTGATATGAGATATGAGGAGAGGATCCAAGATGATGTGTTGTATGATATGCCAAAATCTTTGATAAAATCAGGAATAGCTGGTAAGACCATTGTTTCGCCATACATTGTGGCAAGTGCCAGTCCGCAGATGATGGCAAGTGCAAGCCAGGCAGAAGATGGGACTTTATTCTCTGTGTTTTTGTCTGGCTCTTGATTATCCTCTTTCATTTTTGTTTCTCATTTGGTACGGTATAAACAGCTTTTCTATTCTTTTTGATTAATATTTCTTGTAAATTTTTCCCCTATGGTCAGTTTCTACAACAAAGATTATCATCCTGCTTTGCTGCAAGTCCAATATCACTCTGTAATTTCCCACACGCAGCCTAAAAAATGGCGAATTGGTCAATCTTGTCACTGCTCTAAATGGGTCTTCAACACAGGCTGACACTGAATCATAAATCTTCTGGGCATTTTTCTTGTCTATTCTTTCTAATTGTTTAATGGATTTCTCAGACCAGATAACTTCCCAAGTCATCTACTTTAATCCTAATTTCCTTTTCACCTGATCTGATGTATATACGCGCCCTGCCTTGATGTCTGCAATGCCTTCCTCGATATTTTTGATTACCTCATCGCTTAGTACATCATCTTGCTGGGTAATTTTTAGTAGTCGAGCAATGACGGTCTCGTAGGTTTCTCCAGGGTGGTTCATTTGTTTTCTGAGATCATTTTTGAGCTTTTTAGAAAGCTTGATCGTGCTTTGTTCCATGGTATACTACAGTATATCATGGTATATTACAGTATAAAAATGGATCTCCATTCAAATTAAGAGTTTATGCAAAAAATGCAATGGCTTGTCTGTTTCATTTTTTGCAGGCATGAGACGAAATAAGGGTTAGCAGGAGCTGATTTATCTTTCTCGGAGAAATTCTGCGTGTTCCTTTTTAGTCACTTTAACGTAGTATATGTAGGCAGACGGGAAGATCTCCTGTGCGGACTTGCGTCCAACACCATGTGAACCTGTTTGCCTTGGGTTTCGGTCTCTTGATGAATATCAAACCTGATCCTTATCTAGATCAATTTTGTAGAAATCGATCACGATTACCATAGACAGGGACGATTCTGGAACAAGCCAAGTAAAGGCGTTTGTTACCGACTTTGCAGGCGCCATGGGTTACTGTGAATTTCAGATACCGTTTTTCATTGAAGGTGTAAAGGTGGAGACTGCCCAGATGGCAGTTGGTACAGAATTCCATGAGCATGCAGAGAAGATGGAGCGTGAGATTGCTGTTGTAGTACCATTGACAAAGACCGAGCTTGAGGACAAGAAGGCTGATCTTAATTTCATTCGGGAGGACATACAGACTTCATTTATTTTGGAATTCGAGTTGATGCACGGTAAAGCAAGACTGGAACTGCTTGGAAGAGCTGATAAGGTGATGCGCCAAAAAGAGACCCTAATAATTTCTGATGACAAGCACACGTACAATCCTTCCCGTCATGATTTCATGAAGAAGCCTTACGATAACCAGTTGCTCCAGGTGCTAGCCTACCTTCATTCAATGTACTATCTTGGGGATTCGGTTGGCTGGGCTGAGATTCCGCATGAGAAAAAGGCGTACCAAGTAAACATCATAGACAGCAAGACTGGGTCAGTTTACAAAACGTATGAAAATGTTGTAGGCAGTAAAGATGCTGAATTGCTTTTTGGCAATGCCTTGAGGTTTACACAAAAGTGTTTGCAGTGGGATGAATTGGTGCATCATAACAGCAAGGCAAGGTGCAAGTCATGCGGATATTTTGATGATTGTTCCAAGGCGCTAAGATAGAATCAACTTGTACTAATAATGAGATCAGCGTTATAGTTTGATTAGATAATAGAATTCTAGCAATATGAAGAACCATATTACTTAAAAATTAATAAACTTCCATGTAGCAATGGGACAAGAATTTGGCGATGAAGATGATTTTTGCCATTATGAAGATGAAGAATTAGCATGGGAGAATTATCCTTCATTTAATGAAATAATGTCAGATCAAAATTCTACTTTGTTAATTGCATTAAGCTACCGTGACGACGCTGAAAAAGCAGTATATGTGATGAAAAAATGGACAGAAAACCATTTTCCTAATTCAGTATTAATTAAAGATAAGTATGAAAATAAATTTCTAAAAATAATAACAGATAAGTAAATTTCATTTCAGATTTTAATTTCATTTCAAAAAATAATTTACAAAAATATATCATAAAATTTTTTTAATTGAAAAATTAAACAACAACCAATTCTTTTGTAAACTTGTGCATTACATCAGGCTTTGCACCAACAATCAACGAATCCTCGATTCGCACGCCAAATTTTCCTGGCAGATAAATTCCAGGCTCTACTGTTATTGCCATATTCTTTGACAATATGGCCTTGCTTGATGGCCCAAGATTTGGAAGCTCATGCACCTCAAGGCCAATTCCATGACCTGTAGAATGAATGAAATATTTTCCATATCCTTTTTTTGATATGATTTTTCGGCATGCATCATCAACTGACTTGCAGGAAACACCGGGTCGCACGGCCCTAAGACCGGCTTCTTGCGATGTTTTTACAATACCATATACTTTCTTTGCCTCTGCAGATATCCTGCCAAGACCAAATGTTCTGGTTGCATCAGAGACATACCCCTTGTGGCGTAACGTAAGGTCTGCCACAATCATGTCTCCGTCCTGGAATTTGCGCTCTGTCACCTGTGCATGTGGCAGTGCACTGTTTGGCCCACCTGCAATAATTAACGGCTGTAACGTAGACTTGTATCCTGTTGCAAATGCACCGCGCTCCATCGCATACGACATCAAAATGCTCTGGAGCTCCATCTCTGACATGCCTATCTTGATCTCGTCCACGCAGAGCTCATACATCCCGTCAAGTATCGACGAACATTTTTTCAGGATATCAATCTCGCTAGAATCCTTCACCTGGCGTGCCTGGTAAAAAGGCTCAGTCGACGACTTTACCCTTGGAAGGCTCTTTTTGAGCGATAATACCATGTCATAGTTGTTGGTATCAGTGCAGATCTTCCTATTTTTTACAGCATCAATCAAAGTAGAGATAGACCCACGGCCGCGCTCTGACTTTACCACCCTGCAGTTTACCGACTCTTCCTTTGCACGACCCACCTCAAGCTCTGGTGCAATGATAGTAGCACCGCTCTTGTCTAGTATCCCTATGGCTTCTCCCCAAAAACCAGTCATGTAATAGAGATTCTCAGGTTCAAAGGCAACAAGTGCATCACATTCTAGTTTATTGCAAAATTTTAAGAGATTCTTTCTGCGGCTCTGCATCGTTCCAGATCTGGTGCAATCTCCATTTATGTTTGGTGGAAAAGACAGTACCTTTAGATAATGGAAGTCAGAGTTTTGGTTTTGTGGAAGACAAGAAAAAAGTTGTTGCGTTGTTATCAGGCGGACTGGACAGCAGGCTAGCTGTAAAAATGATGCAAAACCAGGGCTTTGATGTTACAGCTGTTGCAATAAAGACTCCGTTTTGTGATTTTGATTGTGGAAGAGGATGCGGTTTTGAAATTCGGGGAACTGCCGACATGCTGGGAGTCGATCTAAAAACAGTATATCTTGGAGACGAATACATCGAGATGCTAAAGCACCCAAAGCACGGATTTGGTTCCGGAATGAATCCATGCATTGACTGTCGTGCAATGATGTTCAAAGCTGGAAAACAAGTGATGGACGATATCGGTGCAGAGTTTATCATTTCAGGCGAAGTACTGGGACAGCGACCAATGTCACAGCATGGCCCGGCATTGCGAACAATAGAAAAAGAATCAGGACTTGAAGGAAAAATTGTAAGGCCGCTCTCTGGTGCACTATTGCCAAAGACAGAACCATGAAGAGAGGGGAATCATAAAAGAGAGAAATCTTGGCATGATTCGCGGACGAACAAGAAAGGAACAGTTGAAGATGGCAGAAGAATTTGGTTTTGTTGATCCGCCAAATGCAGGAGGAGGCTGTCTGCTTACCGATCCAAGATTTGCAATCAGAGCAAAAGATCTTTTCCGACATAAAGAAACCCCGACTACAAATGATATTGATCTACTAAAGATTGGAAGACATTTCCGATTTGATGATACCACAAAATTAATTGTTGGAAGAAACAAGGACGAAAATGAGATGCTAAAGGCACTTGCGTTACCAGGGGACACACTGTTTGAGACAAAAGATCACATGGGACCAATCTCGCTTTTGCGCGGAGACGATTCCCAAAATAATCTAAAGGTATCATCAGACATTACATTCCGATATTCTGATGCACCAAAGGGCTCTACAGGTACCATGATGATACAAAAAAATGACACCCACTCTGAAATTCCAGCAGGTGCCATATCAGAGCAAGACTATCTCAAATTCATGATCTAGTCAAATCAACCTAGTCTGTGAATTGCAATTGACTGCAAAGACTTTTTGAGGGAGGTAGATCCATACCAATTAGATGCAGACACACAAGACCCCGACCTATCTCAAGGCAATTACGCTTCGAGACTCAAGCGACATCCATACTGTAAAGGAGGATATCAAAAAGGGCATGATCTTGGTTCTGCGTGTTACCCCGCTTGCACAAAAAAATGTAGACGAGCTAAGAAAAGTGGTGGAAGAAATTTACAGTATTGCAAAGACGCAGGATGCAGACATTGCAAGGCTTGGAGAGGAAAGAATTATTGTCACACCATCTGGCGTCAAGATCTGGAAAGCAGAATACGATCTAAAATAATCAGTTACAACATTGCCATTAAATCGGCTTTATGGCTTGTAAATATATGAAAATTGTTTAGAAATTAGTCATCAGTAGCAAGATCATCTAAAAGTTTAGAGTATTTCTCGATAAGCTCATCTGTGATTTTCTTATCTTTTGGGCTCATAATGGTTTGATTCTTTTTGAAATATAAAAAGACATCTGTTTCATAATGTTTTGGTTTAAGGTTTTGGTTTAAGGTTTTGTGTTGTTTCTTGATCTCACTTAACATACCTCTTAACTCCAAATTCTCGTCGTCCGGATCAATCTGTAATTCATATCCGTTATCATACAGAAATTTACTTGCAGCGATAATTCCAGTTCTTCTATTACCATCAAAGAATGTTTGAGCCCATGGAATAACAGCCATTACACAAGCTGCTTTTTCAATCAAATCATCTTTTCTATTCCCAGAATTACCCACACTGTTTACTTTCGGAATTACAAGCTCAATATTTTTAGTAGTCTCAATGTATACCTTGACTTTCTTTATTTTTTCATGTCTTTTGAGAATTTTCTTATTTATATCAATTAAATATTGATTATCAAGATTCATTATTATCTCATTGTTTGATGCCATACAATATTTCCCTTAGGCCCTTCCTTGTCTAATAGCTCGCTTAAGTTCATACTCGTCTCCTGCGATCATGATTACAGGGGTCTTTGAAATTTCTTTTATCAGAGGTATCTCCTTTTCCACCTTTTCCAAGAACTCCTTTTCGGTCCACAGTATGAAATTTATTTCACGCCCTATTCTCTTTTCTGTTTTTAAAATAGATCGCAGGGCATCATCCTCATTTACATCTCCTATTATGAGCATGTCTACATCGCTTGTCGATGTTTCAGAGCCTTTTGCAAATGAGCCAAAAATAAAGGCAAATTTGATCTTTTGTGTATCAAGGTCTTTCATTATGGCCTGTCCTATGCTTTCAGTTTTTAGGAAAATCCTTTTGAGATCTTCAGCTATGGGAGATTTTGTCCGTATCTTGTAGAGCATCATGTTTCCTTTTTTCTGCTGTCAAGAAGACCTAGCGATTCCAGATTTTTGAGTTCTTTTTGTACGTATATTGGAGTGGCATTTACAATTCTTGCCAGTCCACGTATGTGATACTCATTTCCCGGGTTGAGCAAAAACTCTTCAAGTATGTTTACTCGTGTAGTTGAGGTGAAAAGCCTCTCTAACATGTATATAAAACATATACAATTGTATATAAATAGTTTACATCCTCGCATCAGGAAATTGCTAGCTCATTTCAAGTCCTTTGTAGAAAAATCAGTTCTTGTCTTCTTTTTTGGTACCATGATTCTTTGAAATATTCTCGCTGATAAGATGCGATATCCGCGGAGGATCTTTTCCGATGTGAAATGATCTTGCATGCTCTTCTATTGCCATATCTGATTTTGTGATTCGTTCATGCTGGCGCAAGTGTTCAGTCCAGGATTCTGAGGTAAACATCATGACATAGCGGCTTGGATTTTCAACGTCATGGTACAGTTCCCAATTGATTGCACCATCTCGCAGCATCATGGAACGCACATCACTCATTGCAGATTCAAATTCCTGTGAGCGTGCTGGATCTATGAAATATTCCATCTCTACCAATACAGATCCCTCCGCGTGGTCATCAATGTCAATCATTGTTTGAGGCATGATCCAATGCATCGATGGTGTAAGATCCACATCTGAGAGCGGCTTTAGCTTGTAGCGAGTTGATGTGACAAGGCCAATTACCATTCCAATTGATGCGGCAAGCAATGCAGTTTGAATTCCCCAGATCTCTGCAACAATTCCCCATACTATACTTCCAAATGCCACCCCTCCCCAGTACATCATCTGGTGAACCGAGACCACACGTGTTTTTACCCATGATGATACGGAATTGTACGCAACAAAGTTCAGACTCGATGTCATGACAATCAATGCAGTGCCGACTGCAAATACTCCAACAAATAATGTAATGATTCCATGCAGGAGAGATATGGCAGCCATTGCAGCAGCATACAAAATTGTTGCACTTGCCACGCGCTTTTCCATTGACATTTTTATCCGTGGAACTATAACCAGACCGCTTACCAGTCCTCCTATACCAAACGCGCCAACCAGAATTCCAAAAAGAACAGAGTTGGAGCCTGCCTCGTTGCGGGCAAGCAACGGCAAGAGCGATACCAATGCGCTGCCGCAAATTGTCAATGCAAAGTCTCGTACCAAGAGTGCGCGCACGTGCAATGAATGGCGCATGTACTGCAGTCCTGCACGAATTGCCCCAATTACCTGCTCAGGAGGAAGAAGATTGCGCTCAGACGGCCTGCGCCACTTGTGTAAAAAGACAATGATCCCAACATAGGAGAGCGCATTTAGCATAAACACGGCTCCGGGTCCCGCTGCTGCAACCACCAGCCCGCCAATAAGGGGACCGATTGCAAGCCCTATGTAAATTGCCACGCTAAACAGAGTCAGTGCGGCAAGGGCTTTTTTCTTTGGCACAATCTCAGTCTGGATTACGATATTTACAGGAAGGCTCATTGCATTTCCCATGCCAAGCAATAAGGTAAACACAAGAAGAATTGATGATGTTGTAAAGCCTCCAAAGGTGAGAAGCGTCAATATTGCAGCTACTGCAAGCGAGAAATATTGCGTGGCAAGGAATAGCTTGCGCCTGTCAACTATATCTGCAAGGGCTCCAGCCGGAAGTGCAAGCAGAAATATCGACAGGCTTGTCATCACTTGTAAAAGCGATACGACAAAAGGGGAGATGGCAAGCGATGTCATAAGCCAGCCAGAACCGACAGTCTGCATGGCAGCACCAATGTCTGATGCAAACATTGTGACCCATAGAAATCGGTACAGGGTGTTTTTCAGGGGGCTGTCTGACGCAGCATTTGTACTGCCGCTCACACGGTACCACGCATAGACAGTATCTTGTCAATCAAATGTATAAATTGGCTGATTCCAGTTTTTTTCATTTCAATCATATCCCATTGGAAAATAGTCACCTTGTTTTTTCCAAAAATTATCTTCATTTAAAAAAATCGAAAACGAGTTTTTTAAATTCAGAGTCTGACAGTTCTTTTCTTTTTTGTGCAAGCATGGCTGCATCATCGCCTACAGTATATCTCATACTGGGATTTGGTGCGGTAATTGCACCCAATATTACTTCGGCAACCTTGGCAGACGGTGTACCAGTCTTTATAATTGAGCTCATGGCGCTTTGTAATTTCTGCATGTTTTCATAATAAGGCGAGCTTGGGTTTTGGTTTTGAGCCACAACCATGCCGGTATCAAAATTGGTTTTGATTACGCCGGGCTCTATCAAGACAACCTTGATTCCAAACGGTTCCAGCTCATACGCAATTGATTCGCTGAGTCCTTCGACTGCAAATTTTGTGCCGATGTATGGCGATAATAACGGCATTGCCATTTTTCCTCCTATGGAACTAATGTTTACAATGATACCATTTTTTTGCTCCCTCATTGTAAACAGGACTGCCTGGGTTACTCTTATCAGACCAAAGACGTTTGTTTCATACTGTTCTTTTATCTCACTCATTGACAGATCCTCAAGAGGTCCTGCAAGACCATAGCCTGCGTTGTTTACCAGTACGTCAATCCTTCCTGCATCTGATTTGATAGTTTTGATGGCGTCATTTACAGATTTTTCATTCGTGACATCAAGCTTTACTGTGTGCAGTGAAAGTTTTTCTTTTTTTGCTACATCCAAAATGGCTTTTGCTTTTTCCAGATTCCTCATGGTTGCATATGTACGAAAACCATTTCTTGCAAGTACAAGTGCAGTCTCATATCCTATTCCACCTGAGCTGCCAGTAACAATTGCAACTTTTTGACTAGCCAAGATTATCTTCCTCTTGTTTGTTTGAGCTTGTTTGAACTATCATTTGTATAGTTACTATATGATAGTAATTATATAAACAGGTAAGTGAAGCATTAGAAATCAAGTTAACTTGTAGTAAGCTGGATTGATCGTGCGATGAAAATCCACTAGAACTTGCAGATGAGATACCATAGGACCCGGTCATCATGTCATTCTTAGACCTGCATCTCCCAAATTCATTTGCACTGTCCATTGTATCATTTATGATGTTCCTAATTTTTTGCCAGATATTCCAGAGTGGTTTTTAGAGTGGCAATTTCAGTCGGATTTCCTGATAATTTTTCAAGCAACTTCCAATCTATTTGTTTTAATCTCTGAACGGCTAAAATTCTCAAGTCAGGATAATCTTGAGACGGCCTATTTGCCCTGAATTTTGCCAAAACAAGGGCTTCCAGTCCCATCGCATTGACAACATGCCCATTTTTATCAACCTCAAAATCTTTGGAAGTTTCAACTATTGTTTTTATTGGAATTCCATTCAATGGCCTGTCTGAATAAATGTCAATTTTGTAGTATCTGGACGTGTATGTTTTTCTCTGCCGTTTTCTGTTATGAACCTATAATTCTTGTCTAAGAGTTTCTCTCGCGTTATCGGCTTCATTATTGCAAAATCCAAATCCTGCGATTCCCTAGTATTCTTGGTGTGCAAGAATACTGCTACTGCTCCTACAAACGTTACAGGCCCCAGATCTTGGGTAATTTCTAGCGCTTCACGTATAAGCGGGTGCAACTTCTTGTGACCTTTCTGACGGCATGTCTCCTTGTACTTTAGCTACAACTTCTACTGGAAAACGTCCTTTGACAGCAATTTGTTCTGGATAAAGCAATTGAAGCGCTACTGCATCCAATACGCTTCTGCCCCCATTTGCAATGCAGTCAAGATATATTCTCTCAATTTCATTTTCAAAGGATCCAATTTTTGGCAACAAGACAACATGTCCGCGATCTCCCTCACTGAATCCACTGTCCTTTAGAAGTTTAGCATTAGACTCAACATCATCAACATACACATAAAGATCATTTGGGAACTGAAACTTGGTCAAAGACCATGTCTGGAAATCTAGCGTTACTAGTGATGACTCGAGTTTATGAGCAAGTGCAAAATTAATGTCTGCCCTGTTGTATGACCTACCAAATCTTCGTGCCTGTTTTAATGCTAGTAAAGATGGTAGCATTTTTTCAATTACGTCAAGCGGTTGCGATACCACCTCTTTTTTTATTGAGAATTGGCCGCGATGAAAAGTTGCAAGACCAAACTGCACTAGAGATTGAATTCTTCGATATGCAGTCTTTTCAGAGCCAGCCGTTTTGACTCCGTGTTGCTTTATTCTATAGACAGGTCTAGGGTCAAGTCCTTGGGCAAATAACAGGCCTGGGGCCACCTTTTCAATAAGGTTATTTTCGTTCATCATATTGTATAACAATATCTTGATTTATTTATATTGATCGGTCAGATCTGACTTGACCACTATATATTATCAAATAGTATCCACCCCCTAAAATTCTGGTCACTGTATACCATGATTCTCTTCAACTGAAGTCATTGAGAGAGACAGATATATCATAAATTGAGTTTTTGGAATATTTTGAGATGACTAGAAGATAACGGTATTATGGTTGCCCAATAACTTGACGGTATGATCTGAAATGATTCTATAACAGCCTGATGCCTTCTTGCACTTGCGGACATGTGGTCGCAATTCTGAACATCCTGTGAATTGAGCTTGCAAGGTTTTCGCATTTTCGTCGCTCACCGTGGTTTACTATGACTCGTCTAAGCTTGGGTCTTAGCTTGTGGACATAGGACATCAATTGGTTATAGTCACTGTGTCCTGAAAACCCGTCTAGTTTTTCAGTGGAACAGTTTATGTTGATTACCTCAATTTTTCCATCCTTTCCAACAACTGATACCTGCCTTGAGCCGTCAAGCACACGCCTTCCCATGGTGCCGTTTACCTGGTATGATACAAACAAGATCTTGTTCTTCTGCGACGGTGCAACATGTTTGAAATATTCAAGCACAGGTCCGCCTTCTAGCATTCCAGATGTTGCCATGATAATGCAGGGTCCCTCGCGGAGTGCCTCTTCTCGTGCATCAGAGTGTTCAATGTTTGTGAAATATTCAGAGTCAAACGGATTCTCTTCTGTGCTCAAGATCTTTTCCCGCAAGTCTCGCGCCAGATATTCAGGATATGATTCATGAATTGCAGTTGCCTCGGAAATCATTCCTTCTGTAAATACAGGCGCCTCTGTTAGATGCCCTGCCTTCATGTATTGGTCAATTACCATCATCAGCTCCTGTGCACGGCCTACTGCAGGAATTGGAATCAGCACCTTGCCGCCGTTTCGCAGTGTCTCGTTTACCGACCTGATAAACGTGCCTTCGACTTCTTCCCTTGTTGACTGGATGTCTTCTTTTGCGCCATATGTGCTCTCTATCAATAGCGTCTCAACTCTTGGGAAATTCCATGATGCGCTATCAAAGAGCATGGATTTTCCATACTTTAGATCACCAGTGTAGACAAAGTTGTGGTTGCCGTTTCCTATATGGAAATGACATGACGCAGAACCAAGTATGTGTCCTGCATTTGAAAATACGAGTTTAATGTCAGGCGATATATCGGTGACAGTGCCATATGCCAGAGATATTGTCTGCTTCATTACCTGCTTGACGTCTCGCTCTGAATAGAGCGGAATCCTGCCTTGTGCAGCTGCCACCTTTATGGCATCAAGCTGGATTAGGTTCATCATGGGTAACGTTGGCTCGGTGCAGTAGATCGGACCCTTGTAGCCATATTTGAAAAGGACGGGCAAAAATCCGGTATGGTCAAGGTGGGCATGGCTGATGACAACAGCATCAAGCTCGTCTAGTGTAATGTTTGCCCAGTCAAGCCGCGGATAAGCTTCCAGCGGATTTTTGGTGCCAGGGTTGATGCCACAGTCTATCAGTATCTTGCTTTCATGTGTTGTAAGCAGCATGCAGGATCTTCCCACCTGGCTGAATCCGCCAAGTGTCATAAGTGAGACTTCGGCGTCTTCTGAGAGTTTTGGCCGAAATATCTGCTCTCCTATCTGCTGCAGGTGCTTGCTTCTCTCAGTTGATGATATCTTGAGGTTATAGTTTATTGTCTGGATGGTCTGGGACTGGATGGTAGTTGCCTTGCGAATTCTAACGCGCCAGCCGGTCTTGGATACCAAGTCTGCAAATTAAAAGACTGTATTATTGAGAAGCCATGGGTGCTTTACCTCTACTGTTAGTTCCCCTATTGCAGTGTCAAAGAACGTGCCGCGAAGATCAATCTCCTTTTGGAAGCATCTGGACCAGAATCTCTCTTGCCTCCTCCTCGGTCTTTCGAATGGTTTTTTCTGTCCTTACAACAATTCTTTTTTTGATTACATTTACCATGTTGGAGATTACTTCGTTGTGCTCCATCAGGTAGCGCGGGTTTCTTGTATAGATTGCAATTCTTGGGCCTTCATACTCTATCTTGGTAACTTCGGCCTCCTTTGGAATACTTTGCAGTATCGTTCCCATGATATTGGGTAATGGAGGTACTTCGCGTTGTTGCTTGTTTCTTTGCATTAAATCACTTAGAGCGTAATGATGGCTTTTTTCTGGTCTTTTGTTAAGAGCCTGTATCCTTCTTTGTCAATGATTGCGACATTGATTCCGTCGCCTGTTCCAATGTTTCTTGTTATCGCACCCTTTACAGCTCGGAGGGCAATTGTTTTTCCTTCCTCTACTGAAAGTCCGTCGCGATATTCGCTTTCAAGCAAGCCATATGCTACTGGAGAACCGCTTCCTGTTGTAACATATTTTTTCAGTTCAAGAGAGCCAAACATGTCAATGTTGTACAATGCTGGCCCTAGTTTGTCATATCCGCCAACCAAAATGTCGGCGATAAATGGATAGTATCTATTTTGGAAGAATATTAGCGAGGCAAGCCTTGCAATTGATTTTATTGGAAGATATTCTCCCTTGTCTACTCGATGAAGATTGCAATGATATCTTAGCATGTCAGTTACATTTTGTGCATCTGCAACTCCACCGGCTATTGTCATGCCTGCATGATGATCTATTTTTTGAATCTTCATGGTATTGTTGTTTGCTATGAAATAGCCAGCGCTTGCCCTCATATCCGCGCATAACACTACACCGTCGGTGCAGGTTATTCCTACCGTAGTTGTTCCATGATATGTGTGCTGTTCAATATAGTCTGACAATAACATTCTACCTAACTAGAGATATTTTGGATAGGATTTCACCGTTTAATAAACTTTGGATCGTGATGAATATCGACAAATAGTAAGACTTGAAGAAAAGTTCATGCCTTCCTATGTCATGGAATTGCCAAGGCAGATAACAAAAAACAAATACAATAATCTTGGCTTGATCTCAAAGCTGTTTGAAAAATTCTTCTTTTGTAATTTTTGCCTGCTCCAGAATAGATTTGAGTGTTGGTTCCTTGATAGGATCATGCCTTGGAACCGTTACATATCTGCCGTCGTTATGGCTTAGTTGAATATGACTGCCTTTCTGCCTTGTGATTTGAAAACCAGAACGTGATAGTACTTTTACCACGTCACGCCAGTTATGGTTTCTGAGACTCAATTTGGAATTTCAATTACCATCTTCTTGTACTTTTTTGCATCTTCTTCTAAAGACTCTAGAACAAGCTCGATGGCCTCTGTCATATTTTTCTTTAATTCCTTGATTGTCTCGCCCTCGCTTATGGCTCCGGGTAGCTCAAGACATTGACCAGAATAACCGCCTTCCGGGGCCTTTTGAATTCGTATGGTAAACTTGCGTTTTTCTGCCATGTATCATCTAGGTATCATGTTATATTTCTAGTTGTTTGCCGTTTGAGATTGATCTTTTGTTGTCTCTACATAACTTTCTGACACTCTACAGATAAATAACGAGATTTGAAGAAAAGTTCATGCCTTCCCATGTCATGGAATTGCCAAGGCAGATAGTTGTAGGCGAAAAAAACATCGGAGATATTGGAAGTTTTCTGCAAGGGCTGGCAAATCCAAGAAAAGTTTCTTTTGTTTCAGGCGATCAGGTAAGAAAAATAACTTTTGAAAAAGTATCAAGGTCACTTTCCAAATCAAAGATAAAAAATGTCTGGCATCTTTGCACAAGCAACGATGTAGAATCAACAAGCAAGACCCTGCTTGAGATAAAAAAGGACAAGAGCGATCTCATTGTGGGAATTGGCGGAGGCAGGTCTGTTGATATTGCAAAGATGGTTGCATTCAAGCTCAAAAAGCCATTTGTCAGCGTCCCAACGTCTGCGTCACACGACGGAATTGCAAGCCCGTTTGTCTCCCTGCGAGGCGACAGGCCGTACTCTATTGTTGCTACTGCACCACTTGGTGTCTTTGTGGATATCGAGATACTAAAAAGGGCGCCGCACAGGCTTATTGCAAGCGGCTGTGGCGACCTCATGGCAAAGGTGACAGCTGTTCGAGACTGGGAGCTTGCACGAGATAAAGTTGGAGAATACTTTGGCACCTATGCCGCAAATCTTGCATCGATGAGCGCAAAAATTGTAATTGACAACTCTAAAAATTTCAAGAAAAAACCAGATGTTAGGATGATTGTGGAGGCCCTGATTAGCTCAGGCGTTGCAGCATGCATTGCCGGTTCCAGCAGGCCGTGCTCTGGTGCAGAGCACTTGTTTTCACATGCAGTAGATTATCTCAAGCCTGGCACAGGACTGCATGGCGAAAAATGTGGAATTGGCGCCATATTGATTGCAAAGATTCAGGGCCAGGACTGGAAGAAAATAATCCAGATGCTAAAAAATGTCGGAGCCCCCACAACTGCAAAAGAGATAGGACTTTCATCAAATGTTTTGGCAGAGGCGCTCTCCATTGCCCAGTCACTAAGACCCGAAAGATATACCATACTAAGCGAGATAAAAATGACTGCGCAAAAAGCTATTTCTCTTGCAAAAAGTACCGGCGTTCTCTAGGCTGCTTTTGGTTGTGCAGGTGCTGCCTCAGCCTTTTTCTCTGCTGGCTTTTCCTGCGGCTTTGCCTTGGTGTACGATTCCACAAAGTTGATCTTGTCAAGTGTTGATACAAACTTGAACACCTCGTTTGCTATTGCCCGTTTTACCA
The DNA here is from genome assembly GCF_011319465.1 of Candidatus Nitrosotalea sp. TS. Taxonomy (GTDB): domain Archaea; phylum Thermoproteota; class Nitrososphaeria; order Nitrososphaerales; family Nitrosopumilaceae; genus Nitrosotalea. Next base: position 105,339 of record NZ_RCMB01000018.1, read on the forward strand.
CCTGGATGCCTTCCATCATCAATACCTCGTCTGGTATGGCAATGTCAAGCTGCGTTCCCTTTATCTCAAATTTTAGTTTAGAGTCATCAAGTGGGAATCTCCTTCTGAGCAGCCCCATGATTTTATCCTGATCAGTGTCAAGTGATTTTAATACGTTAACATCGTACAAAATTGTTTTTCCTGCAAACCTGTGATTGAAATCAACTTGGACTCGCCCTGAGCCAATGAATCGAATAATTCCAGTCCTGTCGTCAAGTTCAATTGCATCGCCGACAGATACTTTTTCTGCATCATCGCCCAGTTTTCGCAATGGAATCATTCTCACTTTAGCTGGGTCTCGCGTTCCAAATCCCTTCTCTGGCGGCACCTCTACTGTGAGCTTGTCGCCTGCACTTGCAGCCAGCAATGCATCGTCTAGTCCCTTGAGCACCCAAGCCTCTCCCACCGAGACTAGTCTTGGTTGATACTTTACATTTGCATCAAAGACATTGCCAGATTTTGCGTCAGCCTCTCTTGTAGTTTCAAAGACTTCGTTTGTGTCTTTGACTTTAGCAGTATAGTCTGCCAGAATCAAGGTACCTTTTTGGAAAGCCAACGTCAACGATCCTTTCTGTTCCTTATATTAATCTAAAGATGACTTTTTTGTCTGTTAGCGATTTTTGTATCATCATTTTTCTGTTTGGCTGCTGATAATTCTTTGAACAGATAAGAACAGATTGACTTGTCAATCTACAAGTAACCAAAACCAAACTTTTACATGTACAGATTGCCAAATTACAGAAAATGATAGAGAAGAGAGTCATTCCAGAAGATAATCCTGATACATATGAAATCAAGGCAGTGAAAGATTTTGAAGCCAAGAAGAAGAAAAGCGATATGAAGTTTGTGCCTTTCGATTCATTAAACTAACTACCCCACATACAATGATTTCCTAACTATAGATAGGAAATGAGTACAAAAGTTATCTTGCAGAAGAAAGGATCCGGTAAACACGTGTCAAAGACTATACACATGTCACGCCTTGATACTATTGAGATGGTGGAAGAGACAATCTCTGACAAAAAGGAATTTAGTTCTAAAAATAAACTCTGGAGAACTCTTCCAAAACATGTCCAGTATCCCATTTTGCTCACACATATTCACGAAATGGGGCATATTCTGGAATGAGAACAAGTAAAAGCTCCAATCAAGACTAATAGAATACCAGGACATTTATAGTTCTGAAAGGCAGCCAATATATTCTAGGCATATCTGGTTTATGAACTCAGATATTCCATCCAACAGCTCAAAGTAAAGTCCAGTTAGTCTACATTTTGCGGTCAATCACACTAGTGTAACCTATAATACTGGAATCAACGAATCTTCACTTACTCATTAGAGGTTTTCACATGCTTACGAACAGCAGTTAAAGGTCGGCCATACTATTCTGGATATTTTTCTGACAGATATATTTGTCTCATAAGGTCTCACATATGAACGACTGTACAGCTGACTATTTTCCTGAATCGAACATCGGTCTTATGATTCCTGTGTAACTGATTTTTGTAATATTTTGCAATTTTATTCACTTACTTCTTTTAAGTATTGTAGTTTCATGTCTTAATGCTATCTATTCCGCTACTTCAGGTTCTAGTTCTGAATCATATATGTTTCTTGATGAACCCACTCTGATGACTTCGAGAATCAGCCTGATGTTCTAGAACTGTCCTTATGATCTTTGAATGAGTTTCGTTTTAACTGTTCACTGTCATGAATAATATGTGTTTTACAACCTTACAACAGTATTTGAATCGTCTCTGTTTTCAAATCCTATACATCACGCACCTTGTCTGGCATAATCATTTGTAACTATCAGATAATTAACTTTGACACCATCGGATGATCAGCGTAACAGACTGTAGCCTATCTCATCTGAAATTCGTCAGAGACTTGTTGACTTATATAATCCTTTGACACTCTGCTTCAAAATTAAGTCCATTTCATAGATAATTCGATCTGGTAACATGTTTAGAAATATTGCACCGTCACGGTACAGATCCACTCGAAATCCAGGCTTGACAATATCCTTTGCACGTTCAAAGTCATCATAGTATTGGCTTGGTATTGTAAAGTCGACATCAATTGTGGACGATTTGGTCTTAAGGAGTGTCATTGCGGTTCCACCTACTGCTACTACCACTATCTTGTGAGTGAGCTCCTTGTCTATCTCCCCTAGGAAATCAAGCAGTTTTGTATTATCAAGTGACACGGTATAGCTTCAACCTATCCTTCATGTTCTTCTCATCTGCCCTTATTTCCTCTATATTCATGGACTCAAGCAGCCTTATTGGTTCTTCAGCTGCTGTTGTGACATGTGTCACTAGGTTCCTCAATGACTTGAGAATGCCCAATATCTTCTCGGCAAAATCATATTTTCGCGAGATAAACAGCAAGAGATCATAATTTGTCCTTTTTGTATTCTTTGCAAGCATTATTGCAATGGCATCAATGCGTCTTGCATCTTTACGAAACATTATAGCTGCTATTGTGTATTCCATGCAAATCTGTCTTCCTTCCTTTATCTTTGGACCAAATTCTGTGTATCCAAATCGTGCCAGATTGTAAACCAGATCTTCTTCAGATATCTTTGCCGGATGAGTTTGATGTTCCTCAGTCTTTATCTTCATTCCCTTTATGATTTCGTTTCTAATCCAGAGCCAGAAGCTCTGTGAACTGAATATGGCTATTTTGTCATAAAACATTTCTCGCACAGGATTTGCTTCATTTGATTTTAAAAGATCAGAAACTTCGTCGTCTTCCAATACTAATGCATCAATTCGTATAGTATGAATCATTTGCAAGTGGTTTAGCATGACATAGATGCCCAATTTTGTTTCATAGACCACTTTTCTGTTGCTTGATTTCTTTAGATGCACAAGAAATTCTGCCTTGTTTAGCTTTGCATTACGCTCTGGATTGATTATAGATATTGATTGTATTAGGTCTTGATTGTAGAGGTATGTGTCAAACTCTAGCATGAGCATCTGCATCTCTTGACGATTTTTTAAAAAATCACGTTTTTTCCTAAGTTCCATTTCCGACAGTAGATCTATTATTAGATAGTTTTCAAAATTGATACTTGCGATGGATGTATTTCCTGCCTGTTCCAACGTGACAATTTTGTCCTTGTTCATGTTGTTTATTGCAACATAGATGTTCTTGTAGTCGCCACTGCCGTACAGAGTCCTGACTTTTTCTGCTATTTTGTTTATTGACAATGCATTGCCTATCTCTCTTGTGAGAACATCCAATATTCTAAATTCCATGTCTAACATGTATTCACCTATATGGTAATAATACCATAGTATTATGGTATATATACCATACTATGTTATTTTGTACTATAGTACACAAATGACAAAAATTTTATTTTTGATAACTCGAGAATCTTTTTGTTTGTTTAAGACAGGCAACAGTTTTGAATCCAAGATGGTTGACTGCGCAGATTTGGTCTTTGAACTAATAATAGATTGGATTTACCTAATTATTCATAACACACAGACAAATCTGATTCAACCAACTCCCTTTTACAAAATTCAGTTGAATCAATATGGTTGACAAGGGCTAGAAGAAAGAAAGCTCGGCAAATGACCAAAAGGCGTACAGTTAGAAAATCAAGATATGCATCGAGGATCTCCTATCGTTTAAAGGAGATTCCAATAAAACAGATCCAAGTATGGCAAGAGGCCCAGGCAAGAAAGCTTGACCGGGAGGGAATCTCAGAGCTTGCAAAATCAATCAAAACAGAGGGACTGCAAAACCCCCCGATGGTACAAAAAGAAGGAAACATGTATCTTTTGATGTCAGGACAGCGAAGACTGGCCGCACTGAAAAGACTTGGCGCAAAAAATATTCCTGTTCTGGTCTTGACAAGAAAAACAGAATACAGTACACCAGATGCCAAGGCAGCTTCTGTTATTGAAAACATTCACCGCAAAAACATGAATGTAAAGGACATGGCTGCCGCATGTGCATTTTTGGCAGAACAGATGGGCAAGTCAAAGGCTGCCCAGTCATTGGGACTTTCAATGTCAATGTTTCAGAAATATCACGGTTTTGCAGGAGTGCCAGACAAGCTAAAAGAACTTGTGCCAAAGACAATATCAAGGGATGGCGCAACAAAGTTGCATCAAATCATCCCAGATGTCTCAAAAGCAGTTAAAATTGCACATCAAATATCAGAACTTGAACCGCAGACAAAAAAGCGATATCTCAAGATTTTATCATATCATCCAAACTTATCCCACAAAAAGATAATGAAGAAAGGCAAGATCATTGGCATTACAGCAGAATGTCTCATTGAGGTTATCGAAGAGAAAAACACACGGATTGGTGATACAGTCACACCGTCAGGATCTACACCCAAGTGAGCTTGCAAACAAGATTGTGTCAGACTGGCTTGATAGGCGAGGATACTAGTTTTGAATACAAGACTAGTTGTCATTTCAGCTATTTTAGACGTTAAATGAAATATACCATCAAGACGAAAAGAGATTTTGAAATGGTTTGAAAATCAGAGTGCCTTTAGTTTCTCTTCAGCTACTTTGAGTGCTTCTGGATTTGTCTTGTATCCCATCATGTCAAGTGTTGAATGAATTGCAGAGATTGTCCTCATGACGTGATATTTCTGCACCTCTCCCATGCAGCCTACTCTGAAGACTTTGCCTTTTAGCTCGCCAAATCCTCCTGCAACCAAGACTCGGAACTTTTCTGACAACGTTCCCCGGAAAGTTTTGTCATCTAGTCCTTCCAGGTAGTTTAGTGCAATTACAACTGTAGATCGTGCATCCTCTTTTGCAAAGGGTGTAAGACCCAGCGCACTGAGGCCACTGTAAAATGCATCAGAGCAGACTCGGTGTCTTTTTACTCTGTTTTCCATTCCCTCTTCCAGTATGATGTCAAGTGCCTCCTTGTATGCATAGAGCAGCGGTATTGCAGGAGTAAATGGGGTCTCCTTGTTCTCGTCAAAGTACTTGAAGTATCGTGCCATGTTAAAGTAAAATGTCGGAGGCTGGTTTGCAATCATGTGTTTTTTTGCCTTGGGGCTTACCGCAATTGGCGAGATTCCTGGCGGGGCAGCTAGTGCCTTTTGTGCACCTGTGACACACACATCTATTCCCCACTTGTCCATGTGCAATTCCTCGCCGCCTACTATTGATACACCGTCTACTACAAAGAACGAATCATTTCTTGCAGTGAGGCTTGAAACTTTGTCCAGATATTTTACCATTGTTCCAGTAGAGGTCTCGTTCCATACTACATAGAATGCCTTGACATCTTTGTTGTTGTCAAATGCCTCTTTTACTTGATCAAAGCTTGCGTTCTGTCCAAATGGAGTCTGTAGCTTGACAACGTTTGCACCTGCCCATTCCAGCATGGTTGCAAGCCTTGAGCTAAATTCTCCGTTGACTGGAATGATTACCTTGTCGCCTTTTTTTACCATGTTTACAACAGAGGCCTCTACTGCTCCAGTGCCTGAAGCGCTAAGTGCCACTACATCTCCTGTTGTATCAAAAACTTTCTGGCTCTTTTCAACTACATCTGCGTATAATTTTACAAAATCCTTGCTTCTGTGATTTATCATGTGAGTAAACATTGCGCGCGTTACTCTTTCCGGAACATTTGTCGGTCCGGGCAGCATTACTAGATATTCCAAATTCTTCCATTCCCTAAAATTAATGACCATTATTTAGGTTCTACGACAAACTAGTTTGTTGCTCATCTGATCTGCAGATTGATTTTGTCTGCTTCTTACCTTTTTCCATACCTGCCGTGATCTTATTCTGTCAATAATAGGTAGATTGATTTCAGGGTAACATGATATTTGAAAGAAAAAGGTATGCCATGTTTGTTATAATTAGTCAAGTTTGTAGCGGAACCAGTAACACAGTAACCAAAGGTTACAGCAGAATTAACAAAAGATTGGTTTTTCAAATGAGCCGGAATATCGGATAAATAAATCCGATATTATTTTATATCGGATAACACTATACGATAACGTGACCAAATATGCATCGCTTCCAGATCTCATCCACTATAGGATACTGGAAAAAAAACGAAAGCTTGGCTCCATAGGCAAACTAGATTCTAATAAAATTAGGCAGATAGAGGAACGCATGCAGATTGATTTTGTATACAATAGTAACAAAATAGAAGGAAGTACCCTTTCAAGAGGAGAGACTGAGCTGGTGCTCAAAGGAATGACAGTTGGCAGAAAAAAGTATACCACAAGCATTGGCAGGAAAAGAAATTGGCCACATCTTGGCTGCACAAAACCATCCTCTAGCAATTGATCTTGTAAAAAAAATTGCGTTTAACAAAACTTACAAAATTACTGAAGGTGACATTAGGACTCTTCACAGGATGGCAATGAACAGAATAATTGCGACTGCTGGAAAATACAGGGCTCATGATGAGCTGGCAGTATACGGGGCCGGTTTTACTCCTCCTCTCTTTTATGACATTCCAAAACACATGAAAGAACTGGTTCATTTGATAAATAACAATGCAGATGAGCTCCGGCCCATAGAACATGCAGCACAGGTTCACTATGATTTTGCCTGGATACATCCATTTGAAGACGGAAACGGAAGAATTGCCAGACTCTTGATGAATTTACTTTTAGTTAGAAATGATTATCCATTTGCTGTTATCAAACAGGTTGAGAAACCAAAGTATCTGCGTACATTAAAAGAGATGGATGTTGAGGGTAATTTTGAACCATTTTTGATATTTGTTGCAAGATCTGTTGAACAGACACTTGATACATATTTAGCCGCATTAGAATCCAAAAGAAAATCAAAGTTCTTGCCTCTCTCCATTCTTGCCAAAGGAACACCGCATTCTGCGGATTATTGGAGCTTGCTTGCTCGAAAAGGAAGAATTGATGCAATAAAGGAAGGAAAAACTTGGAAGACGACAAAACAAGTTATTGCCACTTATCTTGCAGAACAAAGAAATTAATTTCAAGTCACTAGATTTTACAACTAGAAAATCTTGGCAAGCCTTTCCTTGGCACCTATTTTTATCAAAACATTCCCTGGTTCCCTGCGGAACAAGACTGGACCAATCTTTGTCTTCTGCGATCATTTCCCGTATATGTGTCCCAGAGACTGTTTCTCTTTTGGAACAGTGGAACTGGGATTGTCCTAATTCCCCTTTTTGCATACAAAGACAGCGTAAAGTCATCATTTGAAAATACAATCTCGTACTTTGGCACTATGGTATCAACATGATACGTCCATTTGTCATGGTCTCCCGTATCTGGCACGTAATATACCTCAATTTTGTTTGCACTCTCAGGGTCAAGCGATGAGAGGATCATCTCTTTTCTCTCGTCTGCTGTGAACGGGTTTCTTTTTTCATTGCTCTTGTTTGAGCTTCCAATTCCTATCCAGAGTTTTTCCACCTGAAGCAGGGCAAATTTAACAGCCGATAGATGTCCGATATGGAATGGCTGAAACCTTCCGATCAATAATCCGTTCATTGCCAAGATTTCACTTGATTCTTTAAAAATTTATTATTAATTAGAGGTTCTGTTAGTCTGAAATGCACGCAAAGACTTTAAACAGTTTTGTGTAATATAGGGATAAGATATGAGTTCAAAATAATCAGTAATGAGATCAAAGAATTGAGAATGTTATACAAGAATCTAATTGATAAAATCATTTCATTAGAAGAACCAACTCCAAGTGACAAGTCTGCAATAAAAAAGAAAGAAAAGATTGTAAACGAATCCTCATTGTTGAAGACATTGGATTAATTTGTTTGAAGTTAATGCCAAGAAAAACGTCTTAAAAGTGACAAGTAATCTTGATTCTAAAAGAAAAGAGAAACTTAAGGACATATTGATATAACATTGAAAGAAAACCTAGTTGTTTGAGAGATCTCCTTGCTTTAAGAAAAACATTTCGCTGATTAAACTAGTCTGAAATTGGTTTATTGTCTAGGATAGAAAAAAGAAGATGAGAAGTTACTGCATGTTTGGCAGCAGATCTGTACCAGTATAGAATTCTGTTGCCTGTCCTGCCAAGTCATAGTTCTTTTACAGAACTTGATCTATTCTGTCAAGGAGATGCTTGTAGGCACTGAAAAATCATGCCTTGTGTGAGCAAAACATCTCAGATGGAGTCGTTCTATGGTCTTTTTTCCACATTTTATGCAGATGTGCTGTATTGGCTTTTTGCATTCAAAGCATTGTGAATACCCAATCAGTTCTTCACCACATGTTCTGCAGATCTTGTCTGGCATTATTTTATCACTGTTTCATAGATGTACAGTATTCAACTTTAATCTGGCGCAAATAGTTTTCATAGCTTCCATATGCACACGATCTCTTCTTTTGAATCCATAACTTCTGTACAGCCAAGTTATTGAGACATAATTTACATTGATTATATCAAAAAAGAAAAAGGTAAGGCGTTTATGTGCCTGAATTAACCTGCATCGTTCCACAACTGCTGCCCTTTGTACTTGAACATTTGAAGTCCGTTGATGTCAACTAGTTGGATGTTTTGAGGAAGCGGTACATACCAAAGTGGTTTGGCATATTGCTGTCCATCTGTTACTATCCAATAGATGAAGCTAAGTAGAGCATTTGCTCTGTTCAAGTCTGTGCCCTTTACTACTTCACGGTTCTGATATGTCATGATGTAGGTCAATGAAGCGATTGGATAGGAATTAGGTCCTGGTGCATTAGTAATTGAAACTTTGCTCCAATCTCCATTTGAGGCAGGCAGATTCGTTATAGTACCGGCTGCTGCACTTGTTGAATCAATTGTTGGTGCCACAAAATTATTGCCATCGGCATTTTTGACATATGCGTATGACATGTGATTCTGTTGCGCATATGCAAGTTCTACATATCCAATTGAATATGGAGTTAATTGGACATAATGTGCAACTCCTGCGTTACCGGGGCCTCCAATCCCAGTTCTCCACGGAACCACGGTTCCTTGTCCAACATCATGATTCCAAGTACTACTAACTTTTGACAAGTAGTTTGTGAATGCATATGTTGTTCCAGATCCGTCAGAGCGGTGAATCACCGTAATCTTGGCGTCTGGCAGAGACATTCCTGGATTAGTGGCCTGTATGGCCGGATCATTCCAATAGATTATCTTGCCCTCAAAGATGTTGGCAATAGTTGGACCATCTAATTTTAGTCCGCTAGGAATGATTTGGTCAACGCCATTAACGATTTTGCCGTTTGGTATGTTGTAGGACACCGTAATTGCACCAATCGAGTCTACAAAGGTTAGCGTATTCGGAGCTGCCTTTTGTTGACTTGTTGACAACGGAGCATCTGATGCTCCAAAGTCAACTGTTTTTTTGGTCATTTGATTGATGCCAGCTCCACTTCCAACGGATTGGTAGTTGATACTTACCCCAGGATATAGTCCATGGTACATGACTCTCCATTTGCTCATTATTGGAAATACAAATGTTGAACCTGCACCATTGAGCTTGATGTTCACTCCGTCTGGAGGTGTAGTTGGCGGTGTTTGTACTAGTTGTGCGTGTGCCACCATTGCGGTGGTAGGCATTAGTAGGATCAGCGTAAGCGCTAAACCTAAAATTATTTTTCGTGCCATGAGCCTTATGAGAATTATTTATTATTTCTAAGTGATCGGTATAGAATACGTAGCCAGCTGTATGCTATGCCCACAACATAAAATGATTTACAAAATCATGTTCTCCATAAATCTATATAGAATTTAGTTTCTAAAATTCAAAATACATAACATGAAATGAATTCATAGATTCAATTTCAAAAAAAATAAAAAATTAGGATAGTCTATAGTTTTGGTGCAAGCCTTAATCCAGTTTTTGCAGAGACTGCAATTATGGATACGATTGCAATTGCAAGTACTAGAGATGCAATTGGACCAAACTCTGGAACTGTACTGCCACCAAACTGTATCTGTGAAATGCCCTGCTCATCTGCCGTTACCATTGAAGCAGGCAATGGAACATACAATAATGTCGAAGAATAATTTTGCCCATCATGGATTACCCAGTTTAGGAAGTTTATTACTTCTTGTGACTTGTCCTGTGTCTCTCCGCTTACTTGACTTAGGTCCTTGTAGACCATTACATAAGTCAGGGTGGATATTGGATAGGAATTACTGCCAGGTTGATTTACTATCGATACCTGACTCCAATCTCCATCAGCTGCAGGAAGACTTGTTGATGCAGCAGCTGCGTCAGCTGCCACTGAATCTATTGTAGGTTCAACGAATGCATTTCCATCAGCATTTTGAACAAATGCATATGTCATGTTGTTTTGGATACGCGTATGCAAGTTCTACATATCCACAGGCATATGGTGTAGTCTTTATGATATTGGCTACGCCTGCATTTCCTGGAGCGCCAGTGCCTACTGGCCATGGCACTACCTTTCCTTGGCCTACATCTGTCTTCCACTGGGGATAGACTTTGGATAGGTAATCAGTAAATGCGTATGTTGTTCCTGAACCATCTGCACGATGTGCTATGAGTATCTTCTGAGCTGGAAGATTTACTCCAGAATTCAGATTTGCAATAGCAGGATCGTTCCACATGGTGATATTGCCCATAAAGATCTGGGCAATTACTGGACCTGTCAGTTTGAGTCCCTTGTCTATTCCAGGAAGGTTATAGGATATTGTTATTCCTCCAATTGATTCTGGAATGGTCAACACTCCTGGTGCCTTTGCTTGTTCTGATGCCTGTAATGGAGCATCAGATGCTGCAAAGTCCACAGTCTTTTGTTCCAAGAGCTTGATGCCTGCTCCACTGCCGATGGATTGATAGTTTAGCTCGTATGTTGGAATGCAAATTGTTGTATTGCACTCGCCATGTGTCCATCAGTGGATAGACAAAGGTTGATCCAGCTCCTGTAATTGTATATGACTGGCTTGTTTGCGCACTTGCATGTAGCATAGTTGCCGGTATTATCAGCAATAGCGTAAAAGCTAATGCTAGAAGAATTTTCTTCATGTGTGATATGACAAAATATTTGTTATTTACGTATGTTCAGAGTAGTTTACATAATCACTCATAAGCTATCATAACTATATAGTTGCAAGACAATTATGAAAATAATTTCAACTAACAGAAAAACAGTTTAGTGAAAGCGTCTTTCCCCTGTTACAATATAGTTCGCAGATTCACCCATGAATGCTGCATGATCAGCAATTCTTTCCAAGTATCTGAGGACTAGCGCATCTGCCAAGGCACACTTTACATTGTTGGAATTTATCAGCATTGGAAGATGTTTGTTGTAGTACTTGTCCACCAAGTCTTCATCTGTTCTGAGTTGTTTTGCCTTTTCCAAGTCCAAGGTTGCAAAGCATTCCACTGCCAGATTTATCATGTGTTTTATCTCGCCCGAAAGAGTGTAGATGACCTCGTTTCTGCATTCTGAAAGATCGCCGAACATGTCTCTTACTGCTGCAATATCGTATGCATATCTGCCAAAGCGAGTAAAACCATAGGAGACCTCTATGCAGGACCTAATCAATCTAAAGTCGCTTGCAACCGGTTGATACCTTAGCATCATGTCAAATGTCAAGTCACCCACTTCATCATACAGACTCATTATCTCTTGGGAAATCTTGTGTACTTCGTGGCGCACATTTTTTCCTTCAAGGTAAGAGTCTAATGCCATGTTTATGCATTCAAGGGATAACGAACCCATCTTTTCCATCAAAAATGAAAGTTTTTCCAGATGGGGATCTATCAGCCGGGTCAACTAGCCAAACTGCCCCTGGACATACTTGGCCGTGATCTCGTTTCTTGGATTCTCAAAGATTTGTTTTGTCTCTCCAAACTCAACCAAATCTCCCAGATACATAAAACCGGTATAATCAGACACTCTCACAGCTTGCTGCATGTTATGAGTTACTATGATTATGGTGTATTCTTTTTTTAGTTCATTTATCATTTCTTCAATCTTCTGAGTAGCAATTGGATCAAGTGCAGATGCAGGCTCGTCCATCAAGAGAACTTCAGGTTGTATGGCAAGGGCGCGTGCAATGCAGAGGCGTTGCTGCTGTCCTCCTGAAAGGCTCATTCCAGGCTTTTTCAGATCATGCTTTACCTCATCCCAGAGGTATACCATCTCCAGACATCCCTGTACTATTTGGTCCGTGATCTTTTTGTCTTTTACACCATTTAATTTTAGTCCTGCAGCTACATTATCATAAATTGACATTGTGGGAAATGGATTTGGTTTTTGGAATACCATTCCTATCTTTCTTCTGTGGATGATGGCATCTTCTCTATTCGAATACAGATCTTGGCCATCCAGTAGGACCCTGCCTGTCACCTTGGCACTTTTTGTCAATTCATGCATTCTGTTAAGACAGCGAAGGAATGTAGTTTTTCCACATCCAGATGGTCCTATTAGTGCAGTAACTGCCCTATCCCTGAATTTCATGTTAACTTTCTTTACAGCTTCAATACCATTGTAGCTTGCAACAATGTTTTCTGCAATTAGCTTGTATTGCGGCTCTTCTGTAGCTTTCTGCGTGAACGGAGTTTTTGTAAGCATCTCCATTTTATCTACCTGCTGTGATTCTAAATCTGCCACCCCCTCCACGTTTGCGCAAGAACAAGTATCTTACTCCTACATTCAATGAAAGTATTATCAATATCAAAATTAATGCGCCTCCCCATCCTTGAGCTGTTGCACTGTCATAAGGAAGATTTGCAAGTCGGTAGATTCTAAGCGGTAAAGCATCCATCGGTTGATCAAAACCTGAAAAAAAGTCATCATTACCAAGGATTGTAAATATTAGAGGAGCTGTCTCGCCTGCTACTCTTGCTACAGATAGCATGATTCCCGTGATCAGTCCACTTTTTGCACTTGTTAGCAAAATTCTAAGTATTATTACCGATCTTTTGATTCCAAGTGCATATCCTGCCTCCCTGTATGTCACTGGAACAAGCTTGAGCGATTCTTCAGTTGTTCTTGTTATAACTGGCAACATTATGACTGAGAGTGCAAACATTCCTGCAACGATAGAAAAGTAACCAAACGTAAGTACTATAACCGCAAATGCAAAAAGTCCTATTACAATAGTTGGAAATTCCGCCAAGACATCGTTGAAAAATCTTATCATGTTTCCATATCTGTTGTTGCCATACTCTGAAAGGAAGATGCCCCCCAAGACCCCAACTGGAACTCCAATTAAGCTTGACATGCCAATTAACATCAACGTCCCTTGAATCGCAGGGCCAATTCCACCAGGATCAGCTGATCCAACTGCACCAGGCGGGGCAGTAAGGAATTCTATGCTCAGTACTGGAACTCCATTTCTTACAATTTCAAGAATAATGCTTCCTAGAGGGACTATGGCTAGCAGAACACAGCCAAATACAATTCCCTTCACTATCTTATCAGTAACTAGCCTGCTTGAGATGTTGTTTCTAAAGTGCTTTCTGAATTCTGCTCGTTGCTCTATTGTAATCATGCTAGAATTGCTCCTTGGTGCGTTTTTAGTACTCTAGAAACTAGGAGTTGGGCAACTATGTTTATGGTTATTGCAATAGCAAAAAGTATCAATCCACATCCAATTAGTGCTGCCATGTGAAGACTTCCGCTGGCGGCTTCTGGAAATTCATTTGCAATTATACTTGACAATGTCTGGCCGGGTGAGAACAAGGATGATGGAAACGCGCCTTGTCCTGTGGCATTTCCAATTAACATTGTAATAGCCATGGTCTCTCCCACAGCTCTTCCAAGTCCAAGTATTGATGCGCCAACAAGACCGGACTTTGAATACGGGACTACAGCCATCTTGAATACTTCCCATTTTGTTGCGCCTAGCATGTATGCGGCCTCTCTCTGACTTTGCGGTACTGCAATCATGATCTCTCGCGAGATCGATGCTATTGTTGGAATTATCATAATAGCAAGTACTACACTTGCAGTGAAGATATCAAGTCCAAATGGAGTTCCTGAGAAGATAGCCAAACACTTCCACCCAAAGCATTGTTAAGCGGAGTTTCAACCCAATTCAAAAGATAATTCCTAAACACAAACAGTCCCCATAAACCGTAAATTATACTTGGAACAGCTGCTAGCAATTCAATTATAAACGAGAGTGCGGAACGCAGAAATTTTGGAGCAAGCTCAGACAGAAACATTGCAATGCCTATGCTTATTGGCACTCCGATCAGCATGGCAAGCCCTGCAGTCACAAACGTACCTACAATGTAGGGCGCTGCACCATATGACTCGCTGCCCTCTACAGCATTCCAGTCAGATCCAGTCAGAAAAGAGATCCCTTCTTGGGCCCATATTTGATACGAGTTGGTAGTTAGCTGGATTACGATCAGAACTACTATTGCCAGAACATAAGTGGCAGCAATTGCAGCCCCGATCTTGAAAACCTTGTCAAATATTGGGAGAGCCTCCTTTTAGTGTAACAGTTTCCATCAAATACAATTTGTCTGATCTCAGATGCAAATATCAGAAGTTCGACCATGATTTCTTAAGTTTCATATTTGAATATAGATCTATATAGCACTACATAGAACGCGGTCACAACCGCTTTAATTATATCTATTATAGAGACAGATGTTGGCAGAGCTACTAAATGAAAAAGAAGTACGAAAGCTGCAGCTCGTTGGAGGATCTACTTACGTGCTCTCGCTTCCTAAGAAATGGATTGATGAATTAAATCTCAAAACCGGCGATCCAGTCTCCATTGTAAAAAATGTTAACAGATCTCTTTCTATTTTACCAACAGGAGGTTCCAAGTCACCCAAGATAGCAAAATCAAAAACTATTATCAGTCAAAAAGAACCAGTCGAATCCATTCAACGAAAGGTCATAGCAATGTATCTGGCAGGTTATCAAATAATTGAGATCCAATCAAAAGGCGGAAGGATTCAGCTTGAACACAAGCAGGCAATAAGGGATCTTGTAAGAAGAAACATGATCGGCACAGAAATTGTAGAATCAACTCCAGAATCCATAACTATTCAAATCTTGACTAGCCTGCCTGAGCTTTCAATAAGTGATGCACTCAAGCGCATGTTTTTGCTGACAACTACAATGCACAGACAAGCAATTGACGCCTTGAAGGAAATGGACACTGAGCTTGGAGAAGAAATTACCCATTTGGATGACGAGGTTGATCGCTTTAGCTTGTACATACTGCGAAATCTTACCCTTGCAGTAGAGCATGAAAGAGTACTGCGCGATATTGGACTGAAAAAGCCTCTGACTGCATCAGTTACAGAATAGTGGTCAAGTCAATAGAAAGGGTTGCAGACCATGCAGTCTCAATAGCAAGCAGGGTAAAGTTCCTCAAATCCACGCTGGAACCTGCCCTTTTGCAAAAGATTACAAAGCTTAGCGAGGAATCTCTTAAAGTTTTTGAAGATTCAATTTCTGCCCTAAACAAAAGAGATTATGTACTGGCAGACGCAGTTGCGTCAAATGCAAAAAGAATAGCAGTGAAAGAAAAAGAGTTCACAGACAGCCTAGAAGAATCCAAAAAGTACAGCAGCGTGATAAAGTTCGTCTTGGAAGACATTCGCAGAACGGCTGAATACTCTAGTGATATTGGGGAAGCGGTAATTAACGAAACTGTGCAGGACGTGATCTCAGATAATGTCTCATAGCTGTCATATGCCACAAGTTATCTGTTGTACTAGATGTTAATTTCCATCATGACAGTTCAAATTAGTAAATTACATACTTGATACCTAAGATGATACTATGGAACCAGGACAAATAATCTATCCCGAAAAGAAACTTTTGCTTGAAAAATTTAAAAAAATTATCAAGACATTTACTAAAAAATTAGATGATTATATCAAAAACCCAAGCGAGGACAATATTCATGATATTCGAATAGCAATCAGGCGAATGGAGTCAGTTTACAGGATCTTGCCCAAGAAAATTAGAAAACATGAGGATTTACAGAACTATGTAAAACAAGCTAAAGCTCTATTCAAGATTAATACGCAAATAAGAGATTTTGACATTATTTGTGTCAAATTAGAGAAACTGCATTCCGTTCAATTTGGCAAGATCATAAATTCCATAAAGAATAAACGAAAACATCAGCTAAGCGCAGGACACGAGCTAGCTTTAAAATTAAAAACAGTTTTGCCTCCCAAATTAAAAGAAAAGGATGTCATAGAGTCAAAGTTACGTAAAAGATTTCAAAAAATTGTATCGGGGCTGGTTGCTGAAATGGAACGCGATATTCCCCTTGTCCTAAATGATGATAAAAAAATAGAAGAGATTCATGAGCTAAGAAAGGATTTTAAAAAATTGCGCTATTCAATTGAATTAACTTCTAGCAAGACAGATTCTTTAAAATCGATTAAGAGTTT
Organism: Candidatus Nitrosotalea sp. TS; assembly: GCF_011319465.1. Lineage (GTDB taxonomy): Archaea > Thermoproteota > Nitrososphaeria > Nitrososphaerales > Nitrosopumilaceae > Nitrosotalea. The sequence goes on from NZ_RCMB01000018.1 coordinate 121,716, forward strand.
GAAAAAAATTCAGGATGAGCTGGGCTCAATTCATGACAGTGACATGTTCTTGGATTATTTGAGAGGTATGAAGGGATCAGGCAAACTGGCAGAAGCAATAAGAGAGGAAATGCATGAGAGAAGGGAAAAATATCAAAAATTTGTCCAAGTATTCAAAGATGAAGGATTTGACGATCCCAAAAAATTGATTCTATAATTCCAGAACAGAGTTTTGCACGTTCTGATTGTCTCTTGACATGCAAATTACATGCGTATCAAATGCATTTTCAAATTTATTCAATGTATTCCTGAGCAACATCTTTGGCAACAGTTTCGATTGCGTGACATGCAGTTCCATTATTCCATCGGTGTAGCGTTTCAATTCTAGCTTTGATTTTGTCTGTTCCAAAACTTGTAACAATACAATCAACGACGAGATTTTTCTTATTGTGGATTTGTCATTTTGAGACAGAATTGACTTGTATCTTGCAAATAACCATTCTGATGTTTTTACATGTCTTGTATGAACCAGAGCCAGCCCTAGAACCAATTGATTTGCATGACTAATCGCCATGTCCTCATCCATTATGGAATAAAACAAGCTTTGTGGATTGTTAAATGATAGTTTTTCAGATATTTTCTTTTCTGCGTATGAAAGAATTTCGAGTTCATGTTTATTTAATAGCTTGGAGGAGATCAGGCTGTCAACAAAGTTCTTGGTATGTTTGTATGGCTGAAACGAGATCTTGGATCCTATTGTTTGACGAATTTGCTCTGCTGTGATATTTTTTGAGTGATACGCCTTTGGGTTTTCAAGAAATATAGAAAGTGCCCCTTCCCTTAGACCATGATTGCTAACGCATAGATTGTTAAAGCCAAATTTCTCCATTAGCATATCTATCACACAGGAGCCTGCCACTATTGTTTCGGCCCTGCTAGAACCAATAACTGAGATCTTTTCCATGTCATCATATTTCATCTTGTAGAGTTGTTTTGCAATAGAGCTGACAAACTTGGAATTCATGATGTAATTGTGCATCTTATCCAACGGATATTTTGAGACTTTTTGATCATATCTTGCCAATGCCCTCAAGACGCCCCCAACGCCGACAAGCTTTGTGTCTTTACCAAGGCCCATTTCCTTTCTCTCGGGAAGAAGGCTCCAGATGAATCGCTTCATGTTTTTGTAGTTTTTTTCACTGAATCCTCTGTCTTCACCATCAAATTGCTGTGTTAATCTCAGGGCTCCCAGAGGCAAGGATATCACCTTTCTTATCTTGAATCCCTCGGCGTGGACTATCTCTAGACTGCCCCCTCCTATATCGAAGAATAGCACATCTGGAATTTGAAGAGATTTGATGGCCCCCACATAGGAGTACAGCGCTTCCTCTTTTTCAGAAAGCACCTTGAATCGAAATCCGGCCTCTCTGTAAACTTCATCAAGAAATTCATCCTTGTTGCTTGCTTCCCTTACTGCACTTGTGGCTAGCGGTAAAACAGATTTTATTGGCTGCAACTGGATTATGTCTCTGAACAACTTTAAGGTTTCAATTGCACGAAACATTGGCTTTTTGCCCAGTTTTCCTTTTTCGTCCAATCCTTCACCGAGCTTAACTTTGATTCCTTCTTGCTGAGAAACGTCAAACAGGTCATCATCTTTTACATTATACGTAACTAACTTGGCAGAATTGTATCCCAGATCAATGACTGATATTTTCAGCTAGTATTACCTCGTTTCGATATAATCATATCACTATTAATCTAGACTAGATTGACATTTCTTTACCAAGTGAAAAACATAAGGTACATGGATCACTTGACAATTCTTTTCAGATGTTTTGGAGTAAATAGCCATCTCAATTCTCCCCTTAGTTTTGGAAGAATAGCTGTTACTCTAATTCGAGCAAATCCTGCCTTTTTCAAATCAATTCTGCATTCTCCTGAAGAGATTGTCTCTCCTATCAATTCACTCAGATATGGTTCATGTCCTACAAGTAGCACTGAAGAATCTTGTTTTAAATTGGAAAGTTTGTTGTAAAGTTGCAACTTGTTTCCTTCAGGCTTTAATTCATCCATCTCTTTGATTGGATTTTTGGACACAATAATTTTTGAGACTAGTTCGGCTGTTTGTTTTGCTCGCAGCAGTGGACTAGTAAAGATATAATCAAATTCAATCCCGAGTTCTTTCATTCCCTTTGAGATGTCTTTGATTTCCTTCTCTCCATCAACTGTTAGAGTTCTTTTAGAGTCATCCTTGACAGTGGCAGAGCTCCTGCCTGCTTCCCCATGCCGTAAGATAAACAAATCCATGCTATACTACCAACTCATCTGTATCTGGAACTTTAACAAAAATCTCCAAGTCATGTTATCCATATGCACAGATAAAATTTAGCTGGATATCTAACATGTGACCATGATTTCTTATCTTTCATATGCCTATGGAGACTATATAGATCAAGGTCATAATAGCAGTTGCAAACATACTTTACATTGTTGAAAAATTTGAGCGCGGCATACAAAATGAGTGTAAATAATGGAAGACCTAAAAATGGATGGAGGATTACCAGATCGCCATGAAAACAGTAAAGCCATTGAAAATGGAAGGCAAGCTTATTGTTGTAGAGGGAATAGATGGCTCAGGCAAGTCAACCCAGATCCACCTTTTAGAAAAGTGGCTTGGCTACAAAGGAATCAATGTCTTCAAGTCAGAATGGAATTCTTCAGAGATGGTAAAAGAAATAACTTCAAAAGGAAAGAAAAAGGGACTGCTCACACCTACCACATTCAGCCTTTTGCATGCGACAGATTTTGCAGACAGATATGAACGAAATATTTTACCTCTGCTTCGCGCAGGATATTTTGTACTTGCAGACAGATATGTCTACACTGCATTTGTAAGAGACATTGTAAGAGGCTGCAATCCAGATTGGGTCAGAAAGGTTTATGATTTTGCCATCAAGCCTGATTTGGCTTTCTACTTTAAAGTTCCAGTGGATATTGCAGTTGATAGAATACTTGTAGGCCGTCCTAAACTAAAGTACTATGAGGCAGGAATGGATTTGAATTTGAGTAATGATCCCTATGAGAGCTATAGAATTTTCCAGGGAAGAATCATTGATCAGTATGATTCCATGGCAGAGCCAGAGGGCTTTACCATCATAGATGGCACGTTGAACATCGAAGAACAACAAAAAACTGTAAGAAAAATGATCATGCCACTGCTTCCACACCAGACATCAAGCAAAAAAATAAGGAAAGTGAAGGCATGAAACACAAACAAAGAGAGCTAGGCGGCAGGCCTGTTGAATTTTACGGGCATGGGATAAACCATCTCCAAGATGTAGAAATCAAAGGCAGGTTGATTGTTATCGAAGGGCCAGATGCTTCAGGCAGAAGCACCCAGATTGAAAGAATTACTGCAAGATTAGAAGCTGATGGACATGCCGTCTTGAACACAGGACTGAAAAGATCAGAGCTTGTAAGCAAGGGAATTTTGGAGGCAAAGCAAGACTATGACCTTGGCAGGAAGACCCTGGCATTATTTTATGCTGCAGATTTTGCAGACCAATTTGAATACAAGATAATCCCTGCATTGCAAGCTGGCTACATTGTACTTGCTGACAGATACATCTACACTTTGATAGCAAGAAATGTGGTGCGAGGCCTCGATAAGAGATGGTGCCACAATCTCTATGGTTTTGCCATAAAACCTGATCTGGTGTTTTATCTAGACGTAGAGCCTTCTGTCCTGATACATCGAGTATTTCAAAAGAACTTGTCCCTAGATCATTACGAGTCTGGAGCAGACATTGGTCTCTCAAATGACATGTACGAGTCGTTTCTCATTTATCAAAGTAAGATTTCACGAGAATTTCATTTGATGCAGAAAAGATATGGCCTCATACCTATCAATGGTAACAGAACTGTTGCAGAAATTAACGCAGATCTGCAACATAGAATAGACCAGTTTCTTGACAAAGTAATGCATTCTTAGTATCGCATATCAGTTAGGTTCGGTCTACTGGCATTCTAATTGCATATGGCTGAAAATTATTTCTGCAATTCCTTGTTGTATCACTGTTGGTTCTAGTACTGGTTTGCTGATAACTATCAAAAGACAGTCGTATATCTGAAATGAAAATGCAGAGACCTTTTCTCTTTGCAAAATCAAGCCCTTGACTTTGCCAAATTCATCGTCATATTCCCCATTCATTGATGCCTGGAGTACAAACTCCATGAACAGCATTTCCCTCTTGTGTGGTGTTAGATCTTTGTTTACGCCATCATCTCTTGCAGCCATTTCTACAACCCTGCCCTTGCGGTTTATGATGGCCACTAGCTCAATGCGATCATCAATGCCTGAAACTTGTTTGCAGAGAATATCCAACGGTTGTTGATGTGTAAGAGTTTCTGTCGTCATGGTTATGGATTGATTTTGGTGATGAAAAGGGTTCACCGTATAGAATGCATCCATCTACGAGAGTTACATAGATCTATGAAGTATACGAAAAACCATAGTATACCCTTAGATAATTATGACATGAAATAGTTGTATGGTCTACTGTGATCACTTTCCATTTTATTATCCAGTAGACCTAACTCCCCCAAAATTACCAAATTCTATAAAATAAAATTCAGATTTTTTGTTATCATTTTACAAATTTTCTTCTGTATATGCTGGCTGCTATGCCAGTGCCTATGAAAGTTGCAGTCCAGTATAGCCACAGGTCATTGAGATAGCCAGACACCAATGCTGGTGCCAAAGATCTGGCAGGATTCATCGAGGCACCTGAGATAAATGACAAAAAGAAGATATCCAGTCCTATCATTGCCCCTATTGCAGCTCCTCCAAAGCCTTTCAGCCCCCTGTGTGAACAGCTGCCAGAATCACGGCCATCAATAGTGCAGTGGCCAGAACTTCGACGCCAACTATGACATGAATTGGAAAATGATAATCTGGTGCATTTGCCCCAAGGTTTGCTTCTGTTCCTATCACATATTTTACAAAGATGCTCCCCAGCAAGGCACCAATTATTTCTGCTGCAAAATACAGAGGCAAGAGATTTTTTGGCATATGCTTTGTAATTAAAAATCCGACAGTGACAGCAGGATTAAAGTGAGACATGGATATTTTTCCAAACGCATAGACCATGAGTGCCACTGCAACAGCAGGCGCCAAGGCTACAAACCACAAGCCAAATTTTCCCACATATTTTGCGTCAAGAACTACCGAGCCTGTTGCAAATACAACTAATACAAATGTGCCAATGACTTCAGCAAAAAACCTCTTTTGATTAGAGGTTAATCTGTTAGTTAGATTCAAGGTTCGTGACAAGTTTCTTTACTTTCTCCTCTATTTTGTCTCTGATTTCGCGCACTTTTTCCAGCGGTTTTCCCTTGGGATCTTCAATGCCCCAATCTTGCGAGTTGCCCAGAAAGATGGCAGGACACTCTGTCTGGTCCATACAGCCCATGCTTATCTTAAGAGAAGACGCCCGGATTAATTCCTCGGATAATTCCTTTGGTTTCTGTCCAGTGATATCTATTCCCACTTCTTTCATGGCTTGCACTGCAAGAGGATTTATCTCCGGCGTCGGTCTTGTTCCTGCACTAACTGGAACCCATCCCTTTGGGGCATGTTTTCTGAAGAACCCTTCGGCCATCTGGCTTCTTCCGGCATTTTCTATGCAAACAAACAGCACCTTTTTCTCATCTTTTGGTTTCCCAAAGAATTTCATGGCAATCACTTTATTGCCTTGATAACAAGACTAGAAATTTTTCTGCCGTTGACTTTTTCTCCTTCCATGTAAGCTCTCTTGTCCAGAATGCTGACATCTTGGAAACCTGCTTTTTTGATACTTTCAATATATTTCTCTTCTGTCAGGGCACCATCTATGCAGCTGCACCATTGCTCCGTATCGATTTGATCAAGTTGCCTATCTGTTACTAGGTCTGAAATCACCATCCGTCCCGCCCTTTCTTAGAATTCTGTAAATTTCTTGAAATGCACTTGTTTTGTCTGTAGTAAGGTTAATCACACAATTGCTTACAACTGCGTCAACAGTATTATCATCTATTGGAATTTTCTTTTCAATGTCGCCTTTGCGAAATTCTACGTTAGCATAGTTGCCATCTTTTGCGTTTTTCTTTGCTTTCTCCAACATTTCATCTGTCATGTCTATACCGATTACTTTTCCGGATTTTGATACCTTGTTTGCTGACAGGAATACGTCTATTCCTGCGCCAGAACCAAGATCTGCCACTGTCTCGCCTTCTTTTAGATCAGCAAACTTTATTGGTGCACCGCACCCCACGCCCAGAATTGCCGATTGTGGAATCGCTTCCAGTTCTTTTGTATCATAACCTATTATTTTTGCAGCATCAATAGGCAAAGCATTTGTGCCGCATTCTCCAGGCATGCAACAACAGTCAGAATTGCTTGTTAATGCTATCTTTCCGTATCTTTCTTTTACTTTTTCTTTAATCATTTCACTCATGTCATAGGTTTACAAAGTAAACCATTTAAGTTGTCAAGGAGAAACAATTGCAGTTGGTGCAATAATGGAAACTAAAAGAAAAACAATTCCTGTCATTCAAGACGGATGCAGTTTTGAGGGATATGATGCAATGTCTCTCATGTCAGAGACTGCCAAGCTAAGAAAGATAATTACCAAAAGGGGCACACTTGAGATCCTAATTCCTTTATGTTGTACCACAAGACCCGTGAGACATAAACAATTCAAAGATACGTTGAAAGGAATAAGCAGTAGGACTCTTGCCACAAGACTAAAGGAATTGGAGAAGAGCGGAGTATTGGAAAGATTATCGTACAATGAGATTCCGCCCAGAGTAGAATACAGGCTGACTAGCAAGGGACAGGAACTTGTAGAATCCATGATAAGCTTGCTGCAATGGATGAAAAAATGGTCTAAATCAAGATAAAATAAAAAATGTCAAACCATGGTAGTAATGTGCCATGGCTTGAGACGATCATTCTTTTTAAAGAGCGGAATAATAAAATATCATGTACTCTGCCACAAAAATTGCTCACATTATAATGAAATTTAACCTAAGAGGTAGCTAGATCATCTTTGAGTGAAGACGAAGAGAAAGAAGTTGATGATGAAGAGGTTGAAGAAGAGGACGAGGAGACGATGATGAGGACGTTCCAGGCCTTCCTGCATGTGAGGAAGAGTATGATCAGGAGAAATTTTACTATTGGGATAAAGACGGCATCCCTACCGAGGAGGATGGCAAGTGGGTAAGAATGGAGCGGGTATTCATGCTTGGAGGACGCGATGTGAGGCGCGAGACCTATTTTCGTGCCTAATCTAAAACTAGTCTCACAAAGCCTTCCGTTGGTCATTGACTAAAGATTAGATCGAACCATTAAATTTGTAAATTCCACCAAACCCTGCATGGAACCGGTAAGAATAGACGGCTCTTTTGGAGAGGGAGGAGGACAGATAATTCGAAGCGCGGTAACGCTGTCTGCAATAACTGGCAAGCCCGTTGAAATAGAAAACATTCGAAGCAACAGAAAAGTCCCAGGCTTGAGGCCCCAACATCTCCTAGGAGTAAAAATTCTGTCAAAGATTTGTCAAGCAAGGGTAGAGGGCCTGCATGTCGGCTCTACTAGTCTAAAGTTTTTCCCATCAGAAGGGATTGACATGGATCTCAGAGAGGATGTCGGCACTGCCGGAAGCGTTCCTTTAATTTTACATGTTCTGATTCCTGCAGTTTCACTTCTCAAAAAGAGATTGAAAATTTCCATAACAGGCGGTACTGATGTGCCGTGGAGCCCTACTGCAGATTATACAAAACTCGTGCTAGGTGAGGCATTTTCCAGGATTGGGATTAATTTTTCACTTGACATCAAAAATCGCGGATACTATCCAAAGGGAGGAGGATTGATAGAGGCAGAAATTTTCCCTTGTAAAAACACCAAGGCAGTATCTCTTCTTGGGCGCACAACAAAATCTGCAAAGATGCTCTGCTCATACCACGGCATACCAAAGGATGTGGTACAGCAAGAGACAGATGAGTGCCAGAAAAGCTCTTGAAGAAAATGGTTTAGAGTTGATCATTTTATCAAGGAGGAAAATGCCTTGGACAGGGGATGTTCAATTTTGGTGTTCTCGCAAGATGACACATCAGTAGTTGGATCAGACATTATTTATCAAAAAAACATGGCAGGAATGGGAAAAACTGTTGCAGGCAAATTCATAGAATCAAGCCTTGGAGTGGACTCTTCCCTGTCAGACATGCTGGTAGTTCCGCTCTCATTGATTTCTGATACCTCTGTCTTTCGAGTAAACCAAATTACAAAACATTTAGAGACAGACCTCTTTGTTGCATCAAAGATAACTGACTGCAAATATGGAGTAGGAAAGCTTGATGCGGGATTTGAAGTACGAATATCTGGAAACTCAGACTCCAGAATGCAATAGCGCGGCCATGAGAAGTATGGCAATAGACACTATGACGGTAATCCTTCCCAAAGCAATTATTTTTGAGCGAATCTTCTGTACAAGTTCCTCTGAAAATTGTTTTGATTCGATCTTTTTTTCTATTTCAACTCGAATCAGCCTTACATGTATTGCAAATGTTACCAGTAAAATTATGACAAGAATGACTTTGATCACAAGTATCTGGCCATAGGTTGTTGAAAGTATCAGCGACGGGTTGATCAGCAAGTTGCTGGAGTTATAGATTCCAGTTATGATGAGTATTATCAAGGAAGGAATGGCAATTTTGTTGAATTTTCTGCCCACGCGAATCATGATTGACAATCTTCCCTCTACCGTATCTGACATTGTCTTGAGAAGTGGGGCAAAAACTATTCCAATGAATATGGAACCTCCGACCCATATTGACGCAGCAACGAGATGCGCCCACATGATTAACGCATCAGCAATTGGCATGTCTCTATACCAAAGCTAACTCATAATATCGGTTATGTTGCAAACTCGACTGATTCATCTGAGAAGGTTTTTTAAATCAACAAAACCCGTAGCTTTTAGAATGGTTAGCAAAGGAAAGGCAGTACTGATTGCAGCTTTTGCAGGTTTAGGCGGACTCATGCTCTTCTTCTATCTATATGCAGACTCGTATCAACCGCAACTAGAACAGATAACAGTCAATGTTCAAACTATCAAAGTGCTCAGCGTAGATAAAATCAACAACCGTGCTAATCTTGAAATTGATTATGTTCTATACAACCCAACAACAATTACTTCTACCATTTCAACAATCAATTATGACTTGTATGCAAACGGCCAAGATGTTGGCCAGGGCCACTATGATGTAGAGGACATCCCAATGGCTGGCAGACCCGCATTGTTCCAGACAGCAACATGACAGTTCCAGACAATAGTTTCCAGCTTGTCAATTCATCTGGCATATCCGACATTTACAATTCAATAGTAAACGGAGGCTCGGTCAAGTATGAGATAAAAGGCCAGGTTACGATAGAATCAACCCTTACTATGATAACTAAAGACTTTGACGTAACACTTGGCTAGCCGATACCCCAGCTTGCTTTCTTCTTAGGAGTAATTTTTACAAAAGGAGCTTCTCCTTCCTTCCATGCCATGGCCCTTACCCATGCAAAGTTTTTGTAAAATATGTCATACAACCGCTTGAACTCGCTTCCCTTCTCAATGAAGGTTGATACGCCCTGAACTACCACTCCCTTGTGTTTTCCAGGATTGTAAATGTCCACAGATATTGCAATGTTTTTATTCTTTTTTAGATTGAAATACTTTTTTGTGTCATAGTCAGTTGCAAAATAAAAATACCCATCCTCAAAGTAATATGTCACAGGAGAAATGTGTGGATTGTCATCTGCACTTGTTGCAACTCTGCATCCTTCATTTGCCTTTAGAAACTTGATCTCTTTTGGAGTAAATTTTACCATTATATGGTACAGGTATCATTAAAATAAAAAGAAATGGGTCAAGAGAGGTGGCACAGACAGAGTTTGCAAGTGGAATTATCAGCAATAGAAGAAGGATATCTGGCAAGAGAATGATTTTCACTACTAATACGAATGGGACAGGCATGGTTTAAAAAATGTCGCAACATTGTTCTGGATTTGAAAGCATTCAATTGCAGCCGATAATGGCCTACTGGTTTATATCCAGTTGATCAACGAATCTAAAATTCATGTATCGCTTGTGATTCTTGTAGAAAATGGCGGTATGCAATTTTACAAATAAAATTAAATATGTAGATCATGAAATACTAACTCTTGCCAGATATCAAAACTCAGGAACATAACAAAAACATAATCTCGCAGTTCACAAAACAGGCCGTGCCATTTACAAAAAAGATGGAACATTCCCATGAGGGGGCTTTCAGGTTGATGGTTAAAGTTACTGGTGTTACAAAGGATGATACAGTACTTGATGTTGCTTGCGGGTCTGGTCTGGTTTCATGTGCTCTTGCTGGCATTGTAAATCATGTGACAGGAATCGATATCACGCCAGCCATGATAGAGCAGGCAAAATTGCTTCAAAATAGCAAGAAATTGGAGAACCTGACATGGAAGATTGGTGATGTCACGTCATTGCCATTTGAGAATGATTCCTTTTCTCTGGTTATTACGCGGTATAGTTTTCATCACATGATGGATCCAATATCTGTACTGTCTGAGATGAAAAGAGTCTGTAAGCCGGGTGGAAGAATTGCCGTAATTGATGTCACTCCAGACAAGGACAAGGCGGATAGATACAACAAGATGGAAAAACTGCGCGACCCTTCCCATGCAAAAGCACTTACAATCAACGAATTTGAATCCATGTTTAATCAATTGAATATTGCAATACAAAAGACTGAATCCTATGGGCTAGAAATGGATCTGGAAGGACAGTTAAAGGCATCATTTCCAAACCCTGGTGATGAAGTGAAAATAAGAGAGATGTTTGAAGAAGACCTAAAATCAAATAATTTAGGGGTCAATAGCTCCATTAAAAACAACAAAATCTATTTCCAATATCCAACATCAATCATGATGGGTCATAAGCAGTAAAAATTAACAAACATCTAATCACAGAAGTATATCTTTCTGTGCACTAGATGCATTCATTCTATAAAGAATATTTTAGGCAAATAATATTAAGTGAATTTCTAAACACTATTCATGGTCGATTTTGGACGTGCAGATTACATGAAAATTTATTCCGCATTAGCTGCAATTGCAATTTTAGTAACCATATCATTTTCAATTCACGATGCACATGCAGTTACATATGACTTTAAAGATCAAGCATCATGTCGGACCATTTCTGGCACTTGGAATAACTTGACTTCAACCTGTACCATATCGAGTCTCTGGCTAAATTCTGGTGATCTACTGACAGTAGACAACTCGTTTTTGCCCTATATTTCATTGAAAGTCACAGACTCTCTCAACAACCATGGTGCCATAGACATCTCCGGCAGTATAACCATCAACAACTCTGGCATTCTTAACAACAATGGTTCTATTGCCAATCACTGTACCGGCCAATGCTTTGGCGGTACAATCCAGAACGAAGGTACCATTACCAACAACAGCAACGGCACCATTACCACTAACAGCACTATCAATAATCTTGGCTCCATAAACAACTTTGGCACAATCAACAATGATGGAACCATAGTTAACACAGGCAAAGTCATAAACAACTTTAAGGGTATCATCACCAACTCCGGCACTATTCATAATAATGAACTGAGTGCCATCATCAATAACGGTGGCAACATAACTAATTACGCTACTGTCATCAGCGATGTCAGCGGTACGATCACAAACTCTGGCACAATTAAAAACATGTGTGGCGGAACATTCACAAGTAATGGAGATTTTATTGGAGCCCAAGTTGAAAATGTTTCATGTAATGCGCCTCAAAATTCATCAACCGTGGCTGAATTTCCATTTGCAGTGCCCATGCTTGTCATGGGTTTTCTTTCGGTAATTGTATTTTATAAAGCAAAAACTAGAACCTTGTCTCATTGTTAACCTGTAAAGTAGAATGTTTTTTGGGCTTTGACGTCAGACGAGCCATATTGTACTGATACGGCATATGTTCCGCCAAGTTTCCAAATACTGGGAGTAGTCATGATTGTAGTCTGAAAGATACCGTCTTGCGAAACAGAAATTCGCTCAGCTTGAAAAAGTAAATTATTTGGATCAAGAAACAAAATTGTCACTGGAGTGCCAGCAGTTGGTGATTTAACAATACCGGAGATTATTATTGCATCGCCCATACTGTAAGAGGGCTTGTCTGTGGTAACAGTAATGGACGGAGTTGGAGCTTGATTGGCTGACTGTATAACGCTTGACGTAGAGTTGACAACAGTGGCCTTGGATGTGGAGTTGTTGACTATAGAAACCTTGGATTCACCTTGTTCGAGATACATGATTGTTATTATTGCCACAATTACTACACATGTGACGATTAGAATTTTTTTGTTCATGATTTATGACTATTGGATGCAGCAATTATGGAAATTATTGCAATTACTAGTGCGATAGAAAAGGGTAAATATATCTCCAAATGTCTTGATTTGATTTTGTCCCAGTACAGCAGCAATTATCGATAGCAAAACCAAGGCTAGAACCTTCAAGCTAATCGTATGGAAAATTCACTCTTATAAAAACTATAATACAATTAGAATTATTTTTTGTAAAAATAAAAAATTTGAAAACAATGTCAATTACACCAAATGGAAAAGGAAATGATGTAATCCTTCAAGCGAAGTGAGGAATTACTTGACTTGGAGTTGTCAGTAAAATCTCCGCAATCAAAACAAAAAAGGGTTACAAAGATTTGCCCATCAAGCTACTGAGTTTGGACAGAAAGCAGTCCATAAGGATAGCTGTTCAAATCGCATCTCTGTTCGAAAAGACAGAGAAAATGGGCCGAGAGAGATTTGAACTCTCGACCACCCCCGTGTCAGGGGGGTATCCTACCAGGCTAGACCATCGGCCCAATGAAATACGACCTCATTGTGTATGTATTAATGTTTTAAAAAACAAGAGTAATATGCGAACGCTCTTGATGGATACCGTATGAATGGTGATTTTTCACCAGAAGAAAAAGATGGCTTTTACAAAGCAGTCTTTTCAAGACGAGATGTAAGGTCTCATTTTACTTCTGAGCCAATAGATGAAAAGGCCTTGTCAAGAATACTCAATGCAGCTCATCATGCACCTTCAGTGGGTTTCTCACAGCCGTGGAACTTTATTCTAATCAAGGACAAAGAATCAAGAAGAAAGGTAAAAGATTCTTTTGACAAAGAAAGAATCCGCTCCTCCAATCTAATAGAAGATCCCAAGAGATCAAAATATCTTTCATTGAGGCTTGAGGGGATATTGGATTCTGCATTAAATGTCTGTGTCACTTATGACCCTTCCAAGTTTGGGCCTTTTGTGATAGGAAGGTCCAGCATACCTGAGACCGGGATTTACAGCGTCTGCTGTGCCATACAAAACCTCTGGCTTGCAGCAAGGGCCGAAGACATAGGGGTAGGCTGGGTCAGCATACTTTCAAACGATGATCTCAAAAACATTCTCGATATCCCTGAACATGTCATTCCTGTTGCATACCTGTGTCTTGGTCATGTTACAGGCTTTGCTGAAAAGCCGGATCTAGAAAAGGCAGGCTGGCTTGACAGACTTGCTCTCAAAGATGTCGTATACTATGAAAAGTGGAACAATGTCAGTGATCCAAACTGGAAGCAAATTCGAGAAATGATAATTTCAAATCTAGATTAGGCTTAAATTGTTACCAAGTTTGATTTGCGTTAGTGGGCTCGTGGCGCAGAGTCTTAAATGACGCGAAACATGGATAGCGCGGTAGCCTCCTAAGTTACAGGCCGAGGGATCGAAGCCCTCCGAGCCCGCTCTTACATACCGATCGGGGTCCCAATTATCTGCAGTTTTCCAGAACGACTTTACCGTTTGGTAGGATGCCAACAAACCTCCAGCTCTCGCCAATGAGGCTTTCTGCCTCCTCGCTTGTCACCACCCTCTGAACTAGGCATTGCAGATGCCAAGCAAGCCTTAGCATCTCTTGCACCTTTTCAGGGGCAGCTCTTTCGATTACACTGTGGAGCTGGTCTTTTTGCTTTCAGCAGAGGATCTTCTGATTTTGACTTCGAGGTCGAGAAACTCTTCGCTTCTCTTGAAAGCTTCCCTCATCTCGGTGAGGAGTGCTTCGGCAACCTTCCCTTGTTTGTTGTATAGACTGCCTCGATGCTTCCCTTGTGTCCCATCCAGAAGACCCGGAAATCATGTGCCACCTTTCCCTTCGACTCTGCAATAAGCAGTTGTGTGTCAAAGAACGGTCGCAGCACATACGGTCTCCAGCTGAACCTCGGCCTGAATGCTTCTTCCCTGATCAGGCGGGAGACTTGGATTCGTTTTCAGAAACTTTTTGCCCGAATTTTTTCCTCTCCCATAACTATGCTCCGAGTCAGGCGCTATCACTGGCGAGTCTGCTGAAAGCGACTCTCCAATTGCGAGCCTGTGGTTAAGGTATGCAATCAGTTTCTTTGTTGCCTGTGTTGTGAGGAAGGTAAAGTATTGGTGACCTGCCTTTGACAGGGTCTTCCTGATCATCACCATGGGCGGGCTTCTTAAGACAGACCGCCCTTCCCTGAACTATACCTATGTCTGGAAGGTCTTTCATCATGAGGCCGTCGGTTGCATCCTCATTTCCTGCCACCCTCAATCGCAGTCCTGCTTTGGAAATCAGGGAGACTATGGCACCAGTCCTCAACGATGACCTGTTGAATATCTCTGCCAGCTCATCGGCTTCAGGCACTCGCTCGTTCTCAAGTGTTGGCGTGCTTGACAAGTTTCGTATCTTTATCTTGCGCGTCGTCTTGAGACCAAAGTGGTCCATCCATGACTTCATTGTTGTCAGTATCTTCTTCTGGTAATTGGGGGCTTTGCCCTCCTCCGCCATTGCATTTATGTGGTCGGCGATGCAAGTCTGTTGCGACCTTGGCGTCTTTCATTGCCAGGTCGATGAACTGCATCGGTGTCATGTCGTGATCTTCGCAAAACTTTGCCAGCCTGCGAATGCTCACGTCAGCGTTTTCCCTGCTTGTGGCCGCCTGGTTGAGGTACCATCTCTTTATGTCTTCGTTGGCAAGCATCCTCTGCTTTCTGCTTTGTCGTTCTGGTATCGCAGTAGTTTTTTCTATGTGAGTTGTTTTGTTTCCCATATCAGACCACTTTGTGCGGTCCTCATCTCTTCCAGTAGGGGCATTCAAGATATTTGGTTCTTTCTCTTCTGTATGATCAGATATTGGATCAAGTGACATACTATCCTCTAGCACTGCCTGCCACAGTGAAATCTTTGTTAAATTTGATTACCTCTATTTTCTGTCCAAGTTCTGTAGGTAGCATGGCCATATTCATAATTCTGTATCATCTATACAATAAACGCAGGTTTAGTATTTCAAAAAAAGATGTGTATAAAAAATTCAAATACCTTTCTGCTGAATGATTTCATTCCATCATATCAAAAAGCCCCCTCAAGACTAGAAAGATAACCGGCTGTCTGCCATCAAGACCGGCTGCACTTGCGATCCTACTATTAACGGATTTTGCTAATTAGCCTGTGTTAACCATTGCATGCTCAACAAATCCGGCTAGTGATGACAACAATACCACCAAGACAAGATCGCCCAAGGTAAATATTCTGTCTAATTTGCTGAACCGTCTTCTCCTAATCGAACTTGCAAGTGACAAGCTTCGGCACATCCCAATGTAACAGGCAGCCAACTTTATTGTCGCAGCCAGGATGGCATACGGCAGAACAAGGCCTGAAACCTTGGCTGGAAGGCCTGGTGCCATCATGATTACGGCCTTGTCTACAAATCCTGCAGTAAAGGTTGCAAGCACACCCCAAGCCATGCCAAAGCCAGGTATGAATAGTGGCAGGGCAGACTAGCGCCTCGTGTAAGATTGCCGTGTAATAATGATGGTTGGTCTCCATAAACTGGGCCGAGACATGAGTTGTCAGCTGGTAAAGGTTCGATATAGTATCCTGCAAGATATGCAATTGAAAGTGCAATGGCAACTAACGCAGGAACTCTCCACTTGAAGATCTTTCCAAGACGAGGTCCTGCCTGCCTTGCTTCTGGGCTTTCATTACAAGACGTCTCCTTTGGCGGTTCCATCAAGATGGCATCGTAGGCAGCACGCGTCTTGGTGATCTGAGAGAACCTCGTAGGCTTTGTTTATCGAGACCATTGCTTCTCCTTGCAATGGACGAGCTCTCCTTGTCTGGGTGGAACTTTAGGACAAGAGCCTTGTATCTTTTCTTGATCTCCATCAGGTGGTGCGTCTTGAGGAACGCCAAGTATCTCATAATAGTTTAACG
>NZ_RCMB01000010.1 GCF_011319465.1 Candidatus Nitrosotalea sp. TS
CCCTGACATGATCTTGGTTGCACAACCGTCTCAAAATGGAGGTAAATCTGTCCTCACATGGATACCAAGGCCTGCTGAAGGAATTGACGGCATACCAATTCCAAAATCAGCTCAGCAAAATTCAGAGATGCTTGCATCTTCTCCTAAGCCAAGTGATCCAAATCCAATGATGTTAGTAGCAACTTCACCCACTGTCAAAGGAGGCAAGGCTACTTTCATGCTGGTGCCAAAAATTGCTGAAGGAATTGACGGCATACCAATTCCAAAACAAGCTGCACCTGACATGATCTTGGTAGCACAACCATCACAAAATGGCGGCAAGCCTATCCTCAGCATGGATACCAAGACCATCTGAAGGAATTGACGGCATACCCATACCAAAACTGACTCCAAGCGGCTGATCACCTTCATAGCGGAAAACATGTGGAAAAGATAAACATGAAAAGATCAATTTCCTGTGTTTTAGAAGAGTGACACAAATTGGAGATTCCATCTTTTTTTAATCATTGTATAGTGAAGGCAGGTTTGTCAGTTCTGTTTTAAAATTCAATGAAGTTCAACTAACGCAATGCACTCATACTAATTTTTAACATTTTTCTTTGGCTTTTGAGAAGTAATTTCACTGCTTTCGTTTGGTGCAATGTTTGTTGGAATGTGATTTAGCAATAATAGAAAGATCTTTAATGTATTGCATCCCAGCAACAGCATTTGTCCAAAGTACAATTAGGACAACTCTTGGGAGATTTTGATAATTCACATTCTGATGGCAAGCACCTACAGTCAGCACATTTTATTCTCATGATTTCACTTTGTAATTTTGCACTGTGTAGTTATTCCCTTTACAGAAACATAGTATGTGTACCCCAAAATAGCAATAGAAATTAGGCGTAATGGAATCTCATAATTAGTCAGAAATGCAGTAGCTGCTCCACCTACTGCACCAAATTCCGATACTACTGCAAAGCCAATTGAACCACAACTGCATGCACCAGCACTAGCTCCTATGATTGAACCCAAGAACCCAGTTCCTGATCTCTTTATCCCACTGCCGAGCATATGAATTCTATATATGCTAAGGCTTATGACTAGACCAGATAGCGCTGCAACTATAACGATCAATGAGAAATTTGTAATATCATATACAGGAACATAGAAAAGAAAATTGGGTGAGAAGAAGATAAACTCTGAAACTATGGAAAGGGATATCAAGAGAACGCTGAAGATGGTAGCAGATAAGGCAAGATATCTCTTATTTGAAAATACTAAGCTCAATGCTTCTTTGTGCACTTCATTTTATCTTAGGTCGCGATAATTATTTAACAATATTTCCAAATTGAACATGACTTTAGAACAGTTCAAGATTTAGTTGAATTTCATTTTGGAATCAATTTGGAAAAAAGATTAAATCACAAAACAAGTTTAATGAGCATAATAATGAACGCAATTGAAAAGTCATTGTTACTTACTTTAATCTTCATAATTACGGGTTTCTCTTATGCGTATGCAGATTCCATGCAAGGTAGTGGTTCGATGCCAATACATGAGAACAACATGATGAATGGTAGATGCGACATGTCAGGTGGCTCCACGATGGGCAATAATATGTCTGGATGGGGGAATGGTTCCATGAAAGACGGCAGTATGATGATGCCAAGTGGAAGTGTTGACTTGTCCAATGGCATCACCAATATTAGGTTCACAAAATGCGCCAGTTACCATAGTAGAGTTTGGCGATTACCAATGTCCAGAGTGTGATGCATGGTTCAAAAATCAGGAACCTGCTATCAAGGCAAATTATATTGATACAAACAAAGCCAAGTTATACTTTGTAGACTTTCCGTGGGCAGGCGCAGATTCTATAGCAGCAGCAGAATCTTCCTATTGCGCCGGTGACCAAGGAAAATATTGGGAATATCACGATTACCTGTATCAGAATCAAGGAGGAATACAGACAGGTTGGGCCAGTACAAGCAACCTAAAGTCATACGCGAGCTTCACTAGGTCTTGACACAAATCAATTCAATACGTGTCTTGATTCTGGAAAATATTCAGACAGGGTTACTCATAATAGAGAAGTAGGCCTATCAAAAGGAGTTCAAGGAACTCCGACATTTTTCATAATTGGACCTTCTGGAGCAATGCAGGAGATAGTAGGTGCTCAACCAGCTTCAGTATTTTCTTCAGTCATTGATCAAATGAACACACAGACAGTACCCGAGTTTGGTCCTGCAGCTGCCATAGTTCTCGTGATGGCGATATCTACATTAGTGATTATATCTGTAAAAGCTGGTCTAAGAATAGTTCCAAGATACTAAGATCCAGTATTTTGATTGAATATAGTCATCTGAATGCATCATACTGATTCAATGAATTTCATTGTCGTATTCTGATAAGACTTTCACAGCATAATCAGATTTTTGTTGAAATTTTAAAAAAGTATGGGAAAAACAAACGTAAGGTAACCTTCCATAATATGGTGGCTACGGAACCATTGGGCCACTACAAACTTGAATCTGGTATGTTGAGACCAGATCGTCGTAACAATTGTACGCAGAATTGCTTTTACAAGAATTGTTGTTTTTAATACTTTCTTGACCATGGAATAATCAGGTTGTCGAATAAATCTAGTGACATGCACAGGTGCTGGAAAACCGTCTATCTGCATAACATCACAGCTGCCAGCCATTATTTTCATTGGCCTTTTTAATCTGCTTGTGACAATGAGAATATTACATCTTCCTTCGTCACTAATAGAGCTTAGAATAATCCCACCGGAATTTCTCTTCAAGAGTCATATCTAGAATCATTGATATCGATAATTCTTTTGATAAGTGCATTACATCTTATACGAGGAAAGAAATTTGCGTGTTACTTTTGTATAGGCGCCTTGGCCGTGTCTCTTCTGTTACACTCTTTTCACAGGCATAGTGCGGTTGAATTTGTTCTCCCTGCTACATTATTAACAATTTTAACAATTCAGAGAAATACTTATACTGTAAAAGGAGTATTTGGGCAAAATTTTTCTAGACGAGAAATGAGTTATCTTTTCTTTATTATGTGCGCAATATTCTTCATTTCATTTGTAGCATTTTACATGCAAGGAGGACAATTTAGTCCAACGCTTGGATTTCATGGGTCGGTAATATCGTCATTTATGTCATTTCTTCTTCTGGATACCACTAAGATATACAAACCAACCACCCACATTGCAACAATATTGATAGAATCGGTAACGGTGTCATGGGTCATGTTCTATTCTTATCTTTCATACTCGATATTTTCTCGCGTATGGTCTGCTAAAAAAATAGGCATTGGATATCCTAAGAAAAGGCTTGACAAAATAATGAAAAGATATGGCTGTGAGTCGCAACATTGTTTTGCCTTGCATCCAGACAAAGAGATTTACTTGATCGGAGATTGTAATGCGCTTTTGTCATATAAAATAGTGCACGGTGTAGGGATAGTTCTTGGCGGCCCAGTAGGATCGTCAGCAGAAAAGAAAAAAGCAATCGGAAATACAACCAATTTTGTAGGGAAAATGATATCATACCGGCATTTTATGGCTTTACTGAAAATGAGATAAACTATTACACGAGCTTGGGCATGCGGATAATCAAGATAGGCGAAGAAGGAGTCATAAATCCGCATACGTTTAACCTCAAAGGTTCTAGGATGAAGAACCTCAGGAATTCAGTAACCCGTGCAAGGCATCTGGGGGTCACATCCTGTATCGTTAGAAACAGAGACGAACTAGATGCAGAGATCCTAAAGAGACTGTCTGTTATTTCTTCGGATTGGAATGCTGCAAGAACGAATGTAGGATTTTCATGCACTCCTTTTGACCCGAATTTTTTATTAGCAAATGATGATGAATTCTTGATTCTAGGTTATTACAAGGAAGAGATCTCTGCTTTCTTGACTTTGAAAATATATCCAAACAAGCGTGGTGCTACACTTGATATCATGAGAAGAATGAAGGATGGGCCTAATGGAATAACCGAATTAATGATAACCAAAGCTATTTCTTACCTATCCGTAAAATTTCCAGAAGTTACTGAGCTTAGCTTGGGCCTAGCTGGTCTTTCTGACTCACTTCGACAAATGGGATACTATGGCTTTGCTGAAAAGATATTGTTCTTTGTTGGATGGCGTCTCAACACATTTTATGGATACCAATCACTATTTTCTTTCAAGAACAAATTTGACTCCTAAATGGAGAGCAAGATATCTGTCCACCCCGAATTCATTAGTCTTGTCCAAAGTTCTTTATTCAATATACAAGGCTCATGTTTTACCTGTTCCATCAAGACCGGAGTTATTCTTAAAAGGTTATAATATTATAGAAATAGATCTGAAAGCTAGAGCAGGACGAGTCAACTATAGTTGAACAAGTTGAGGACTCCAGTATCTGGAGCTTGTACAAGGACAAGAGGGTCCAAGATCTTGCAATGTCAATCCTGATATGATAGTACACATTGTGTGACTTTGAACACGTACTAGTTTTATTTTTGCATGTGGAACTTATACTATGGAAAATAGGAAATCGACTATTGGGTCCATCATTGCCTTTGCAGTAGGCATAGGTATGATTGGTTCTTTTGCGATGGCCGGGTTTGTTCCTATGATGCCACAGGCATTTGCAGAACCTAGTGTGCAGTCTAATGTTGCATACAACGGCCCGCACGTACCACAAGTTTCATTCCAACTGCAGAATGGAATTCCTCTGGGCCCGCCATATGGAACTCCAACATTATGGCATGAGGAGCAAACCACAGCTGTAGCAGTATCAGTTGGAGCACTTGTATTTGGAATAGCATTAGTGATCTATCTCGCAAGTGGCAAAAATCTGCCAGTTATGAAGATAAGATAACCTCAAGTGCAAACCTCCTTTTTTTGATAAACACGACAGACGGTTTTGGCCGCTGCAACAACTAACAGCAGGCATTGTATCGCTGGAGTTTGTACTTTTAGTTGTATACCGGGGGTGGGTTTCGAACCCACGACCTCCAGATTATGAGTATTGTCCTTTTTGTGGAGACTGGCACTCTAGGCCAGGCTGAGCTACCCCGGCATAGATTACGCGTTATTTCAACTGCAATTAAATGTAGCTCGTGTAAAATATTGAGCAAATTTCAAAAACCAATTCTTTTAAAATACAAAAAGATATTTGCAGTCTAAAATTAATTAGACTGCTTTTTTTTGGGAGGGCACAAATGATGTGATAGTTAATCAGCCAAATTGTTTTAGTCGAATCTTTTATTGACTCTATCCGCGCATTAGGTCTGTCCATACTCTGCTTGGATCCACTGATTCCATATTGGTGCATTCAATGTAAGACAAAGTGTGACGCAGGGCTCTGGAATGTTCATGCTGGAAAAACAGACTACGAGATTAATCTTTGGCAATCTCTTTCCAATTCGTATCTACTTTGGAAACCCATTGGAATTTCTTTTGTAATGCACTGGTGTAGAGTTTCTCCCATTCTAAACCAACTTGGTCAGACCATGCTTTGACCACTCTTGGATCGACATAGTTACGCAATGACGTACCGAGATTGTAATCCCGTGTCTTTTCGGTAAGTTCTATGGTAAGTTTTAGTTTCTCTTCCCTCTGTTTTTGCTTTTCTGCCTGCTTTTCAGTCTTAGTGGGAGTCTCCTTGAGTTTTTTTAGTGCATCTCTTTTTTTCTGGAGAGCTTCCTCAAAACTCTTGGGGATGGTTCTCTTGTGATTACAGGTTATTGCTGCCTCAAGATTTGCCATCTTTGCATGATAAATCTTGATGTTTTCTGACTTGGAATCTAGCTTGTCTACTTTTTTGAGATAGTTCCTGACAACATTTGTTGCCAAGTATGTCCTGAATACCTTGGCAGTAAGCCCCTTGACTACACCACTCAAGAACTCATTTACGTGCCTTGAAGTGATGCCGTCAAATATGAGGTCGTCTTGCTTTTTCTTTTCAGTAAACATTTTGAGGTTTTCATAAAAGACCTTGTCCTGCTCTCCTACAGGCAGTGGCTTTTGCCATCTTACACTGTCTTTTCCAAGAAAGTCAAATTCTATTGTACCGGGTTTTAGCTTGATATGTTCAACACGCAGAGTTGTGGCACCTACCGTGTCTGCCTCGTCAGGATCCTTTTCGTCTCCCACCCTCATTGCAGTCTTGTAAATTAGATAACTAACTGTAGCAATACGCCTTACCTTGTCTTCCTTGTCTGACATCTTTTTGACTATGGCATCGAGTACCTTGTCTATGTGCTCTGACAGCTTGGTTGCCTTTTCATATTTCATCTTGTCGCGCTCTTGCTTTAGGTCAGAAGTGTCAGAGAGCCAGACATACTTTTTCTTCTCAGTTAGGCTGTCCTCCCAGCTTGCAAGCCACATAAAATCAGACTCGTGAATTACCTGGCCCCACTTGCCAGGTGGAACTTTGGCACCTTTTCCAAGGTTTAGCGTGACATCTTTTTCAGTGACTCGGGGTTTCCATCGTCCTCTGATTGGATGATCGCCACGCCCTATGAAAAGGCCAGGTGGCTCTGCCATCCAGTTGGCAACCTCTACCTCTTTTCCATCCATCATTGCCTTTCCGTATACTCCCTTCATCTTTTCCTTGATCTCTTTTCTTGTGGTGGCAATCTTCTTTTTTTCCTCTTTTGTTATTGTGAGCTTTGCGTCTTTTTCTTTATCCACAACCTTGAAGGCATCTGAAAAATCAATATCTGAAAATGCAATTTTCTTGTACTTGTCTGGAAGCACAGTGATAAAATCAGAAAAGAAATTCTTCTGAAAAACAGAATCTTTCACATATGGCGTGTCTTTCTTTTTTGCCCACTGGTATGCCATCTCTTCTGCATCCAAGCTTAGGGGGACCTTCTCACCCTTGATCCTAATCGTTATCCCCTTTGACTCAAAAGGAGGAGGGAACGCAATGCCATTATGTTGTAATGTCTTCCATTTCATTTTCAATATCACCGCATTTTTTACCTAAATCTGTTGACTTTGACAAAAATTGACTCTCTGACTTATATCAATCTATTCAAAAATAATGTAAAAAATTCATACATTTTTTCAATAATTATACGTGTAGTGCTAAAAATATTTTTATACATGAAAATTTCTAGCTGAAAAAGTTCCTTTTTTATATAATTTTCAAACTCAATGTCAGTCTTGCTCTTCTTGGCCTCAAGAACATTATGGCATCATTGCCCACGGGATACCTGGGCAGTGGGTTCTCAGAGCTTACTGCATTGATTATGGTTCTTGCCACCTCTTGGGCTGGTGTGCCCATCTGGGACATCATGATCAATCCCTGCATCACTTTTTCAGTGATATCCTTGTAAACTGAATCTGGTTTTGTGGTCTTTTTGAGCGACGCAAACAGGTTGGTCTTGACAACTCCTGGTTCAATTATTATTGTCTTGATGTTAAATGGCGCAAGCTCGTATCTCATGGACTCGCTGAGCCCCTCTAGTGCAAACTTTGAGCTGATATATGCAGGTGTTACCGGAAACCCAATTCTTCCTGCAACAGAGCTTACATTTACTATGATTCCTGACTTTTGTGCGCGCATTGTTGGCAGCACTTCTTGGATTGTTCTTACGACACCAAAGAAATTGGTCTCAAATTGAGCCTTGATATCTTTTCATTGACAGGTCTTCTAAGGCAACCAACCAGGAAATATCCTGCATTATTTACAAGAACGTCTATTCTTTTTTTATCATCAACTATCTTTTTTATGGAATTTTTAATTGTCTCCTCCCTGTCTACATCAAGTTCTAAAACCTCTATCTTCAGGTTCTCCTTTTTTGCAATCTCCGTTATCTTGCCGCTTTTTCCTGTATCGCGCATTGTGGCATATGTGTGATATCCATTTCTTGCCAGGGCAAGTGCAGTCTCAAAGCCTATGCCGCTTGAGCTGCCGGTGACAATTGCAACTTTATCCATAATTATCACTCTAAAATCATCTTAATATTTTCTATTATTTTGGATGGTATCGCAGAAAAGGACACATGTGTTATGATTCTAGACTAGGGGCTTGTCTCCTTCTACAGGCTCTGAGACCTCGGTTGTCTCGCCATCTGTGATTCTCTGGAGAATCTCAGCAGATGCCAACTTGTGCAGATATTCATTGTTGTTGCCGCACCTGTACGAGAATGTACATCGAGGACATCCTGCTTCATTTTTGCAGGGACATTCTTTTACTATGTGCAAGCTACGATCAAACGCCTTTTCTAGTCTGTCATACAATGCCTTACTTGCACCATTTCCACCTATTGCAGAATCATACACAAAAATCAGCCCTGATGTGCCAAGCGAGATTCCGCCCAGGTCTTGTGATACTCCTCCTGTAATCATGTTGCTGCCTTCTATGATTACATGCTCTGTTGCATGGTACCCGCTTGCCTCGGTATACTCCTCATTTTCAGATCTGTCCATCTCAACTAGCGGCCTTGGCGCCTTGAAGACAATTCCTTTTGTGACAAAATCATACTCTAGAGGATTGTCCAAAATGACTCTTTGACCCTGCGTTACCTCTTGGCCTAGCTCGATATTGACGTATCCTGATACTCGTTTTTGTATGTGCAGTTTGCAAAATGCCACCTCAATTCCATTTGCCTGCCTTTTCTCAAAAATTGTCTCAATGGTTGGCCATTCTTCTGTGAGCGCCTTTGTATAATATGGATAATTTTTTGGAAGAAATTCTAATTTTGCAGACATGTTTTTGGGATATCCAAGCTCCTTTACCCGATATCTTGTTCCGGCAAGAAAATAGACAGCTGATGGGTGGAGCTCTTCTAGTGCGATAGGCAGAACTCTGTCTCCTACTTTTTTGCCATTTAAGAAAATGTCAATTGACTTGCCAATTCCCCTAATGCTATAGTCTTCCAGAAGGCCTTTGATCTGGTCAAAGTTTGGCACATATCTATTTTCAACTAGAACTAGGTTTCCAACATTGAGATGTCTTTGAATGACATCGCGGTGTTCTGGCAACTCGTGTTTTGCAATGGGTTTGTCACAGGCCATTGCAAGCACCTGGAATTCCTCGACAAATGGATTTTTTGGGTCAATGTAGATTTGTTCAGTGTCTTCAAAGTAATCATCTGGATGGTTTTTGTAATATTGTGATATCGGATCGTTTCCAAGAACCAGAAATGCAAAACCGTCTTGGCCTTTTCTTGCAGCTCTTCCAATTCTTTGAACCAGTCGATTGACTGGAATGGTAGACGATATTACGCCATCAACATTTCCAACATCGATTCCAAGCTCAAGGGTTGGGGTTGCAGAGACTGCCAACAATTTATCGTTTTTGAACAGATTCTCAATTGACCGTCTATAGTTTGCCATCAGGCCTGCCCTGTGAACCTTGATGTCTATTTTTTGCCGTCCTGCCTGCAGGGCCAAAAGTTCGGAATTCAGATGTGAATTGCTGAATACCAATGTCTTGCGCTTTTTTGATGCAAGCTTCTTTAGTATGTCAATCATCAATGCGCGCTGAGTTACAAGGGAGGGAAACAGCATACAAAACTCTATTCTCCCTTTTTTTCCAGACCCTGTAACCTGTACCATGTCTACTCCAAACAAGCCCTGACAAAACAAGAGTGCATTTTCAAGCGTGGCAGAAGATGCCACAAACTGTATCTTGGGGCAGATTCTCTTTAGCCTTTTTATGATATAGTGAACATTGGAGCCAAAAATTCCAGAATATGTATGCGCCTCATCTACTGCCAAAAACTTTACCGTATTTAGCAGTGCGGCAAACTTTGTCCTGTGCCATAAATGGTAATGCAGCACATCAAAGTTTGTAATTATTATCTCTGGAGGAGAATCCAAGATCTCTCTTCTTTCAGTATCCTTTGTATCTCCATCAAAAACTGCAATTCCCAGGCTGAGTCTATCTGCAACGTCCTTTATCTTTGGATATTGATCACGTGCAAGAGACTTTGTTGGATAGACAAAGAGTGCATGAACGCTGTGCCTTGGTGCCTTTGAATCAACTATCCTCTGCATTATTGGTATGACAAATGCCTCTGTCTTGCCTGATGCTGTTGGCGCAGTAATTATGACATTTTTCCCAAATACGATATCTGCGATGGCGTCCTCCTGAAATTTGTAAAACTTTGAAATCCCTTTTGCTTCTAATGCCTCTATGATTCTCTCATCCAGTCCAGAATCATCAACGGTAGAGCCCATCTTGGGGTCTGGCTCTACAATTGACTTGAAATGTGATACGTAATGTTTCTTTGAGAATAATACTGATCTGGTCAACTCGTCAATCTTTGAATCCCCTATCATCTTTTTGATCTCGTCTTCGCTTTGAAGCAGGCCTTCTTTTTCCAGTGCACTCTGAGATTCTTTCTTCGTTGGAGTCTGCCCGGTGTCAAATTTTAGCAAAAAATCAAGATATGCCTCGTCTAAATTCTTGTTATAGTCTATTACATCTTCAATCTTGCAGTGCGTGCAGCCAAATAGAATTTTTTGATTAAATGTTTTTTGAACCTCCAGCTTTGATTTACATTTGGGACACGTGTGCACTGTATCATGGAAACGTCTATCTGATTTAATTTTTAGTTACATGTGGAATTCCACGCTAGGTCAAACATTTAAGCAAGAAAATTCTATCTTGAGCTATTGGCAGTACTTGTAACTGGCGCTACGGGATTTATAGGAACAAAATTGGTCGCCAAACTGGTTGGACGAGGAGACGAAGTAACTGTCCTTGTACGCGCAGGACAAATCCAAAACCCCAAGGTTAAGGTAGTTACAGGAGACCTCACTTATCCTGACTTTGATTTTATCGATGATCAATACGATGTGGTGTATCACCTTGCTGCTGCATGGCCTGGCGAAAAAGACAAGAAACTGCAGAGAAAAGTAAACTATGACGGGACAGTTAACCTGTTCAGCAAGATAAAGGACAAGACAAAATTCTTTGTGTATGTCTCAGGTCTTGGCGCTTTTGGGGGCACAAAAGAAAGTACGATAGACGAGAATACCTCCCCATCTCCAAATACAGACTATGCCAAGCTAAGACTGGAGGCGCAAAAATATCTTGAAGACAACTGCCGGCAAAGCGGAATTCCATTTACTGTTGCGTATCTTGGAGATGTGTATGGTGATGGAGGTTGGTTCAAGTCAATGATGGTTGAAAGGCTCAAGAAAGGCTCATTTAAAATTCCAGGCTCTGGGAAATATTATCGAAGTTTTGTTCACGTGGACGATGTAGCATCTGCACTGATATCCATTGCAGAAAAGAACCAGACAAACCAGTCGTTTGTTGTCACTGATTCTAATCCTGTCATGTTTTCAGAATTTGTAAGTTTTGTATGCTCCAAACTTGGCGTGAAAACACCTGGAACGATTCCTGCATTTCTTGCAAAAACCATGCTGGGTGCAGACTTTGTTACACTGCTTACAACATCAGTCAAGGCATCAAACTCTAAAATATCTAAAATATGCAACATTGCATATCCGTCATACCAAGAGGGAGTAAGCTCTGCTGTTTCTGAAATAAAATCCATGATTGACATATAATATGTATTATCAGTCTAGGCCTGTTGTGGGCCTTGGAAGCAGTTGGGGACAAGTACTAGATGTTCTGGAACAAATAATTCCAGTCTATGACAAGGTAAATTCGTTTATCTCTCTTGGAAAAGACCTAGAGTTTAGGGAACGTGGAATCCGCGGTCGGGTAAACAGAGGGAGACTGGGTTCTTGATGCAGGATCTGGATTTGGTAACATGTCAAAGACTGCCATGAAAATTTGCAACGATGATCTACATGTTACGCTATACGACCCTCTAAGACCAATGCTAAAGAACACAAGCAGACTGTTTGCAAAAACTCCTGCTCTGACTTGCGGCGTATTTGAGCACATACCGTTTCGAGAAGAAAATTTTGATGCGGTTATTTGCGGATACTCGTTGCGTGATGCAATCAGCCTCAGGACGGCAATATCTGAGATACATCGAGTCTTAAAAAAGGGAGGCAGGTTTGTCATTGTTGATCTTGGCAAGCCAGACAATCCATTGATTAGGGCAGGCGTCTCGTTCTACTTGCGGGTCTTTCTGCCTGTTATTGCACTTGCAGCAGGAGGAAAACTGGGATTAAAATTTGCGGCGCTTTATGACACGTACAGGTTGTGGCCACAAAATAAAAAACTCGAATCACTGCTTCTTGAAAAGTTTGCAAGAGTTGAATTTGATACTGGCATGATGGGAGGCGCAGTAATAGTTGCCGCTTACAAGTAGTCTAAAGCTTTAATTTTGGAAAAGACCCAATCACTGCGTGACAGATTTCTCTCTTGTCATAATGGGCAATGACTGGATAATGATAGCATTTGTGGCTCTAGTGATGTTACTTGGAACAAAACGCATGCCAGAGGCATCAAAAAAGATAGGAAAAATTGTGGGCCAATTCAACAAAACAAAAAACATTGTCCAAGATGAGATTCAAAAGGCCAAGGGAGACTTTGGTATGCAAATACAGGGCCCTGCAACTTCAGAGCGACAAAAACTTGAGGTCATGGCACAATCACTTGGAATAGATTCTAAAGACAAGACAGATGACGATCTGCGAAATCTTATCTCGTCCAAACTTGGGGGATCAAATACCAGTAAAGGATCTGAACAGCCTACCAAGTAAGATGTAATCTATTCTAAACAAATTTAAATACAATACCTAAGTAGACGATCGGTAAGTTTGAACAAGATAGATCCATGGCAGAATGCACTAAAACAACTTGCATCTGCTGCAAAGATTTTAAAACTTGATCCAGGCGTTCACGAGATGCTCGCATCGCCAAAAAAAGTATTGACTGTTTCTCTTCCAGTAAAAATGGATGATGGAAGAATCAAAGTATTCACGGGATTTCGATCTCAGCATAATGATTTTAGGGGACCATTCAAAGGCGGAATAAGATATCACCCTGATGTAACAATAGAGGAAGTCAAGGCACTCTCAATGTGGATGACTTGGAAGTGCTCCATTGTAGATGTTCCCTTTGGAGGCGGAAAGGGTGGAATCATCTGTGATCCTAAAAGGCTCTCTGCTGGAGAAAAGGAGAGGCTGACACGAAGATATGCATATGCCATTTCTGAAATTATAGGTCCTGGCAAGGATGTGCCTGCCCCAGATGTTTACACCACAGGAAAAGAGATGGCACAGATAATGGACGTTTACAGTATAATGCACGGACAAGGCGAGCCTGGCGTAATTACTGGCAAGCCGCTTTCTATAGGAGGTTCCCAGGCAAGAAACGTTGCAACAGGTCTTGGAGTATCATACTGTGTAAGAGAAGCTGCCAAGAAACTTGGATTGAGACTAAAAGGTGCAAAGGTTGTAGTGCAAGGATATGGCAATGCGGCAACATTTGCTGCAGAGTATATTGAAAAGATGGGTGCAAAGATAATTGCAGTCAGCGACTCCAAGGGTTCCATAGTAAATACAAAGGGACTAGATTCCAAAAAAGTACTAGAGTACAAGAACAAGAATGGAAGCGTAGTAGGATATCCAGGCAGCAAAAAAATCACCACAGAACAACTTCTCACCACTCCATGTGACATATTGGTTCCAGCAGCTCTTGAGAATCAGATAACTCCACAGATTGCAAAAAATGTTGATTGTCAAGATGGTTGCAGAGGCAGCAAATGGCCCGACAACTCCAGAAGCTGATGAGATTTTATTTAAAAACAAGATTACAGTCATTCCAGACATACTGGCAAACTCTGGAGGTGTATGCATTTCATACCTAGAATGGGTACAGAACTTGCAGCGATACTACTGGTCATTTGACGAGGTGGCAGGCAAGATGGAACACCACATTGTCAAGGGATTCCATGACACACTTGCCTTGTCAAAGAAGCACAATGTGGACATGAGAAAAGCAAGCATGGTGCTTGCAGTTGGACGAGTCTTAGAGGCATACGACGCAAGAGGCCTCTGGCCGTAAAAAATTCTTTATTTTCAGGTTGGTACAATGAGCAAGGCATTTGTAGCTATTCATTGCGAGACTGGAAAAGAGTCGCAGGTGATTAGAAAACTTACTGAGATAAAGGGAATAAAAAATGTCACAGGTGTTCTTGGCCTGTACGACGTAATTGTGGAAGTGGAATCTAGTGATTCCATGACTTTGGAGCAGGCAGTTACTGGATACATACGCAAAGTACCCCACGTGCTTTCTACCATGACACTAATTGTGGTCTGAAAAATTCTTTACAGTAGATATTAGAAAATAAAAATTAAAAGATCTGAATTTAAGAGGTGCTAAACGAGTGACCGCAAGAACATGACTTGGTCACGTTTGGATTGTTTATCTTAAATCCAGCGCCCATTAGACTCTCAATGTAGTCAATATTTGCGCCTTTGAGGTATTCGGCACTGTAGCTGTCAACGATCATCTTTACACCATTCTCTTCAATTAGGAGATCATCTTCCTCGGCTTGTTTTTCAAAGCCCATTCCGTAGGATAATCCCGAGCATCCGCCGCCCTGTACGTAAACTCGCAGAAACTCTGGCTTTTCTGCTTCTTCTTTCATAAAAGCAGTTACCTTTTCTGCGGCCTTTGGTGTGATTGTGACAAGTTTTGTTGTCTGTGTATTGCTCATAAACCAGATTTGGCGCCTAAATTATAATAATCTTTTCATACCGGGCATATTAGGAATGGATGGCAGTAAAGGGGCAGTTTTTCTATTTCTTTGACTTGTTTACAAAGGCAGTCATTCTTTCTGCTCTGTCTGGGTGTGTGAAGCACAATCCCCACGTGTAAAGCTCAAGTGCAAGACCTGTATCGATATCAGAGTTTCTTCCCTTGTTTATCGCAACCTTTGACATTCTAACTGCCATGGGAGAGTTTTGTGCAATCATCTTTGCAACATTTGTGGTCTCTTCCATTAATTTTGCAAGCTCGACTACCTTGTTTACCAGTCCCATCTCTTTTGCCTCGTCTGACTTTACCATTCTTCCAGTATAGATCAAGTCCTTTGCTTGTGATATTCCTATGGTTCTCTGCAATCTTTGTGTACCTCCCCATCCGGGACAGACTCCAATTGTAACTTCGGGCTGGCCAATCTTTGCAGTATCTGCAGCTATTCTCATGTCACATGCAAGTGCAAGCTCGCATCCGCCACCGAGTGCAAATCCATTGATTGCCGCAATTGTTGGCCTGCTGCAATTTTCTACGGTAAAAGTAAGAAGATGGCCTACCTTTGCATATGCCTCGGCCTCAATTGGTGTAATGGTTGACATGTATGCAATGTCTGCACCTGCAGAGAATGCCTTGTCTCCCTCACCTGTAATAATTACTACCTTTACTGAATCGTCTGTTTCTATTTCTTTGAATACTTTGATGATATCATTTGCAACGTCCATGTTCATGGCGTTGAGCTTGTCTGGCCTGTTTATCTTGATGGTGCAAATTCCATCTGACTTTGAAACAATAACAAGAGACATGTTGGGACTCTAAAAACTAGAGGAAATTAAACCTTGTCTGGCTTTTGCTTTCCCCATTGGTACAGCGCAGCGCCTGTTGCTACCCAGTTTCTAATGTCGTCATATACTGGAACGCTATGCTTCTCAATGAGTGCTGATACCTTCGCTGTGTAAGGGCCGCCATTTCCGCCTACAAGTAATGGTTTCTTTCCTTGCTTTGAAAATTCTCCCAAGTAGTCAATTATTGTCTCCTCTAATGGATCGTCCTGGAATACAAACCACGGCATTACGATATCCACATTTGGATCGTCCATGAACTTTTGAATTGAATATCTGTAATCGTCTGCATTTGCTCCGCCTGTAACGTCAGCGGGGTTGCCGTTTCCAATTACATATGTTGGTGGATAGTGCTCTTTCATCTCTTTTAGTGTGGCTTCTGTGAACCTTGGCAAGCTCTAATCCGTATTTTTCAAACTGGTCGATTGCTCCAATCATTGGGCCTGCTCCGTTGCTCACTAGTGCAACTCTTGGGCCCTTGGCATGTGGTTGCCATGCAAGTCCCTTGACAACAGATGCAAGTTCTTGGTAGCTCTCAACTGAGACTATGCCAGCTTGCTTGAAGGCGCCCATGATGATTGCATTCGAGCCTCCAAGTGAGCCTGTGTGAGATGCGGCTTGTTTTGCACCAAGTGCTGTTCTTCCGCTCTTCCAAATTACAATTGGCTTTTTCTTCTCTCGCATGACGCGTTTTGCAGTCTCGATGAATTTGCGTCCATCACCAAATCCTTCAACATAGAGTGCAATTACTTTGGTCTGCGGGTCATTTGCCAAGTACCAGATCATGTCGGCCTCGTCTACATCTGACCTGTTTCCGTAACTTACCATCTTGGATAATCCAAAAGAATCTGCAGTCTCAAGGAAACTGATTCCCATTGTTCCGCTCTGGGACAGCAATGCTACTGGGCCTTGCTTTGCACGAACCATTCTTGCCTGACCTTGGAACGCACAATCAAGTCTGTTTGCTGCATTGAACATTCCTATGCAGTTTGGACCAATTATTCTAATCTTGTTTTGCTCTGAGAGTCTCTTTATTTCAGCTTCGAATCCGGCTCGCTCTCCACCAAGCTCCTTTCCTCCGCCTGACACTATGACAACATTGTGTATTCCTTTCTTTGCACATGTTTCAAGAACTGGTGCGGTGACAGAAAGATCAACACATACGACAACAAGATCCACGGGCTCCTGTATTGACTCAAGAGATGGATAACATTTGATTCCAAGAATCTCTTCTGCTTTTGGATTTATTGGATATACCTTTCCTTTGTAATCGTGCTTTGCTATGCTGTCAAGCACAGAGTTGCCGACCTTTCCTGGAGTGGCAGAAGCACCAACCAGTGCGACTGACTGTGGGGTGAAAAACGTCTCCATGAATTCAATGTTGGGCTGGGCTTTTGAGATTGCGTCCTTTTGGACCTCTTTTTTCAGAATTATCTTTGCATCTACAACATAGTATGATTTTGGATATACTACAATTGGGTTAAAGTCCACGCTGTCAAAATAGTCTGCATTGTCAACTCCTATCTTTCCAATCTGGACAAGTGCCTTTGCAAGCATGTTCAGATCAATTGGCTTGCTGCCTCTGTACCCCTGAAGTATTTTGGAGCCTTTCAATTCCGCAAGCATTGATTTTGCATCGTCTATGCTGATTGGAAGCATTCTAAATGCAACATCTTTGAATATTTCAGTCAAGATTCCGCCAAGTCCTACCATTATGACAGGACCGAACTGGTGGTCATTTTGTAATCCTACAATGAGCTCAACTCCTTGTGGAACCATTTTTTCAAGCAAGATTCCTTTTAGCTGGACACCTTTCTTCTTGGAGAGTCTAGAGTACATGTCAGTGAAGGCCTTCTTTACCTCCTTTTCATTTTGCAAGCCCACCTTTACTCCTCCAACATCTGTCTTGTGAAGAATTTGTGGTGATACCACTTTCATGACAAGAGGGAAACCTAGTTTTTTAGCCGCACGTGTTGCCTCTTTTACATTGTTTACCAGTGCATATCCTGGAACCTTGATTCCATATTTTTTCAAAACTGCTTTTGAGAGATCTTCTGTTATTACCTTGTGATCTGTCGATATTGTCTGTTCAAAAACTTTCTTGACTGCGCTCAAAGCGAGCACTCCTTTTTGTTTGGATAGAATCCATTCTGCTTTTTGGTTTGAGATATCATAACGAGATCCGAGTCTTGATGTCATTATATTAAACTTTTGTCAAAATGTGGGAAAATAGTTTTAACTCGAATTCTCCTTTAGCCTATATTTTACAATTTTCTTTACTACATCAAATGGAATCTCCTTATCTATCGGAAATTGGACAGACCCTTTTGCTTGCTTATATGGAGATAACTCTTTTTTGAAAGCAATGATTGCTGATGGAGTGGGATAAAACCCAATATGATTCTTGAATGCTGCGAAATGCACCAAGTTGCCATTGAGCTTGAATGTAGGTATCCCATAATTTATCGTCTCTTCAGCTTTAGGTGCCGATTCACTAATTACATATCTTAGTTTTTTTAAAATATCTTGGACATTTTTTGGAAACGTAGCGATATATTCGTCCATGGTTTTAAATTGTTTTCTGGGCGTGGTCATGTTGTTCTTTTTATAAATTAAAATTTATAAATACACTGTTTTGTAACGGAAGAATTCTATACGACTAACTGTATCATTGTTTTTCTAGTGATATTACAGCAAGGATGAAGAAGTTGCGAATTTAATTGAGTTTAAGAGAATTTAGTACGACATTAAACTTTTGTCAAAGATTAAACTCTGACTTGAAATTTTGATAAAATATTGCATGTTTTTTTGTATGGCATCCATGTTTTTGGGGATGCTTTGGATATCTCTCAGGGTTGATGTATGGTACAGCACTTAGCTCCTCTTTTGATTTGTCAAGCCACAGCTGTATGGTGGGCGCATCTACCTCAAGGTGAAACTGAACCCCAACGGCGCTTCCAATCTTTATTGCTTGATTCTGATAGTCTCTTGAATGAGCAAGCCTTGTGGCATTATAGGGAAGATCAAACGTATCCCCATGCCAATGAAATACCGTAGCAGGACTCTGTATTCCGTCAAAGAGCCTTGATTTTGTAGTACTGTCAAACTCTACATCATGGTAGAATCCTATCTCTTTTCTGCGGCCTTGGTATACCGTGGCACCAAACGCCTTGGCGATAAGCTGCGACCCAAGGCATATTCCAAGAACCGGGTGTCATTTTTGACTGCATTTTGTATCAGTGCCAACTCTTCTTTTAGGTACGGCAAGTCGTCGTTTGCACTCTCTGGTGCACCTAGTATTACTATGACACGGGGATCAATTGATGGGATTTTTTCTTTTTTTGCAAGAACTGTAGTGATATCAAACCCGTCTTCTTCAAATAACTTGCCTAGTGTGGCAATTCCCTCGTTTCTTGTATTCTGTATTGCCAAGACCTTTCCCATGGGTAAATTTTTGAAAATTGCTTAATATGTTTAATTGCAAACCAAACTGTGCATCTTGACGAGTCTGAGATATCTGAGGTACATCACTTCGTCAAGTCCCTTGATTCAAAAAAGGACTGCATTGTAGTAGTTGAGGGAAGAAAAGATGAGGAAGCACTCAGGGATCTTGGCTTTTCTGGAATGTCTGCCAGTTTCACAGCTTCAAGGGCATGGTAAAGTTTGTAGACTCGATGCCCAAGTATAAGAATTTGATTGTACTTTTTGATTACGACAGGAAAGGGGCATATCTTACTAAAAGAATAGTCTCGCACCTTGAGCATCGCATGACCGTAGATCTCTCATTTAGACGAAAACTGATCACAATAACAAAAGGCAAGGCACGCCATATCGAGGATCTATCTTTGTATTCTAGACCCAAGATCTGACAATAAGCACTTATATCTGCCCCTGAAGAATGTTAATTGATAAAAAATTAAGAGGATAATGATTTGCCATATAGTGGAATTGTCAAGTATCACGTTAAGCTCAGCTTTGACGTAGATGGACTCGTCGAAAAAGCCGATATCATAGGCGCGATTTTTGGCCAAACAGAAGGTCTGCTTGGTCCAGAGATGAACCTAAATGAACTTCAGAAAGTCTCGAAAGTAGGACGAATCGAGGTCAACACTACGAGCACGACTAATCAAACAAAAGGCGATGCCTTGATTCCTATGAGTACTGATATCAACACTGCAGCACTAATTGCAGCTGCCATTGAAAGTATCGATAAAGTAGGTCCATTCCAAGCCAACTTTAAACTCGAAGCAATCGAAGATGTTCGTTCTGCAAAAAAGAAAGAGATTGTGGACAGGGCAAAACAGATTGTTCAGAAATGGTCTACCAAAACAATTAGCGAAGGCGAAGAGATGCTAAAGGACGTACAAGAAGTAACATCTTCTGGAAAACTTGTTACATTTGGAAAAGAAAAACTTGCATGTGGCTCGGGAGTCTTTGACGCACCTTGGGTGATTCTAGTTGAAGGACGAGCAGACGTGATAAATCTCCTAAGGGCAGGATTTGACAATGCACTTGCAATCGAGGGAGCAAGGATTGACGAATCTATAAAATCGCTTTGTGAATCAAAACAAAAAGTAGTTGCGTTTCTTGACGGAGACAGGGCCGGAGGTTTCATCTTAAAAGAATTAAAATCACTTGTAAACGTTGACGTGGTTCACCGTGCACCAGAAGGCGTCGAAGTCGAAGAGCTTACCCCTCAACAGATTGCAGATATCCTAAAAGAAACTGCAGAAGAGATGAAAAAAGAGACTGCCAAACCAAAACTTCAGGATCCAAAAGATGAACCAATTGCAAACATTGTAAAAAAAGTATATTCAGGATCTCAATGAATCTCTAGAGGCAGTAGCGCTAGATGAAGGGCTCAACAGCTTGTTCAAAGTTCCTGTAAGCGAGATTGTATCAAAACTCTCTCCTGGCTCTGGAATAAAGTATCTTGTACTTGACGGAATCATAACACAGAGGCTAATTGATTCAGCAAAACAAGCAGGAATAGAGTGCGTCGTAGGACACAGGGCGGCAAACCTAAAATCAACTGACGGTCTAATCCTCAAAACATTTACAGAGCTTGGTATTGCATAAAACCAATGCCGGAACTCAAGCTACAACACATACTAACACTTGCAGAACTTTTTGCCAAAGGTGCACGGTACAATTACATTCCAATCACAACCTCATCTCTTGGTAAAAGCATACACAAATCACAACAGGCCGCATCAAAACATCTGCTTGAACTAGAATCTGATGGATACATAGAACGACTAAGGACAGGACCGCGAGTTTCTATTAGAATCACAACCAAAGGACATGCAGAAATGTCAAAGATTTTTTCAGTACTAAAATCAAGTCTTGAGACCTCCTTGCCATATGTCGAGTTCAAGGGAACAATAATCTCGGGGATGGGGGAGGGGGCATACTACATGTCAATGAAGGGATACACAAAACAATTCAAGACAAAGCTTGGCTATGTTCCATTTCCGGGAACGCTCAATGTAAAACTCAAGGACAAGGAGTTCATTGAGGCAAAACGATCACTTGATGCACATCCTGCAATAATGATAACTGGATTCTCAGATGGCAAACGAACCTATGGATGGGTCAAGTGCTATCCGGCAAGGGTTAACAACAGCGTGGATGCCGCACTGATTTTGCTAGAACGAACGCACCATGATGATTCCATAATAGAGCTTGTCTCAAAAGAGAACATCAAGAAATTGACAAAACTTTCAACAGGTTCCCAGGTCACGATTCGGGTCAATGTAAAACCTAAACTTTCACAATAGCTGTACTGGAAAAACCTTAGATGCCGTAGATTGATTTTCCGTAATCGCTTTCTATCTTTGAGCTCTTGATGTCTGGTATAGGGGACTGGAGTCTTGCAATAGATACTTCCACTCCAATTTTTTTGCATCCGTCTATGATGAATTTTTCTTGGTGTATCTGGTCATAGCCGAGTGCCACGATGTTGGGTTTTATGCGCTCTACTGTCTTGAATATGTCTCCCTCACGGCCAACCACTGCATAATCCACCATTGAAAGTGAGCCGACAAGGTCTCTTCGCAACTCCATGTTGTGCAACGGAACACGTTTTTTCATCTTTTGTGCAGTAGCGTCTGTTGCAACCACTACCACTAAGACATTTCCTAGTGCCTTTGCGCCTCTCAGCGTGTGGATGTGACCTGGATGGATGATATCAAAGACTCCTCCTGCCAGCACTACCCTGATAGCGCCCCTCCCAATCTCAGTCAAGGTCCTGTCTTTTTCAATCAAGCCATTTTTTACA
The DNA here is from genome assembly GCF_011319465.1 of Candidatus Nitrosotalea sp. TS. Taxonomy (GTDB): domain Archaea; phylum Thermoproteota; class Nitrososphaeria; order Nitrososphaerales; family Nitrosopumilaceae; genus Nitrosotalea. The sequence continues at coordinate 21,761 of NZ_RCMB01000010.1, forward strand.
AGGGAGTCAAGTCTGCTTGAGATGTATTCCGTACTGACAGACAATTTTTTTCTTATCATCTCTACCGGATCTTCTCCAGAAAGTGAGGAGACATAACACATTGAAATTATTTCCTTGTCAAGTGCATCCAATTATACCACAAGAGCTGAAGCTTTACCACTTGATTAATCTATGTCCATGGGTCTATGCCCTTTGAGAGACGCAGCGCATCGATCAGGCCCTCTGCATATCCAATGCTAAGTATTGCAAGCTCCTCTTTTCCTTCGTTTTGAAATTTTTCACAGTCATCAATATACAGACGTGCATTTTCTATGACAGGTTGCATGTTCTTGTCGTCTCCGAACATCTTGATTACCTCATCTAATGCCCGTCTTGCCTTTGGGACATACTTTGTAATCATCTGGTCAGATATTTTTTGTATCCTCGATGAATTGTCAAATGGCTCATCAAGACACCTGGCAAACGCCTTGAGTGCGTCTGTTTCTGTAAAATGCATCCTTCCTGGAATGATAACTGTATGCGGGGGTTTTCCAAAATCCATCTTGGAAAGACTAGCAAGTTTTCCAGCCGTGATGCTCTGTGTCTTGGAGCCAATCCTCGAAGCCACTATGAGAAACGTTGATTCATCTATGACATTTCTTTTCTGCTCGCTTTCTGCAACAAGTAGACTTGAGATTGCATCCTTTGGGTCTAAAAAGAAATTCTCAATGCTGCTGTATTCAAGTATCAAAATACTATGTGTGCCCTTTGCAAGGTTCTCGTATATGGTATGGTATACGGTGCTCCAAGACTTTTGCTCTCTCATTACAGTGACGGGGCGTCCAATTTTGTAGTATTGTAGTCCGCACTCGCCAACAAGGGATGGTATTGCAGACGCTGCATGTATCGTCCTGGCTCTTGATCTTTTCAGTCTCTGCCCTAGTCCGAAGTTCTATGTGCGTCGTTGCAATGTATGGATCCCCATATGCAAGAAGGACAACTGTCTTCTTCTTGGCCTCGGCAAGAATTGTTTTTCCATCCTCTACGAGCCACCGCGGAGCAACCCTGAATCTGCTTTTGACAAGTTTTTTTATTTTGGACTGGTCGCTTTTTGGTATGGGGCTTGTAAAGTTTTCAAAAAAGACAAGATCAGCTTTTTTTAAAATCTTGATGGTATCCTGACCTACACCGTCAATTCCAGCGATTCCAAGGCCAATAAACCATAACATAGCAAAAAATCTCTTTGTTGTATATTTTGGTGTTCGTTTTGTGTTATTTGCCAGAACCTATGTGGTTGTCGTGCAATCTCTTTAGGTGATCAAGCATTCGCTTGAAGACCTCGATGCTTCTTAGATATTCATCGCTTGACACATGTTCATCAATTGTATGTGATGCATGGGGGTCGCCAGGTCCATATGTTACAACAGGAATGCTCAGGGCATTTCCAATGATGTTCATGTCCCCTGTACCTGTCTTTCTGATAAGCTGTGGTCTTGCCTTTTCAACATCTAGTATGCCAAGTGTTAATGCCCTTACAAGTGGTGAAGTATGCGGCGCCTCAAAAGGTTCTGTCTCATCTAGAATGGAATAAAATGCGTTCACTCCTTGTTTTTTGGCAACCTCTTGGACAGTAGTTGCAATTTTTTCTCCAACCATTTTGCAGTTCATGTCTACTGGAATCCTAATGTCCATGATTGCATCGCATTCTACTGCAGTTACGTTGTGGCTTGTTCCTCCCTTTATCTCGGTGAGAACTGCAGTAAGCATCATACTCTTTGGCTTGCCCTCCTGGTTTCCTTCCAGTGCTTTCTTTATTGCAGTGGTAAAGATGTATGATTCTTCAATTGCATTTTTTGCAAGCCATGGTGCACTGGCGTGAGCACTGTCTCCTACATTTATCTTCAGGTTTATGGCAATTCTTCCCTTGTATGCTATGGTGATATTTTTTATGCCGCTAGGCTCGCCGAAAATTGCATAATCTATATCTAATTTTTGTTTGACCAAACTTTTGATTCCAGTTGCATTTCCTTCCTCGTCTACCACAGCTGCAAATACTACTGTTCCATTGCTGTTTTGGACAGATGCGGCTGCAAGCAGCATTGACATCAATGGAGCTTTTGCATCAGATGCTCCCCTGCCATAGATGTGTCCGTTTTCGTTTCTTACCTTGATCTTTCCTGGAACGGTATCCATGTGACCGCAAAGAAGTATCTTGGGAGAGCCTGAGCCCTTTGTTGCAATAAGGTTTCCTACCTCATCGATGTGAATATTTTCAAAGCCCAAGTCGTCGCACTTGTCTGCAAGAAACTCTGCAAGAGCTTTTTCAGAAAGCGATGGCGTGTAAAGTCTTAGAGCCTTCTCTAGCATCTTTACTGAATATCTTGGTGTAATGGTAATTGAAGAGTCCAATTCTTATTTTCTCGATTTCATTGCGTAATCTATCATCAAGGCTGGTATATCTACGCCAGTAACTCTGACGGTATTTTTGTATTCCGTTGTGTTGTTGACCTCGTGAACTACCAGGCCGTTTTCCTTGCTTTCCATCAAATCTACCCCTACTATCTGACCTTGGACAGCATTTTTTGCCTTGATGCAAATATCTTCTAGTTCTTTTGTTACTTTCATTGGTTCTGCCTTGCCGCCAAGGGCCATGTTTGTCTTCCACTGCCCGTCACCAGAATAGCGGTAAATTGCTGCAACCACCTCGTCGCCAACCATTATAGCTCTGATATCGCGGGGAGGCCTGTTGACAAATTCTTCCAAGTAATATACCTGATAAATTGGATACATTGATTCCCTTGTCTCCATTATTCCTTCTGCAGAATCGCGATCCTTTAGCAGTGCAATCATCCTTCCCCAGCTTCCAACCGTGGGCTTGAGAACCATTGGGTATCCCCTTTTTTCTAGGGTATCAATTGCGGCTTCTTCTGAGAATGCGACTGCACTAAATGGTGTAGGAATTCCATTTTTTACCAAGAGCATGTGGAGTGAAAAGCTTGTTTCCTGCAAATATGCTGGTGTTCAAGCTGTTGATTACGTTGACTCCCTTTCCCTCAAGTGCTGCAGTGGAGTGCAGGCTGCGATAATAGCTGACACATCGCTGTATGGCAGTACCGTATCTCTCTTCGGTCTTGTCTAAATTGATGGATAAACTCTTACAATCGACCATCGTTGCATCGACGCCTTTTTTCTTTGCTGCGTCAAACAGAGCTTTTTCTTCCCATCTGATGGTATCGTAGAGTATCGATAGACCTGAGCTCACTGGCCCCAGTCCTCACCAACAGTTTGTGCTGGTTTTAACTCAAAGCCTGAGGATCCTTTGGATAACTCAAAACTTGCACCACAGTCTGGACAAGTTATAATCTCTCCCTCCATAGAATCCTTTGGAGGGTTGATGTCTGCGTCACATTCTAAACATTTCATACTATTTACCTGTCTTTACCTTAACTTGGGTGTCATTAATTATCTTTCTTTCAAGCTTGTCATCAAGCGGTATCTCAAGCAGGTCTCCCATCCTTAGGTTCTTGAGGCCTGCTGCCACCTTCTTTGCATGCTCCTCATCCTGGTCAAGACCTAGTATTGACATGAGATATGCCGCACCGTTCTTGCCTGCCAGCTCGCCAAATACGATTTTTCTCCTATTTCCTACCACTTTTGGCTCAATTGGCTCGTAAGCTGCAGGATTTCTAAGGATTGCAGCAAGGTGCGTTCCTGCCTTGTGCTTGTATGCAGTAGAGCCAACAATTGGTTTAGAGTCATATGGAACAATGGTTGTGTACTGTTCAATCAGTCTTGAGAGGTCCATCAGCATGTCCAGTCTGAAATTATTTGGAGACTTGTAAAGATAAGTGAGTGCCACCGCAGTTTCTGCAAGTGCAGGTATGCCAGTTCTTTCACCGATACCGTCGATAGTAGTATGAATCTGATCAGCTCCTGCATCGCACCCTGCAAGCGCATTAGATAATGCAAGCCCAATGTCATTGTGGCAGTGCACGTCAAGCGGAGTCTTGATTTTATCGCGAACTGTCTTTACCAGATTGTACATGCCGTTTGGTCTCATTATCCCAACGGTATCAGGTATGCTTATCCTGTCAACACCTGCATCTGAGATCTCCTTGCAAACTTTGATTAGAAATTCTGGGTCTGCCCTACTGCCATCTTCTACTGTGAATCGCATCTTAAACCCATGTGATTTTGCATACTCGACTGTCTCTACCGCTCTTCGCAGCGCTTCCTCTCTTGTTATTCTCAGCTTGTCTTTCATGTGGATGTCAGATATTCCAAGATATGTTGCCATCCACGTGGCCTCACACTCTAGTGCAACATCGACATCTTCCTTTAGGGCACGCACATGAGCTACGATATCTGCCTTGAGCCCTTGCTTGATTATTGTCTTGGTAGCTTCTTTATGATCTGGTGAGACCACTGGTGAGATCTCAATCTGGTCAACACCAAAATAGTCTAGCATCCATGCAATCTGGATTCTCTGCTTGTTGGAAAATGTAACACCTGGGTGCTGCTCTCCCTCTCTTAGGGTGCTATCGAGTATGTGAATCTTCTTTGGTTTTGTTCCCATCTCGTTATACTTGTATGCATAATAATTCGGATCGTCCATTACCGATCTAGTATCAAAATTTTGGAAATATAAGTATATTCGTACAGGTTTCGGCTAGTTTTGTATATTTTGTAACGATTTTCGTTAATGATTCAAATTTAGAGCCGAACTTCGTTTTATGATACGGTTCTGAGTATGATGACAGTATTAGTGTCAAAAACGCCAGGAACCTTGCGCAGTGCATCTATGCATGCATTGATCTCTGTGATATTTGGCGCTCTGATTACTGTTGCAATGTCATACTGGACCAGTGATTTCATAAACGGTATGGACTCCTTGCAGTTTTGAGAGTCGTGCTGAAACCTTTGAGGTATCAGTTGAAGAATCAACAGATATCAAAATTATTGCGCTAGTTGAATTGCTGTCACCCGTTTCTATTGTGAATTTTTTTATCATGCCGCCATCAAGTAGGTTTTTCACTCTTCTTCTAACGGCAGATTCTGAGAGTCCAAGCTTTGCACCAATCTCCACAAAAGATTGCCTAGAGTCCTTCTTTAGCATTTCAATTATTGTTTCATCTGTCTTGTCTCTAGACATTTCTTCTTTGTACCTCTTTTGTTAGTATGAGATCTAGAGTTTCTAAAGCTTTGTTTATGTCAGACTCTGAAATGACAAGAGGAGGCAACAATCTGAGTATGTTTTTCCCGGAATAAAGCAGCAACAAATTGTTTGCAATTCCGTCAAACAGGATGTCTTTTACTTCAAACTTCATTTCTACTCCAATCATGAGCCCCTTGCCACGTATTTCGCGAATTATCTTGTGTTTTTCTTTTAGTCTTTCCAGCCCTTCACGGAAAACCTTGCCCATCTTGGCAGCGTTTTCAACCAGCTTGTCTTCTGTCAGTGCATCAATTGCAGCAATTCCTGCAGCACATGAAAGCGGGTTGCCACCAAATGTTGATGACTGTTCACCTTTTCCAATAGCATGCCAAAATATCTGGTCTTAGAAGAGTTGCACCCATTGGCACGCCTCCTGCAATTCCCTTTGCAAGGCACATGATGTCAGGTGCCGTATCCCAGTGCTGACTTGCCCACATCTTGCCAGTCCTTCCAAGGCCTGCCTGGATCTCATCGAATATCAAAACAATTCCTCGCTCATTGCAAATCTTTCTTATCTCTTGCAGAAAACCATCTGGTGCCACATGAATTCCACTCTCTCCCTGGATTGGCTCCAGTATGATGAGTGCAGTGTCAGGGGTTATTGCAGATTTTAATGCCTCGATATCGCCAAATGGAGTAAAGGACACGTTGCTTAGGAGTGGCTCAAAGGCCTTGCGATATTTTGGATTAAATGTAACTGATAGTGAACCAAATGATTTTCCGTGGTAAGAGCCGTTCATTGCAATCATTCCTTTTTTGCCAGTGAACTTGCGAGCAAATTTTATTGCAGCTTCGACTGCTTCAGTTCCACTGTTGTTAAGATATACCTGGCTCAGGCTGGGCGGTGAAATATTGATTAGTTTTTCAAGAAACTCTTCTCGTGTCTTGTTGTAAAGTGAGCTGTGTACAGTAATTATTTTGTCAAGCTGTGCCTTTAGTGATTTTACCACGCGAGGATTGCAGTGGCCAACAAGGGCTACGCCATATCCACCCATGCAATCGATGTACTCTTTTCCGTTAATGTCCCATACATGGGCTCCAAGTCCTCGCTCTATTGTTACGGGAAATCTCTGGTAGATGCTTCCCATGAATTGATCTTCTGTCATTTTGATATCACCGTACAGTTATCATTAGCTATGGCTCTTGATATTGGGTTTTCTCTCTGACCGCTCGCAACCAGTGCCTGCTTTACACCCATCTCGATTGCTTCTGTAGCAGCTAGTATCTTCTTTTCCATTCCAAAACCTATCTTTGGAAGCATTGCCTTGGCTTCGTCAAGCGATAATTTTGTCACCAGTTTTTCATCCATGAGGAGGCCATCGACATTGGTCAGAAACAAAATCTTGTCTGACTGCATCTTACCTGCAACATATGCTGCTGCCCTGTCGCCGTCGACGTTTAGAAAGTCAGATTCTTCGCTTGTGGCAATAGGTGAGATTACAGGAACATACCCCTGGTCTAGAATCACCTGGATGAGACTTGTGTTGATTTCTCGTATCTTTCCAGTGTATCCTCCATCAATTACCATCTTTCTTCCTTTTTCATTCATGACAATTAGTTTCTTTTTTCTCTCTGCCTGGATTATTTTTCCATCAATGCCTGAAAGACCTACTGCATTGATTCCATTTTTTTGCAGCATGCTTACAATCATCTTGTTTATCTTGCCTGACATTACCATTGTGAAAATTTCTGCAGTTCTCCTTGTCAGTGTATCTGCTCTTGATTCCTCCAGGTGAGACTATGAATTTTTGTTCTTTGCCCAAAGCTTCTGAAATTCTTGTTACTTCCTTTCCTCCGCCGTGGACTAGAATCACTTTTTCTTGCTCTGAAACTTTTTTCAAGTCTGATATGGTAGAAGGATGAAGGCCATCTACCACACTTCCTCCTATTTTTATTGTGATCATCTTTTCACACAGGAGTTAGCGGAGAATATGCCAGGCCGTCCATCTCGTTGAATCCTGACATTACGTTGAGGTTTTGTATGGCAGAGCCTGCTGCACCTTTCATTAGGTTATCTGATGCCGATAATACAACCAGCCTGTTGTTGTCTTCATCAATGTCAAATCCTACATCGCAAAAGTTCGAGCCCACAACAAACTTTGGATCAGGAAACTTGTAGAATCCTTTCTTGTCACGAATTAGTCTGATGAATCTCTCGTTTTGATATTGTTCACGATATATCTTCCACAAATCCATCTCTGTTACTGGTTTTGTCATAAATGTGTGGTTTGTACACAAAATTCCTCTGACAATATCCACTGCATGTGGACTCATTGATACCTTGATCTTCATTCCAGCTGCCTCACTTAGTTCCTGCTCGATCTCACCTGTGTGTCTGTGCTTTGCTGGCTTGTATGGCCTGACAACACCTGACCTCATTGCATGGTGAGTTCCTGCCTCAGAGCCAGCTCCTGCTCCTGAAGAGCCTATCTTGGAATCTACAATAATGTGCTCTGTGTCTATGATTCCTTTCTTTACCAATGGATATAATGCAAGAATTGATGTGACTGCCATGCATCCTGGACATGATACCAGCTGTGCCTTTTTGATCTCTTCTCTGTGAAGTTCTGGAACTCCAAAGACTGACTTTGGAAGATAGTCTGGATGTGGGTGTTGCCAACCATACCACTTGTCATAGTCTGGAGCATTGTGCAATCGATAGTCTGCACTCAGATCAATTACTTTCATTCCTCTATCATACAACTCTTTTACAATGTCAACTGCAGTACCGTGTGGCACTGAAGTAAATACCAAGTCGCACTTGTCTGACAACTTGTCATAGTTTAATTCTGAAAAAGTTAGATCAGTGAATCCCTTGAGGCTTGGCTGAACTCTGGAGATGTATTCTCCTACGTGCTGTCTTGAAGTGACTGCCGTGATCTCAACCTTTGGATGACTAACAAGTAGTCTGAGGATCTCTCCTCCAACATATCCTGATGCCCCGATTACTCCTACTCTCATAAGTGATCTCCTAGGATAACATAGTATAATTTAAACTCTAAAATTTTCTAAATTCCGTATTTTATCTAACAGATGAGTTGAACTGCATACTCTATCATTTCTTTTGGAATATTACGTTTGGCAACCTTTGCCAGTCCCTTAAACTCTACAGTGTTGTTGACTTCGTGAACTACAAATCCTCTTTTTTCATCTTCCATTATATCGATTCCAAGAATTCCTCCGCCCACTGCTTTTGATGCCTTTCATGCAGATGTCTTCAAGTTCCTTGGTTATCTCGCATGGTACAGGTTCTGCACCAAGCGCAATGTTTGTCTTAAATCCGCCAGTTGAGGTTCGATACATTGCAGCCACCTACCTGATCTCCCACAGCAATTGCGCGTATGTCTCTTGGCGGCCTTTGCACTGCCTCTTGCAGATAAAATATCCTGTCAAGTGGTCCGTCAGTTAGCTCCCTTACTTCCAATATTGGCATCAGCTGTCTCTCTGTCCTTTAGCAGTATGACACCCCTTCCCCAGCTTCCTATGATTGGCTTTATGACCAGTGGATATCCTTGCTTGTCAAGTGTTTCTACTGCGGATTCTGATGAAAATGAAAAGTATGTCTTTGGGGTGGGTACGCCGTGTTTCTTTAACAGGAGTGATGTCAACATCTTGTTTCCGCAATTGTTGGCAACCTCAAACTTGTTGAACACTGGAACATCAAGAAACTCTAGACACGCTGTAAAATGCAGGCCGCGAAAATAACTGACGCACCTTTCCAGTACTACATTGCCAAAATCAAAATCTGTTTTCTTGCTCTCTGTGTTGATGTTTGTTATCTTGGCGTCTATCATCTTTTGTATCGTGTCCAAGCTCGACTGCTTTTTCCTCTAGCATTTTTTCCTCTAGTCTTACTCTATCGAACACGATACGGACCTTGGGCATTTACTCTCCCCAATCTTCGCCGACTTTTTCAGCATGCTTTAATTCGCATACGCTACCGTTCTTTGAAGCAATCTCGAAATCTGCACCGCAATCAGGACAAGATACTATTTCTCCAACACTTGCGTCGTCTGGAATTTTTAAATTTGCATCACATTCTGGGCAATTCATTCTTTGATCATTCACCTCTTTTTTAGTAATTTATTAGCTTCTGTAGATTGAAGTCCCCACAATTCTACAAATCCTTTTGCAAGAGTCTGGTCGAAAGTGGAACCTGAACCATACGTTGCCAAGTCATGACTATACAATGAGTAATCTGATTTTCTCCCAACAACTCTAAGACTTCCTTTGAACATTTTCAGCTTTACAGTTCCGCTAACCCTTTTTTGGGACGCATTGATAAACATATCTAAATCTGTTTTCAGAGGATCTTGCCAGAGTCCAGAATATGCAAGCCATGACCATTCTGAGTCAACCATTGTTTTGAATTTTAATTCGTGTTTTGTCAGAACCATTTTTTCCAGATCGGTATGTGCCTCAATTAGGCACAGAGCAGCCGGTGTCTCGTACACTTCACGAGATTTTATTCCAACAACTCGATCTTCGATGTGATCGACTATTCCAACACCTGATGCTCCTGCTTTTTTGTTGATGTACTGGATTAATTCAATTGGTTTTAGACTCTTGCCGTCTACTGCCACCGGTACTCCTTGGCTAAACTTGATTTCCAAGTACTGTGGCCTGTCTGGCATGTTTTTTGTCTTGACCCAGATGAATGCATCATCTGGAGGTTCGGCATATGCGTCTTCCACTTCTCCTCCCTCAATTGCGCGTCCCCACAGGTTTTGGTCTATGCTAAACCTTTTTGCTGCAGTATCAATCTGTATTCCATGTTTTTTTGCAAATTTTAATTCTACATCGCGAGTAAGGTTGAGATCTCTGATGGGAGCAATGATTGGTAGGGTAGAACCTGATCGCATGGTAACATCAAATCGCACCTGGTCGTTTCCTTTTCCAGTACAGCCAGTGAGCTAAGAGCCTTTGCATTTTCTTTTTTGGCAATCTCTACAACCTTTTGTGCAATAAGTGGTCGTGCAAGAGCCGTTGCAAGACAATATTTCTTTTGGTATAATGCGTTTGCTTTGATTGATGGTAAAATGAAATCATTTACAAATTCGCTTCTTGCATCAACGTTGTAGTGTCTTACCACTCCGAGTTTTTTTGCCTTGGCTGCAATCTTTTTCAGATCGTCGCCTTGTCCGACATCAACTGTAATGGTAACAACATCCAATCCGTGTTTTTCTTGTAGATATTTTACGACGACGGATGTGTCCAATCCGCCAGAGAAAGCTAAAACCGCTTTTCCTTTCATTGAGGTTTTCTGTGATCAGATTTTAGCATTTATCTTTTATGATCCTCGTTTTATCTTGGTAAAAAATCAGAAATTATTTTTCTAATTCATGAGACAAACCAAATTAGTCCAAGCTAAAATTCGAACACTATTTAACCGCAATATTATAACGCTGTTATATGAAAATTGCTCCCTTTGCGGGTCACTTACAGTACGTGGCATCGCAAAGATTGGAGAGGAGATCATAACCATGACAAAACTTCAGGCAAAAAACATTGTAAAGCATTTTGATCATAATGGCACTTCAGTGATTGCGCTTGGTGGAATAAACTTGGATGTACAGGAAGGAGACTTTGTGTGTATAGTAGGTCCTTCCGGATGTGGCAAGTCCACGTTTCTAAATATTGTAGCTGGATTGGAAAAGCCAGACTCTGGAGAGATTTTACTAAATGGAAATCCCATCTCTACTCCAGGTCCTGACAGGACCATGGTGTTTCAGGAAGGTGCACTCTTTCCGTGGCTCAAGGTGATCGATAACGTAGAGTTTGGATTGAAGATGGCAGGAATTCCAAAAGATGAGCGCAGACAGATATCTCAGCGATACTTGGACATGATGCAGCTAACAAAGTTTGCAGACTCGTACACGTATCAGTTGTCCACTGGAATGAAGCAAAGAGTTGCAATTGCAAGAGCACTTGCCATGGATCCAGAAATTTTATTGATGGATGAACCATTTGCAGCTCTTGATTCTCAGACAAGGGACTTGTTGCTTGTAGAGCTTCAGCTCATTTGGGAGAAGACAAAAAAGACAATTATTTTTGTGACACATAACATTTCAGAGTCTGTTATACTTGGAAACCGTGTAGTAGTTTTCAAAAACAGGCCTTCGAAAATAAAAAAAGAGATTACAATTGATTACCGCAGACCAAGACTAATGGAAGATGAAAACCTCCAAAAATATTATCATCAGATAGTTGAAGAGCTCAAAAACGAAGTGATTGCACAAATAAAAGATGAGAACCCATGAGTGAAAAAGCAATTTCAGAGAAAAAACTGCAAAGCCTACATGATGCTGGAAACGCGGCGCTCTTTTTTGGCAATCTTTGTTGGCGTGTGGGAGCTTGTATTTGTATTGGGAATATTTCCCACAATATCCCTGCCGTCTCCTCTAATGGTTGCAGGCTCGTTTGCCAAGATAATACTGAACCTGTCTTTGCCGATAGGCGTAGGGGTAACAATGGGAAGACTGGTTGCGGGATTTTCAATCTCAATAGTTCTTGGCACGCTAATTGGGTTTACGAATGATACGATTCAAGGGATTTGGCAGGACCCTGAGTTCCTTCTCGGCAGGACTCTTGGCGTTTCCAAGCATCGCATGGGTCCCATTCTCCATTCTATTGATAGGCTTCAATGACTTTGGCATCTTGTTTGTAGTAATAATGAGTTCAATTTTTTCAGTAATGATATCGACTTATAGCAGCATAAGGAACATACCGCCAATCTATATCGATGCTGCAAAAAATATGGGCGCAAAGGGATTTAGATTGTTCAGACATGTTACAATACCTGCAGCTACCCCATCTCTGATAATTGGATTAAGGCAGGGGTGGTCATTTGCATGGCATGCAATAATAGGCGCAGAAATACTAATGTCAATTGTAGGACTGGGGCACATTCTCTCAGTTGGCAGAGATTTTCTTGATATGAGTGAAGTAATTGCTAGCATGATTACCATATTCACAATAGGTCTGATAGTTGACAGATTTTTGTTAAACAAGATTGAAGAAAAGATACGAAGAAAGTGGGGACTGGACAATCATCGCTGAAATGACTTTGATATTTGAATTCGGTTATATTGGAATCTTTTTGAGGTCGTTTAGCTAATGAATCCACTGGTAAAGTTTGGAATCGCCGGTGCAATAATTGCAGCTGTAATTGCTGCAAGTTTTATCTCAACACCGGAAACTAATCAAACTCATGACATGGCAACAAACTTCTACAACTAATGTTCTAAGAATTGGATATTTTCCAAACATCAGCCATGCGCAAGGCCGTAATTGGACTGGGTGATGGGGATTATCAAAAGAACTTGCGGGAATACAGGTGCAGACTCAGGTATTCAACGCAGGTCCTTCTGCAATAGAAGCGCTCTTTGCAAACAGGATTGATGTTGCATATGTTGGACCAAATCCTGCCATTAATGGATATATCAAGTCAGACGGTCAGGGACTTCGAATAATTGCAGGTGCAGCAAGCGGAGGAGTCGTATTTGTGGTAAGAAACGATGATGGCATAAACTCCACTGCTGATTTGGGAGGGAAAAAATTTGCGTCACCACAACTTGGAAACACACAAGACGTTGCACTACGATCATTTTTGCTCAAAAATGGGTACAAGACGTCAGACAATGGAGGGAATATACAGATCATAAATGCGGCCAATGCCGATGTTTTTACTAATGATGCTAAAAAACAACATTGATCGGTGCGTGGGTACCAGAACCGTGGGGAACCAAACTAGAGCACGAAGCAAACGGTAAGATTCTTGTCGATGAGAGAGACTTGTGGCCAAACGGGAAATTTGCAACTGCTCTAATTGTTGCAAGAGCGGACTATCTACAAAATCATCCCTGATATTATTAAAAAACTACTAGAGGCACATGTGGATGAAACCTTGTGGATTAACAACAACAAAGATCAAGCAATTACAATATTCAACGAGCAGCTGGGAAACCTGACTGGGAAGACACTTCCTGTTGGTGAACTAGATGAGGCCTTCTCAAGGATGGATATCACATACGATCCGGTGGAAAGTTCGCTTTATCAATCAGCCAATGCTGCCTATGGTCTGGGATTTTTGGGCAACCAAAACGCCAGACCTGTCTGGAATATTCGATCTAACTCTTCTAAATCAAGTGTTGACTGAGAAAGGATTACCGGAAATTTCCTCCTAATTCAAGCTCTTAAACATAATCTAACGTAACTCACACACAGCCTCATAGTGAGAATGTAACTTTTGAATGTGGAAAATGCTAATGCTTGACAGCAATAGTTCAAAATGATAATGGCAAAGGACTGTTGTCAATTAGAAATAAAATAGTTTTTCTTAAACTTTGTTTAGTATATCAAGCGCTCCCTTGAAATCATTTGGAGAGCTCAAAAGTACATCACCTGCAATTTTGTGAACCTCTTTTACAAATCCTACCATGTCATTTTTGTATCCTGACCAGTCAAGACCTAACATCTGTGCAGATTTTTGGTTGAGCTCTGACGCAAGCAGTATGCAAGGTATTATCCTAAACCCCTGCGGCTTTAGCTTGTCAACTATCCTTGTTACCTGATCGATAGAACTTATGACCTGTGTGACAAATCCCTTTGGCTGGGCCTCGACCTTTTTGTGAATCTTGTCAAAGTTGGGATTGCCTGAGACTGAGAGATAAAGGTCAATTTTTTCTCCAAAGCCCTGCTCGTTGAATTGTTTTACGACCTCACTTGGGACAAGCCTTGAATCCTTGGGGCCTGTGGGCGGCGGGTCTCCCTTGACTATGAGAACACCGTTCAAGTTCAAAAGTATCGCATCGCAGACGGTTTGTGTAAGTGATGTGTGGTTTCTGTCTCTGACTCGAACACTTGCAGAGATCTTTATCCTGTCATTGGAATTTTTTATGAAAAATCCTGCCGTTATGGGAGATATCCTTGGGATGCCAAGTACAGAGTCTGTCACATGTATGCTGCCGCAGACCTTTCCTATCTCGACTGATTTTGATTTGAACTTGTCAACTGATTCCTGCAACTCGCTGTGAGAAAGTATCCTGTCCTGCATTACCTTGGGTGGATTTAACTCGTAGATTATCGTCATAAAAGAGTGTCACGGCTACTTGATTATAACCTTTGAAGGCAATTAACATGTGACAAAACAAAAGAAAATTAATACATTGAAAACCAGCATCAATTACTGTTGACCACAAAAATTCCTCTTGCAGACCTGATGAAGCAAAAGATAGTGCTCTTTGATGGCGCCATGGGAACCGAGATTCAAAAGTTGAATCCAAATTCGGAGGATTTTCCAGACGGCAAGGATGGCTTCAACGACGGTCTGTCCTTTACAAGACCTGAATGGATAAAAAATATCCACCGAAATTATCTCAAGGCAGGTGCTGACTGTATCGAGACTAACACATTTGGCTCAAACAAGCTCAAGCTTGAAGAATATGGTTATGGCGATAAAACACTAGAGTTTAATAAAAAAATTGCAGAGCTTGCAGTTGATATCACAAAAGAGTTTTCTGACAAGCCACGATATGTGGTGGGTTCCATGGGTCCTACTGGGTTTTTGCCAAGCTCAAATGATCCGTCACTTGGACAAATACCGCTTGAAAAGATAAGGGAAGCATTTGAGATCCAAGCAGAGGGTCTAATCTTGGGTGGAGTAGATGCGTTACTAATTGAGACAAGTCAAGACATCTTGGAAGTAAAGATGGCAATAGATGCATGCCACAGTGCAATGAAAAAGACAGGAAAAAAAATCCCGATCATTGCAAATGTAACACTAGACAAGTATGGCAAGATGTTGCTTGGGACAAATATTCAGGCAGCGTATACCACCGTATCAGATATGGGAATAGACGCATTTGGGCTCAATTGCTCCACTGGGCCTGTTGAGATGACTCCCAGCATACGATGGCTAAATGAGCAAAACGATCTTCCATTACTTGTTGTGCCAAATGCGGGAATGCCGGAAAACCAGGGAGGAAGGGCAGTCTACAAGATGACGCCTGAAGACATGGCAAAAGCAATGCGTGATTTCATATCGCAGTATGGCAACGTCAGAATAATAGGCGGTTGCTGTGGCACAAATACCGAACATATAGCACTCTTAAGAAAAATAATTGATGAAAAGCAATCAGAAAATAAGCGCTAGGTATTTAGAAAAAGCACTTGAGAATAACTATTCATGAAAGATCCTAGAGTGAGTTCTGCATTAAAAGCAGTAGAGCTAAGGCAAGACCCTGCACCTCTGATTATAGGGGAGAGACTCAACGCACAAGGATCAAAAAAGGCCAAGGAATGCGTCCTAAACGGCAATTTTGAAGAATTGGTAAAAATTGCAAGAGACCAGGTAGATGATGGAGCACATTGTCTTGATGTGTGTGTTGCCACCACAGAGCGCTCAGACGAACTAGAGTTTATGAAAAAACTTGTAAAGTCACTCAGCCTTGAAATCGAGGCTCCGCTTGTGATAGATTCTACCGAGCCAAAAGTTGTTGCATCTGCACTGGAGCAGATTCCTGGAAAGCCGATAATTAATTCGATTAATCTGGAAGGAGATGGAAGTAGGTTTCATTCACTAGCTCCTCTTATGGTACAATACGGAGTTCCTGCAATTGCCATGTGTATTGGACCAAAAGGGATGGCAAAGACTCCTCAGGAAAAACTTGAAACTGCGGAACTTCTTGTTGAAACGGGAAAAAAATATGGACTACAAGAGCAGCATTTCATCTTTGATGTTCTAACTTTTACACTAGCTACAGGTGAGGCAGAATTTCTTGATGCAGGGAAAAATACACTTGAAGGAATCAGCCTAGTCAAGAAAAGATTTCCAAATTCGTTTACAACACTTGGACTAAGTAACATAAGCTTTGGTCTTGCTCCAAGGGCAAGAAAAATACTAAATGCTGTATTTTTGTATCATGCCGTAAAAGCAGGCCTTGATACTGTCATCATAAACCCAAAAGACGTGATTCCATATACGGAAATAGACGAGAAGGAAAGAAGTGTAGCAGAGGATCTGATCTTTAACAAGCACCCAAACGCTCTTGCAGAGTTTATTGCATATTTTGAGGCAACAAAAGGCACTGCTCAGCTTGCAGCAAAGAAGATTGAAGTGGATCCATCCTGGCCTGCAGGCAAACGTTCCAACTTTAGGATAGTGAACAGGCTTCGTGACGGAATAGAAAGAGATGTTGTAAGTGCCATATCTGAAAAGATCTCAGGCAAACATGGTATTTCGGAGAAGGATGGGATGGCAGTCATTGATGCAACCAAAGGAGATCACGCATCCTGCTGCAATCAAGACGCTAAATGATGACCTATTGCCTGCAATGAAGGAGGTAGGTGACAAGTTTGGTGCAGGAGAGCTCATCTTGCCATTTGTATTAAAATCTGCAGAGTGCATGAAAGCAGCAGTTGCAGAACTTGAGAAATATCTTCTAAAAGAGAAAGGAAGTACCAAAGGAAAACTTGTCTTGGGCACTGTATACGGAGACGTTCACGATATAGGAAAGAACTTGGTCAAGACAATTTTTGAGAACAATGGGTATACTGTATACGATCTGGGAAAACAGGTTCCAATGCAAAAGTTTCTTGAAAAGATTGAAGAGGTAAAGGCAGATGCAATAGGACTGTCCGCACTCTTGGTGTCAACATCAAAACAGATGCAGTTCTTCGTAGAGCATGCCAGAAAAAACAACATGCAAATTCCAGTATTGTGCGGAGGGGCTGCAATTAACAGCAACTACATAAATCGTGTTGCAAAAGATGGCGGCATATACACGCCGGGAGTGTTCTACTGCAAAACAATGTTTGACGGCCTCAAGACCATGGACAGTCTTGTATCGCAAGAAAAAACACAATTTGTCGAGCAATGGCAGAAAAGAATTGAAAAGTGGACTGAGACAATAGTTGAAAAACCTGAAGAAAATATCATGGCGCGCAGCGACATAAAGCCGGTTACTCCTCCAGTTCCACCTCATCTCAACAAAGTAATACGATTTGAACCAAAAGACATTGATCTAAATGAAGTATGGAAGTTTCTTGACAAGAAATCGCTTTTTGTGTTATCATGGGGTCTGAGAGGCAAGTCTGCCAAAGAGTCAGAGGCAGAACATGAAGCGCTTTTTGAAGAATGGAAGAAAAAAATTCTTACAGAAAAATTGTTTGAGCCAAGAGCAGTATATGGATACTTCAAGTGCCACGGAAAAGATGGAAACCTAACAGTAGATCATCCAAACGGTGAAAAACTCGTGTTCGAGTTTCCGCGCTCATCTCGATCAAAACACCTGTGTCTTGCAGATTACTTTGGACAGGATGATGTTGTGGCTTTTCAAGCAGTAACTGTGGGAACAAAGGTCTCTGACATCATAGAACAGTGGAATAAAGAAGACAAATACACTGATGCATATTATCTGCACGGCCTTGCTGTTGAAACCGCAGAGGCAATGGCTGCATGGATAAACCAAAAAATAAAAGACGAGCTAAAGATTGATGGTAAACGAGGACTGAGGTACAGCTGGGGCTATCCAAGCTGTCCTGATGTGTCACAGCATTATATTGTCTGGAAATTACTAGAGCCTGAAAAATCTGGCATGACACTGACAGAATCAGGACAGATAATACCGGAGCAATCAACTGCTGCCATAGTTGTACACCACCCAGAAGCTGAGTATTTTGCGCTTTGATCACAACAGAAAATAACAAACCATAACATTGGTATCATGTTGGAACTGGAAAAAATAAGAAATGCCCTGTCGAGGCCTATATCGACACAGACACAAGGAAATCAGAACACAAAACTTGCGGCAGTACTCATCGTGATTTATGGCCCAGAGCCATCTGTGATAATGACTGAGAGACCAAAAACAATGGACCATCATGCAGGCGAGATATCATTTCCTGGCGGGAGATGGGAAAAAGATGATGCAGATCTTCTTGCTACTGCCATACGGGAGACAAGGGAGGAAATAGGAGTTCAAATACACAATAACCAAGTCATAGGGCAACTCACGCCAGTTACAACGCTAAATTCTGGCTTTACAATTGCCCCTTTATCACAATTCAGGAAAAAATTCCGCTGATCAGGACAACCTCTGAAATCGAATCTATCTTACAAATACCACTTATTCCGCTTTTGAAAACTATGGATGAAGACAAAGATCCGGCACACACGTCCATCCAGGAGATGTACACATTCAAATTTCAAAATCATCTGATATGGGGAGCTTCTGCTAGGATGCTAAACCAGATTGCCAATGCATTGTCGGCAAATGGTTTATTGTAATATTTTCGAGATTCATTTAAAAAGAGGTCTAGATTTTCAAACGTTCATGGGTGCCAACAAGTCAACTCCAAGAAAGATAAGGTTGATGAGCAAACTGAAGCAAAATGCGGCAGTTCCAGCTTGGATTATAGTCAAGACAAAACGTAGAGTGAGAACAAATCCAAAGAGAAGACAGTGGCGCAGAACTGACGTGGGGGTTGGTTAGTCTTGTCCGAAGAAGCATTAGAGAGGATTTATACCATTAATTTAGGAAAGGTGCTACTTTCTCCAAACAATCAGAGAGCAAAGCGAGCGATAAACATGATACGAGAGTTTGCTACAAAGCACATGAAATCAGAAAATGTGAAAATTGAGGAAGATGTTAGCCACTTGGTATGGGAACGCGGAATTCGACATCCACCAAGAAAGATCAGAGTCAAGCTATCAAAAGATGACGACGGTAACATCATAGTTTCAAAATATCAGGAAGAAAAGAAAGTAGAGGAAAAATCAAAGGCAAAGAAAGAAGAAAAGAAAGTAGTAGAAGAAAAACCAAAGAAGGAAGAAAAGAAGGCAGAAGAAAAGCCGAAGACTGAAGAGAAGAAAGTAGAGGAGAAACCAAAGAAAGAGGAACCAAAGGAAGAAAAGAAAGTAGAGGAGAAACCGAAGGCAAAGAAAGAAGAAAAGAAAGTAGCAGAAGAAAAGCCAAAAGCTGAAGAAAAGAAACCTTCAGAAACTAAATCTGCAAAGAAATCAAAAGAATAAATCTATTCTATTTGTTCTAATTCTAAATCAATTTTTACGCTGGCATCTGGCTCGTCCCAATCAAGAACATTCTCTTTTGGAATCATTCCAAGTGGGTCATACTTGTCAAAACGAGTCTCGCCTTCTATTGAGGTTAGCAAAACAACTTTGGATTTTCTCTCCATTTGAGACAGACAAGCTGACTCGTGTACTGTCATTGCTGAATATACCGCTGACGGTACTCACCATTGAATTCAAAACACCTATTGGAACTTTGTTGCCACCTACTACGTAGAGCAACGCACTCTTGATGTTGTTTGGCGGTGCATCTTCGTAAAGCATTTTGATTGAATCTCTAAGTGATGTTTCAACATCTGGTATGTCTTTGCTTGTTGACAGGATGTTTGTCTTAAGCGGTAAAGATGAGTTTTTCAGGGTTGAGACAACGTGCATCAAGGCTGCATTTGTGATTGTATTGCAAGAGTCAGGTGTCAGGTCTGGATTGCTGTCAAGCAAGGCATCGTTATCGATAATTATTGTACAGTCTGAATTTGCCTTCAGTCTCTTCAATGAAACCCCTGAGAAGAAGATCCTGTCTTTTTCAAACTTGAAGGGCATTATTCCAAAGGAAAGTACGCTCTTGCCCAGTTCCTTGCCAATCTGGGATACTACTGGAGCCAAAGCGGCGCCAGATTTTCCTGCCAAGTTAGCCACAATCATGATAGTAGAATAGGATTCTAGTCTCTGGGCAATTGAGCTTCTTGCTCCAAATGATATGCCTCTGATAAGATATGCTGAAGGGTTGAGAACGGGACTGGTATTTATCAAAATCTTGGAAGATTCGTGATTCAGATCCTTTGGGTCATGGCTTATCAGGAGAGAATCGCATCCAAGTCCTTCCTTTATGCTTGTAGCCAATCTGCAGCCTGCTCCGCCCAATCCTACAACTAGAATTGGATCTTGTATCTGAAATTCCATGACTCTATCTTGCTTGCAAAAATGATTAAAAAACTTTGTTGCTTAGTTTTGATCCAAAGTTCGATCTAAAAAATTTAACTTGCAATCTGACCATAAAGACCATGTTTTGCAGCCCTTGTTATTTTCACTTTGATCTTCTGTCCAAGATCGATCTTTTCTTGTACAAAAACAGGCTTGTATGCATAATTGCGACCCTTTATGGTGTCTTCTGAGATCTCATCGAACAAGACATCCCCTTTCCAGCCTACCCATTCTTGGTTTCTCTCATGCGATATCTTGTTTACTAGCTCGGAAAGTTTCTTGCTTCGCTGTACCATATCTGAGACATCTACTTGGTCCATCAAGGCAGCCTTTGTTCCAGATCGTGCGCTGTATCTTGAGAGGTTGACGATATCAGGCCTTGTCTCTTGTATCATCTCAAGTGTATGCTCAAAGTCTTCTTTAGTTTCTGTTGGAAATCCCACTATGACATCGGTGGAAATTGTGAATCTCTCAAATTTCTTCCTAAATTCCTCACTTGACTTTCTGAATGTACTCTGCTGTATGGCCACGCTTCATGTCATTTAGGACTTGGTTGCTTCCGCTTTGGACTGGAATGTGAAGGAACTTGAAGAGTTTGGGGTTTTCAAACGATTTCAGCAGGCTTTCGCGTATTCTTGGCATGTACATTGGGTTCATCATGCCTACACGAATCATGAAATCACGCTCTATCTCTGATACTGAATCTACCAAGCTTGGAAGGTCTGTCCCAATATCAAAACCATAACAACCATTGTCAGTCGATGTTAGCCATACTTCCCTGCATCCTTCATCGATCTCTTGTCTTACCTGCCTCACGATATCCCCTATCCTAAAACTGCGAATCTCTCCCTTTGCTAATTTTGTCTGGCAAAAAGTACACTCGCTCATGCACCCGCTAGCAATCTCCACTATCCCAACAGCAGAGTTTAGACGCACCTTTGGCAATCCAACCTTTGTTGCATCAGAGTCTTCAAGCTCGATTCTTCTGTGTCCCACAAGCGTGGAATCAATTACCTCCAAAGTCTTTCCAAGAGAGTTTGGTCCAAGAAGACTTGCCTTTGGACTAAATTTTTCAACAGTTACAGTCTCTGCCTTTGGAAGGCAGCCAGCCACAACTAGCGGCTTGTTCCTTAATCGTTTTATTCTGCCTACCATCTTGTCTGCAGTTACGTCCTTGACTGAGCATGTAACTATGACATTTAGATCTGCATCAGAAGAATTCTCTGCAAGAGTGTGACCGCCATTTACTACAAGACCTGAAATCATTTCCGAGTCTGCAAAACTTGCAGAGCAACCATATGCCTTCAACCCAGATCCTGGCCATGCTATCCCAATAATGATATTGACTTCTTTTTCACTCATCAATCCCTTTGAGACTACGAGTTGTCGTATTGTCTTTCCAGTCTTGAGAGATTCTTTGTACAGGTCAGCAGAGACCAAATAGCCAAGCTTTGGAGCAAGTAATGTGACTATCACAGGACTATTTTCGATATAGTGTTTGAGCTTCTGTTTGTTTGCACTAAGTCCTGCGACCAGATTGCGTGAAAATATTGGCACGAAATTCTTTAACATGTCTGTTGATTCCAAAACTGCCTTTAGCATTACAGGCAGCATCACGTTGAGCTCAAACTGGCCTGACTGTACTGCAAGAGCTACGGTTGTATCGTTGCCTATGATATCAAAGCATATCATGTTCATGCATTCTGCAAGAGAAGGATTGACCTTTCCTGGCATGATAGAAGAGCCTGCATGAACTGCAGGTATTCCAAGTTCTGATAGACCTGCAACAGGACCTGAGGCCATCAGTCTGATATCGTTTGAAAATCTTCCAATCTCAAGAGCTAAATTTCTAAGCGCCGATGACATGTTTACAACTGCAAATCTGCTCTGCAAACCATATTGCATGTCAGATTGTGGCCTGAGCTGCAGTTTTGAAATCTTGGCAAGCTCTGATATTGCTACAGCTCTGTATCCTTTCGGTGTGTTTGCACCAGTGCCAACAGCTGTTCCACCTAGTGCGATATGTTCCAACTCTTTTTTTGCAGCAAAGACTGCGTCGCGTGCTTTTGCAATAGCTGTACCGTATGCCAGCAAACTCTCCTCCAAGAGTAACGGGAAGAGCATCCATCAAGTGTGTTCTGCCTATTTTTTGGTATCCTGAAAACTCTCTTGCTTTTTTTGTTATTGTTTTGATAAGATCATCAAGTGCAGGGATGACTTGTTTTATGTTGAAAAGTATTGCAACATGCATTGCAGTTGGAAATGTGTCATTGCTTGACTGGTGACATGTTTACATGATCATTTGGATGCAGGACTTTGTCGTCTCCTTTCTTTTTCCAAGAATTTCTAGAGCCACATTTGAAATTACCTCGTTTGTATTCATGTTAAACGCAGTGCCGGCGCCAGAGTTGATTGGTTCTACAAGAAACTGATCAAGAAATTTTCCTGCCAATATTTTGTCGCATGCATTAACAATTGCATTGCCGCGCTTTGCATCTATGGCACGAGTCTTCATGTTGGCAACCGCAGCTGACCTTTTGATCATTACAAAGGCCATTATCAAATTGATGTGCGGCCTGAGGCCTGTTACATGGTATTGGTTGATTGCCCTTGATGTAAAGGCACCATAATATGCATCTGAAGGAATTTTTACCTCGCCTAGAGAATCTCGCTCTGTTCTGTATTCCACGTGCATCGTACAATCAAAATTCCTAATATTCATTCGCATTTGAAAAATTGTAAAATATCTCTCTCTCACAAATAACAATCAAAAGTTGTACTCGTTTTGAAGCAAAAACCCAATAGGTTAATATACTTATAAACAAAATTTGAGATGATGAATAAACGATACAGTATACTGTCCATTGTTGCAGTAGTAGCAGTGGCCAGCGTTCTGTTCGGTAGCACATATTCAAACACACAGGTAGTGTCTGGTAGCGCACAAAGCGTTTCACCAGCTACAATTGACAAAGTCACACCACAGACAATTGATTCTGTCACTGCAAAAGATGTGCAGAACGCAGGTGGTCTGGGATTCAATATGGTCGGAGCGGATGCAATTCCACTAGATCAAGTTGCAGTATGAAAAGGCAGCTGGTCGAACCGTTCATGAAGTTACCCTGACCGCACAAAGCGTAGATCTGCCAATTCCTGGCGGACAGATGTATCATGCAATGACCTTTGACGGTCAAGTTCCTGGTCCAACAATTAGAGTAACACAAGGCGATGTAATCGAAGTTACACTAAACGTACCATCAACTGAGAAGACAGGTCACAGCCTTGATAATCACGCCGGTCAACTCTCTGCAGTGCCAAACTTTTTGGCTGTGATGCCAGGCAAGTCAAACACATACGCATTCATTGCAAACTATCCAGGGGCCTTCAAGTATCACTGTGAAGGTGTAAATGTCATTGGAATGGACCAACATGTTCTTTCCGGAATGTACGGAATGGTTATAGTTGATCCACTCAATGGATATCACAAACTCCTGATAACGAGAACTGCAACACAAGGCGGACATGTCGTACTAAACAATACTTTAGTTGACCCCGCTGCATACGAGTTCACTTTGCAATTCAACCAACTATACCTCAATTCGGACGGATCTTACAACCAAGCCTACATGTTCTTACACAATACAACTTGGACTGTAATCAACGGCAAGCCATTTGGCTATGATCCAGTCGTAACAAAGGTATGGAAGGGTGCCGGCGGTCAAAATGAAGCTGCCCCGTTAATTCTACCAGTTGGCCAACACATACGATACTTCGTAGTGAACCAGGGTAACATGCCGTTATTCTTCCACATTGTGGGAGGACAGATGGACAGAGTTACACAAGGTAACATGGTACAAGCAATGGGCACTCAGACATGGCTTATTGGTGGTTCACAAGATGCAATCATCGATGTAGTCTATGACCAACCAGGAGCATATGTGATAGTCAATCATGACTATGCTGCAATCTTCAGTGGTGCAGCTGCAGTCCAGCTAGCTCAGGCAAGTCCAGCTCCAAATCCATCGGATGCTGTACCTCCAGTCTCGAGCCTACCTGACACAAGCATTGCACAGAAGACATTTGTCCACTGTGAATGCACAAACGATCGTGCTGCCCAACTAGGAAACATGACAGGACAGTAAGTCCATTAATCCCAACTTTTTCCTTTTTTATTCTAGTACCACACAATTATATTCTGTAAATAGTGGTTTTCTTGCATGAGCATGAATCAAACAGTTCTCATCTGTGATCAAGTTGATAAAATATTAAATGAAATTTTACAAAAAAATGGCTTGAAGGTTACATACGAACCGGAAATTATGCCAGATCAGATAAAGGAAAAGATCGGCAACTATGAAATTGTCATAGTACGAAGCAGAACCAAGCTAACAAAAGATTTGATTGAAAAAGCAGACAAGTGCAAAATAATTGCACGGGTTGGAGTGGGCCTTGACAATATCGATGTTGATGCTGCAAAGGCAAAGGGCATCCGGGTCATCAACGCAGTGGAAGGCGCAATGAATGCAGTAGCTGAGCTTGTCCTGGGGTTAATGCTATCTCTTGCAAGGGAGATGCCAAGAGCAGACCGCGAGATACGAAATGGCAAATGGTTAAAGAAAGAATTGATGGGCAGTGAACTTTCAGGAAAATATCTTGGTGTAGTAGGACTGGGCAATATTGGAAAGAAACTTGCAAGACACGCAAAGGCCCTTAACATGAATATCATTGGATATGATGTGATCCCAATACCCGACGAGTTTTCAAGGGAAGTGGGGCTTGTCAAGGCAGATCTTGACACATTGTTGTCAAGTGCAGACTACATCTCATTTCACGTGCCGTTTACTCCAGAGACACATCATCTTGTAAATGCGCAAAGACTGTCAACCATGAAAAAGACCACATACATCATCAATACATCCCGTGGTGAGATAATTGACGAAGATGCCCTTTACAATGCATTAAAGGAAGGAAAGATTGCAGGGGCGGCACTAGATGTCTTTGAGAAAGAACCTGCTGTTGGAAACAAGCTTGCCACTTTGCCAAATGTAATCTGCACACCTCACATAGGAGCCCAGACAAGAGAAGCTCAGGCTTTAGCTGCAAATGTTATAGCAGAAAAGATAATAATGATTCTTCGTGGCGTAATCTAGACTTGGTACGCCTAGCACTCGTAGTGCCTGCATTATTCTTGGTATTTTCTTCACTATCGTCTGTCTTTGCAGACACAGGATCATTTCCAGTTGTTTTTGGCAATACGTATCAGATAAACTATAACGCAAACGGAGTAGTGATACAAGACATTGAGGTAAACCCGACATATGACGAGCTTACAGTGACAGTGCAGGTGTCAAGCCCAAATGCATCCCTTGACCTGACAATACCGCGTGACCTTATTGATTCAAAGCAAGGAAACAACGACATTTCATTTATTGCCGTAGTTGACGGAACACTTGCAGATATGCAAGAAAAGACTCCTACTGCAACAACTAGAACCGTATCGCTACAGCTCACACCGGACAATAAACAAATTGAGATAATTGGAACCTACATGGTAACACCTGTACAAAACGGAGGAGCAACTACTCCAGCACCGAAAACTACACCCACGCCACAGACGTATAACAACACTCCGCCTCCACCAATACAATCTCCATATTCTGGCCCAAAAAATTCAACAATACCGCAACCTCCTACCTGAAACTCCAAAGCCACAACCAAACACAACCCCTGAAAATACTCTACCTAGCACAAACATGACAGGAAGCATTGTTTTTACAATCCCCTATCTTCCAAACGGAACCATCAGTCTCAGTCCAATTGACTGTGCAGTGATTGGGGCAATAGCTATTGTTGTTATAATTGTAATTGCAAGCACTGCAAGAAAAAGAAAATAAGATTGTAAAGAACTAGACTATCATTATTTTTGATTCCAAAAGATACTGTACTACATGCCCGAAATCATTGTCTGAAATGGAACCGTTTGACCACCAGAGTGCATCATTTTTGAACCATGATGGAATAGCAGTCATGTTTTGGTCGTGGTAATCATCTATCTTGATTGTACCTGATTTAACAAGATAGAAAATATTTTCTCCAAATAATCTGTCAGATGTCTGGTTCTGAACCCATGAGCTTGCTACCTCTTTGAACTGTGGGGGAATTACGATATCTCCAGAGTCAACTATCTGAAAACTTGCGATAGCACTTGCTCCGGACATATTGAACCTTCAAAAAGTAAGTTCCGGTAGCATATGTTGTCCTATAAAATGGAAATGGGGCAGTAAAGTTTGAGGTTGGTTTTGTAATTATCATTGGGATAGGACCTGATGATTGGTTTGACTGGTCTATTATCTCTAAAACCGCGTTGCTCCCAGTAACATTTGACACTGTAACCAAAAAAGAGAGATTCTCTCCATATGTGTAAACTGGCTTGCTTGTGGAAATTGAGATCTGGGTTAATCCATGTGACTCGCTAATGGATCCAACAATCAGTAGTCCGGTTGCAAGCAAAAAGATAGTTGCAAATTTCATAAGATCTGCAACAATTCAATTTCATAATAGGGTTTTGAAGCTTGGCATGCATGGGTTGTTCTAACAGAATATTAAGGGGGAATTTAGTAGTGCCGAGTATATGGCAGGTCATCAGGATCAGGTATGGCTCAAGATGTGGAAAGAAAATTCACCCGAGCTTAGAGCTAAAGCCGTAGAATGGAGAAGAGAGCACGCCTTGGAAAGAATTGACAGGCCAAGCAGGTTGCAAAAGGCAAGACAACTTGGATACAAGGCAAAGCAGGGTATAGCAGTAGTAAGAATGCGTGTGGGTAGAGGAAACATGCGCAAAAAGAGACCTGTTGCAGGAAGAAGGCCAAAACACCTCGGTGTACTGCGAATCAAGCCTGCACTTAGCATGCAAAGAGTTGCAGAGCGTAGAGTTTTAGAAAGATTTCCAAACATGAAACTTCTCGGTTCATACTATCTTTACCAAGACGGTATCTATCTATGGTATGAGGTCATACTGGCTGATCCATCGCACCCAAGAATATCTACCGATAGAGAAATGCGCGGCAAAATTTCTGGTTTGAAAAATTGAAGACAGAACTTCTCCTAACCCTTGTACTTGTCCTAGTAGCATCATCCGTCTTATTTTCAACACAGGCCTTGGGTCAGATACAGTTTAAGAATCTCAACCACCCTGGGATAAAATGGGCCTGGCCAATTCATGCAAACCAGTATATCTTTACAGTAAACACTACCTCAAACTATGATATGCAAAATGTTACGTTTAACAATGGTACCAAGACGCTGACATTTTTTGGCAACAGCTCCCACACTGGAAACATTGCCGAAATAGAGATACCAACCAACCTAATTGGAGGAAACTATACTGTTTATCAGAACGGAACGCAACTTTATCCAATTGTACTGAAGAACGCAAATCTCACCACTGTAATCTTGAAATTCAACCAAAGTGGTAAGGTGGAAACTAACATAACAGGAACAACATACCTGCCAGAGTTTTCAGGAATTGCCCCGATGATAATGATGGCATCTTTTGCAATCTTGTTTCTTACTGTGAGATACCGCAAGATCTAAGATTACAAAATCTAGTAGAATCCATTGTTATAGTCTTCCCACATGTTAGAGCGTGTGGTAAACTTGTTTATCTGATAAAATATTCCACCCACTATTCCTGCTTGATAGCATGCATACAGGTACACTTGTGAGTGTGTTGGGTCGCTATGTGTCAGACTCAGTGCAATCATTGTAAAGAAAATATATGTTCCAACAAATGTGAAGACCCTGCTTAGGAAACCATCCATTCCAACTATGCGCTTGGTAGCAGCCGCCATCATTGTAATGCTTGACACTATAAGAAATGTCAATCCACCGTTTGCCTGGACAAACTCGTTTATCCATTTCATCACTCCTTCTTTTAAAATAGAATCCTGTGGGGGATGAGCTCCTCCATGAAGCGCAAATGAGACTGATGTAAATATTGAGCCCATCATGAATATGAACAAAAATATCTTGATTATTCCTCTCCTGATTGGACTACGTGGTGCTGTAGGGGACATTACGCGCTCTGCCATCTTGACCCCATAAAGCAGACCTATGAGAAAAGATGGAATGAACATCAAATCTATAATTATTGGCGACTGTATGATGGCCTGGTTAATGGCGGTACCACAGACCAAGGAAATTAGCATCGAAAGTGCGACTGCTCCGGCAAAGATGCTGATATCTATCCAGCTTCTCTTGTGTCTGAGCTCAAATATGTCAGGTCCCCACTCGTCCAATCCGAGATTTCCTTTATGAGAGATAATTAAAGAAGGAAATCCAAATGATTTTGCCTATTTTATCAACTCATTTTAGGTTCTATTGAGGCAGACATTCTTTGCAGCCTTTTTGCTCTTATTTGGATTTGCCAAGATTATTATCGCTTGATAACAGTAAAGGTGTGATCCAAAATGCCAGCAACCATGATAATTATAATTGGCGTTGCAATTGCCGCAATTGCCATAGCATACTTTTACAAGAGGAAAATAGGAATTCCATTGATAGGCATAGGTGCAGTCATTGCCGCCTTTGGCGTTATATTCTTTTTACAAGGAAACTCTATCGTAGGACCACATTCGTCTTTTATGTACTCTAATCCAAAATGGATTGTAAACGGCGGAGTGATAGCTGCTGCAGGTGTAGGGCTTATTGCATTTGGAGTCGGAATTAGCTTACGACGCCTAAGGTCATAGTCGACCTGACTTTTTCCATCTTTCTTATCTTCTTTGTAATCAGGTTATCCAACTGGACATCAGTGCTTGCTTCTGCCTCAACAACAATGTCATAATCGCCATAGACAACTCTTGCATCTTTTACTCTGTCCATGTGTTTTATCTTCTCTACTATCTCGCCTTCTGCGCCAAGCTCGCAGCCAATCAATATGTATGCTTTTTCCATGGTATTATAACAAAATACAGCTTTAAAATCTTACTTGAAATTGGCTGGATCTTTTGTTCTTGATGAAAATTTGCAAAACTGGATTGATTTGTTATGTTTTATTGCACATTGGGAATTGATTCTAGAGACATTAGAAATGTTGCATAGTTGTTCGTAAACTACCTTAAATCCTTGTCTAGAGTTTTTAAATGACCATATATCTAACAAGCCATATGGGACTTTTTGGTAAAACAAAACAAAAAGACGAGAATGTGGAAAAACTCAGGGCTATATTTGACAGGTTTGAGTATCCTCATCTTGAAAAACTATGTGTTGATGTAATAAAAAAATCGCCAAAATCCCCGGGTGGAGAACATCCAGAAAGGATACAGTATCTAGAATTTATCTGGGAGCAATACAAGAAAGGCGTAATGACTTTTCAGCAAGTCGAGGATTTTGCAGTAGCTCAGCAAATCATACCGAAAAATTTCTTTGAATAATTTTCTAATTGGTAATCTGCAAAGTCTTGAGAAGATTTGTTTTAAGATCATATACCCGTATCAAATGATTGTTAGTGTCCGAGATGTACAGCATATCTTTGTACCACTTGACATCGCTTGGCTCGTATAGTCCAAGAGAGTCACAACCTGGGTCATCAAGTCTGCAAATTCCAGTCGAGTCTTCTTTTCCAATCATTGTTGTCACGGTTTCACTTTTCAGGTCTATGACTCTCAATGCAGAGTTGTATGTATCTGCGACAAAAACTTGGTTTTGTGTTGCACATAATCCAAGCGGGTGCTGGAAGAGTGCACCATTAGTACGACCATCCTTGTGTCCAAAGGAAAAAAGTCCCTGTCCAACAATTGTTCTGACATAACCTGACTTGAGGTCTATCTCACGAACTGATGAAGTCTCGCTGTCTGCAAAATATAGTATGTCGCCTGAAATTGAAAGGCCGCTTGGCTGGGCAAGCTGCGCCCTCATCCTATTCCCATCTATGATGTTTTCATAACCATTTCCTGCAAAGGGGGATACCATGTCTGTCTTTGTGTCATATACCCATATCTGGTGGTTTCCTGCCATGGCAATGAAAATGAAATTGTCCTTTGCCGCCACATCCCAAGGCGAAGAAAGTGCAGTTTCCTTTCCTTTTCCGCCCATTGACATCCAAGGTCCCTGTTTTCCGGTACCAGCAACTGTGATCACCTTGCCTGCAACGATGTCTATCTTTCGTATGGCGTGGTTTTCAGTATCGGCAACAAATATTGCATTATCATAAAAAACCAGTCCCTGAGGCCTAAAAAATGTGGCATCTAAAAAATTTCCGTCTCCCAGTCCTGCCTTTCCACTTCCGATGATTTTCTCAATCTTGCCTGCCATGTCTGTTATGATGATTCGGTTGTGGTTCGAGTCAGAGATTGCTATTTTGTCGTTTGATATTGATAATTTTCCAGGATAAGACAGAGTTGCCTTGTCTTGGAAACCCGATGAGTGATCTTGATTGGCACTTTGGCAAGACCTCCTCTTTTACCGTAATTTTCCAGTAAAACATCTATTGTATCTTGTATGACTTCTTTTTGGCCCTCGCCTGATTGTTTGTACACTATGGTACCACTTGGGTCGATGATCACAATTGTAGGCCAGCCACTGACTTCGTATTTTTGCCAGACTGCCATCTGCCTGTCTACCAAAACGGGGTGTGAAATCTCGTATCTTCTCACTGCTTGCTCTATGTTGTCTCTGTCCTGTTCGTTGAAAAATTTTGCAGAATGAACGCCTATGAATACCACTGGTTTTCCCTCATACCTTCTTTCAAGCTGGGCAAGTACCGGTAGAGTATGCATGCAGTTTATGCAGCAATATGTCCAAAAATCAAGGACAACCACGTGTCCTCTAAGCTTCTCAAGTGAGAGAGACTCACTTGAGTTTATCCAGTCAAAATTGGATGGAAACTCGGGAGCCTTTGTAACTCTGGTGTAAAAGTTGTCAAACATGCTTGCATGTCGTAACAATGACAATAAAAATTATTACTGAAATTCTAGATATGAAGCAGATGTTATCAAAATATGCTGTCTTTTTATTTTCAAACTTGAATTGACTATGCAAATTAAGTCTTGTTCTCCAATGCCTGTGTTGGTTCTCTGAAAGATGTTTAGAAACCTGCCGCAACAGGATCAGATGGTTTGATTATCTCCCTTAGCAACATGGTCGCATACGAGCCCCTTGAAAGTGTGAAACTTACATACGGCGAGTTTACTGCAAAGTCTCTGCAGATCATGACGACATGCCTGAATCCACCCTCTCCGCTTATTTCCTGCATCTCTTTTACAAAGAAATCCTTTGGATTCATCTGCTCTTCGCCAAGTATCTTTGATATCTGGTAATCAAACCTGTTTCTCTTTGAATACGAGTACCCGACAAGAGGCATTGCCAACTTTTGTCCTGGGTCGTTTTGATATCTGCCAAGGTTGTCATCCTTGTCATAGCATACATCATCTGCCTGTGGTGCAAACATGTTTTCTCCCATTTCGTATGCCATGCTGACAGTGCGATTGAAGATAAATGATTGATATGCTTCGACAAAAAATCTTCTCAGGGATATTGGTATTGCACGCAATGCCTTTAGCGCATCGCCATGTGCTATCATTTCTTTGAGTACTATTCTTTCAATGTCCATCTGTGGAGGAACATCGTCGAAGATCTTTTGATAGTTTGTTTTATCCTTGAGTGCCTCTCTGATCTTGTTATTTTCTGCAAAGTCATACTCTGATGTATATGAAAGCAGGACTTCAACGGCCAAGTCAAAGTTTCTCTGCAACAATGCCTTTCCTATGAGGTGCGATACTGCTCTTCTGCTGCCAAATCTCTGATATCCGTAAAAGTTTAGGATTTTTTCATGCTGGTCAAAACCTGAAATCTTTGTAAAATCCGCATCTTGTATATTTATCTTGAAGTGATTTCCAACCATGTCCTTTTTTGTAAGAGGTTTTTGAACATAGCCGATTCTCTCAAGCGTGTACCTGTTTGTTGTAATATTTTCGTGGGCATGCGAGGAGTTCATGTCGCAAACAAACTGCTCAGTTGTGGCATTTGCATCCTTGAGTCCAAGTGCCTTTAACCGCAGGCCATGTTTGTTTAGTATGTCAGAGAGAGCATGATTTGTGTCAATTCCGGATTTTTTTAATCTAAAGACTGCATAGTTTCCAGACTGGGAAATCTTTGAAAGTGTTTTTTCGCGCAAGACTTCGGAGACAAAGAACTGGTCTTGGCTTGTTCGTATCTTTCCTCCCGTACCCAGTGTGTTGGTGCAATAGGTGGAAATTCCGATTAGGTCATCTAGTTTTGGGACCACTTCTTTACTGTATGGTAACTGTAATGAATTGAGATATTGTCACGTCTTGGTATCTTGCACCAATCACTACCTTGTAAGTGCCTGATAGCGCAAAATTGTCAGCAGACAGATTTACAGATACGATTTTTTGTTTGTCAAGTGTTATGGTTTTATCAGCTGGTGTAACTGTAAGATCCTGCGTGCTTGCTGTCTGCTGTGTCAGTATCTCAACTGGGCCGGTTAGCTGCTCGCTTGGACTCAATGTAACATTTACCGTTCCGTTCTGACCTCTGTGTAGCGTAATTGATGAAGCAGATGTATTGAGTGCAAGTGGCAATGGAACAGTTGTATCAAGCACCCCAATGTTGTTTTCAACCCATTCTGGGAACCATACCTTGTTGTGTGAAACTGTAAAGTCAAGCACCTGGGCTACTCCACAATCTGTCTGATTGCCACAATCTGACCAGTTGGGGTTCTTTGTTGGTACTAGGTATTCGACAAGAGATTCTTTTGCAGGGTCAAACACTGCTAGCGAATTTGCCACTTGCTCATTGAACCAAAGTCTTCCTTGATCGTCCATCTGACTCCAATATGGTCTTGTGATTGGTGTCTTTATCAGTCCTGATACATTACCATAAGTTGAGACTTGTGGTACTGGAGTCATGTATTTTGTAAACTGTTGGGACTGTGGGTCAAAGCCAACAAACATGCTGCTTGCAGTGTCTGTCAGCCATATCTTTCCATTTTGTCCAATTGCGAGTCCATTTGGTGCAAGTATTCCAGAAGGAAGTGTATAGTTTGAGAACTGTGAAGTTTGCGGATCATAGCTTACTAAAAGTCCTCCAAGTTGATAATTCCATACTGTATACCAGATTTTGTTTGCAGAATCGACTGCCATATCGCTTGTAAAGTTGTAGTTTCCTGGAGACATGATATTGGTAGTCTTTAGATCAGTGCCTGACTGATCTGTACTGAAAAGGGCAACTTTTCTTCCTGTAAAGTCATTTACCATTACATCAGAGCCATCTGGCTTTAGCATTTGAGGAAATGACTCTGATTGGGTTGAAGTCTTTGGAAATATGAAACTTGAATAATTTTTCAGCTGTGTGTTAAATTCCCATATCAAGCTGTGCTGCGAATCGCTAAACCAAATGTTTCCATCAGGTGCATAGTAGATTCCCCACAACATTGATTTTTCTCCTTTTTGCCATAATGGGTTGTCAAATTCATGAAATGAATTTGTGGCAGGAATAAACTCTGCAATGTTTCCGGTGTTAGTTTCGGTAAACCAGACATTTCCAGAAGGATCTGTAGTAACGGCAAGCGGCTGTGTGCATAGAGTTGGAATCTTAAATTCGGTAATGTACTTTGTCGATTCTGTATTATTCTGACTCTGGCAAAAAGTTGTTCTCTTGTCAGGGGGATAATTATCCATGGGGGTTCCGGTTAGGGCAACCTGGGTGTCTGGCGCTGGGTTGCCATGAAAATATCCTGCTCCTACTACTGTAACAGTCGAAATTATGAAAACTAGCATAAAACCAACAGCTAAAATCTTTTTTGTATTCTTCTTCACAGAAAAAGGGCGGTTTTTACCTCGTTATATTTTATACGTAGTATCTCGTTTTTGTCGTCTTTTACCTCGATATGGTCTGAGTTGAGAAAGACTGTTACCTCGTAGAGCAATTGCAAAATATGTTTTACAAGACAAATATTAAACAAAGAGGTTATAGTTACTTTGCATGTCAAATGACGATCTTGAGAGAGTGACTCTTTTGGAAGTGGTGATGAGCAGGGGAATTCAAGCGCTCACAAGAGATGAGCTTGAACGCCTACACACTCTGTTGGAACAGAAAGATTATTCAAATGATGCCAAAGCTCAAAAATCAAAGAAAAAACTCCTCAAAAAAATTTCAATTGCAATTTATGATAAAGACGAAAAATATGGCAATTCATTTAAAATGAGCTAGACGCAAGGTCAGGCAATGGCTCTATGGAATGTTATACATGCAATATTCCATGACACTTTGTTCATAAAATACGGTCTTGCCGGACTTTTCTTCAATGGGATGTTTTCTTCATTTATTCCAATTCCAACCGAGATCACTACGTCAACTCTGCTTTTGGGAGGTGCAAACCCCTTTCATGTCTTTGTGGTTTTAACAGTTGGCTCTGTAATTGGCGGTTACATTGCATATTATCTTGGGTATAATGGAAGGCTGATCGGAAAATTCCGAAAATCTACTCCAAAATATGAACAAAAAAGTGTGAGCATTATGACAAAGTACGGCTGGAGCACGATAATCTTTGTCTCTCCATGGATTCCAATACTTGGGGATATTGTATCCATAATAGCTGGTACCAAAAAATACAACATAATAAAATATTCTATCGCAATGGCAACTGGAAAGACGGTAAAATCACTTGCAATAGTATTTTTTAGCGTACATTTTTTGCACTGGCTATTTTACGTTCTGCACTAGAAGGTATATTACTTGTATATTGGAACCAAGCCTTGTGAGGCCTGTTTCACCAATCAACTATGATCTGGAATTTGAGCCAGACTTTGATAAATTCAAGTTTAGAGGAAAAGAGAAAATTCTCATAAAGGTACCCAGGCCTACGCGACAGATAATTATGCATTCTGCAGAACTTGAGATTCAAGACTGCACGGTACTCTGGAATGAAAAAAAGATAAGGGCAAAAGTAAGGCTTGATGAGAAAAAAGAAGAACTGGTCCTGAATCTGCCTGAAAAAATATCTGGCAGGGCTGTACTCTTGATTAATTTTGTAGGCACGCTAAATGACAAGCTGGTCGGTTTTTACAGGAGCAAATACGAGTACAAGGGAAAGGAAAAACACCTTGCAACCACACAATTTGAGGCAGCAGATGCAAGACGCGCATTTCCATGCTGGGATGAGCCCGAAGACAAGGCGACATTTGATGTATCGTTAATAGTTGACAGTAACCTAACTGCACTCTCAAACATGCCTGTTGTATCAAAGAAGAGGCTTGGCAAGAAAACATCATTTCGATTTGACACAACCCCTGTCATGTCCACGTATCTTTTGTATCTTGCAGTAGGAGAGTTTGAGTTTCTGCAGGGCAAGTTGGGAAAGACACTTGTTAGAATTGTCACAACTCAAGGAAAGAAAGAACAGGGAAAAATGGCACTCTTGTTTACAAAACAATTCTTGGCATATTTTCAAAAATATTTCAAAATTCCATATCCGCTACCAAAGCTTGACATGATAGCAATTCCAGACTTTGCGTCCGGTGCCATGGAAAATTGGGGTGCAATCACGTTTAGGGAGACTGTACTGCTGTATGATCCAAAGACATCATCCACTGATACAATGCAACACATCGCTGAAGTAATAGCACACGAGCTTGCACACCAGTGGTTTGGCAATCTTGTTACAATGAAATGGTGGAATGATCTTTGGCTCAATGAAAGTTTTGCTACCTTCATGGCAACAAAGGCAGTAGACAAGATTTACCCAGAATGGGATTTCTGGGACCAGTTCCTGATATCTGAGATGACAGGTGGAATGAGCCTTGATTCACTAAAGTCTTCCCATCCAATAGATGTTGATGTAAAAAGTCCTGCAGAGGTTCGACAGATATTTGACGAGATTAGCTACAACAAAGGTGGAAGCGTGCTCATGATGCTGGAAAATTTCATCGGGCCTGACAACTTTCAAAGGGGAATGCATAGCTATCTCAAAAAACACGAATACTCTAATGCTACAACTGAAGATCTCTGGAATTCTCTTGGTGCTGCATCAAGAAAGCCAGTGCGCCAGTTGATGAACACATGGGTGAGGCAGATTGGATATCCAATAGTTGAGGCAAAAGCAATTGATTCTAAAATAAAATTATCACAAAAAAGATTTTTACTTGAAAACGACGGCAAGTCACGACAAGGAAATTGGATAATTCCTGTATCAATTAGGATGGAAGATAAAGTGGTCACAAAGATGATGCGCGGCTCTGTCACTGTACCATATACGAGCAGATGGTTCAAGGTAAATGACGGACAGAAGGGATTCTACAGGGTAAGATATGATGAAAATGCACTAGATAATCTGGGAAGGCTGGTAGAGGAAAAAAAGATATCAAATCTTGACCGCTGGAGCATCCATCATGACTTGACTGCACTTGTGATATCAAACCAATATCAACTCAAGCACTATCTTGACTTTGTAAGACACTATGAAGAAGAAGATGACTATGTTGTGTTGTCTGATATCATTGGATTTCTGAACTTTTTGTATGTCTTGCTCTCGGGAGAAAAGTTCTGGGACGAGATAAAAGAATTCAATCAATATTTCATGAATGTCATATTCCGAAGGATAGGATGGGATAAAGTCAAGGGTGAAAAACCAACATATGCACTATTGAGAAGCAGCCTGATAGGCTCCCTTGCAAAACTCGATGACAAGGAAATAGTGGAAGAAGCAAAATCTAGATTTTCAAATACTCTACGATCAGGTTTGCTGAATCCAGATCTGAGAAGTGCAGTGTACTCTACTGTTGCATGGGATGGAAATCCTGGCACGTATCAACAAATGGTTGGCCTGTATCGCAAGGCATCAACACAGGAAGAGAAGATAAGATTTCTAGGCTCCCTTTCAAACTTTAAAGAAGAAAGATTACTTGCCAAAACTCTTGCCTTTGCATTATCTCGGGAGGTAAGGACGCAGAATCTCTTCATGCCGGTTGCAAGGATGGTTGCAAATCCATATGGAAAAGAATTGGTGTGGCCATGGATTAAAAAGAACTGGAAGGGCCTTGTCAAGAAATTCGGCGTAGGCAATCCATTACTTAACAGAATAATTGGAAGTGTATCTGTTATGGCTGACCTTGAAAAAGAAAAAGAGGTCCGCAGCTTTTTTGTAAAGCACCATGTTCCAGGAACTGAAATGAAACTTGCTCAAAGCCTTGAAAGAATAAGAATCCATGCCAAGTTTCTAAAAAATGCAAGAAAAGAATTTGGACAATAGGTTTTCTTTTTTTTGAAATAAAATTCTCAATGTTTAATAGTGTATCAAATCAGCAAAATCTAATGTCAAACCCATCGCCACAAAAACTCAGGGCAATATCGATAATGTTTCTTGTGGCAGGTGCCTGGGGACTTGCAATGGGGATGTTTTATTTCAAAAATCCTAGTTTTCCTCTTGCTGCACTTGGAGTGATAAATCTAGTACTTGGAATTTTCTTGGGATTTCGCCAGATGCAAAAAAGAGACAGTGGAATGTACAGGAAAAAAAAGTAGCAAAGAATTTTTTGGGCATTTTGGATCTCTTTTTATAATTTGTTACCTTGAGAGTTAGGGATGGTTGACATAAGTGTAGGGTCATTGTTTAGGACAGAATGGATTCTTCCAATCTTTCTTGGCATGATTTTTCTTGCCTCATCTGCTTGCCAAAAAGATTAGACTGCCATATACCATGGTTCTTGTAGGAATAGGAATAGCGGTATCACTTGTACACGTATCGGGATTTGGCATTTTTGATACTTCCAAGTTTCATGTTGACCCAAAATTAATTCTGTATTTCATCGTGCCGCCTTTAATCTATGAAGCCATGATGAAAATAGATAGAGAACAATTCAAGACAGTTAGGATATCGTCATTGTTGCTTGCCACCCTCGGTGTGGTTCTTGCCACCCTAGTGGGTGGATTTTTGCTTTCTTATGTTGCAGGATTGCCAGTCATTGTCGCTTTTGCATTTGCAGCACTCATTGCACCTACAGATGCTGCAATTGTAATCCAGGTATTCAAAAAAGTCAGGGTGCCAAAGGCACTGACAATGCTTATGGAGTCAGAAGCAAGTTTTAACGATGCGACAGGACTTGTTATCTTTTCTTCTATTATTGCAATAGCTGCAGCTCAAGGTTCTGCATTGGGATCGCCTGAAACCATTGGGCAGATAAATGTCAATATTCCAGAACAGATAGTGCATTTTGCCATCGTGTTTTTTGGTGGACTAGCTGTTGGTCTGGGATTTGCAGTTGCCGCCCGCTTTCTCTTCAAGCTCATGGATGAGCCGTTTTCAGAGACTGCGCTTTCCGTTGCTGTCTTGTTTGGTTCTGTAGTTGTCGCAAATGCGTTGCAACTTTCTGGTCTGGTTGCAGCAGCTGCCTCTGGGTTGTATTTTGGTAATTTGGTTATGAAGGGAAAGGGAATAATGAGCGAAAAAACACTAGTGTACAGTTCGCACTTTTGGGAGATGATTGCCTTTTTTGCAAACTCGGTGGCCTTTTTGTATCTTGGACTGAGCATGGATATTCAAAACATGGGAAAGAACCTGCCGCTAATTGCAATGGCATTTGGAGCTGTATTGGCGGCGCGAGCAGCGTCCACATATCCAATACTTGCTGCAACCCATAGATTTACACACGAAAAGTGGCCAAGTGCGTGGAGACATGTAATAATGATAGGTGGCATGAGGGGTGCTCTGTCTGTTGCGCTGGTGGCAACACTTCCAGACAGCAACTTCAAGGATATTTTGGAGCCTATAACATTCGGAGTTGTCCTGTCGTCCCTGATAGTCCAGTATCCTTTGCTGACAAGATATATCAAAAAGGCATTTCCTGAAAATGCCGTACCTCAATAAATTATTTTATCATTATACAAAATTTATTGCAATTGTAAGATTGTCAAAATTATGCTAGGTACTACTGGCTCGTCAACTGGACAGATTGCCTCAATGCCTATACCTTCATCTGCGACCTCAACTGACATCATTATGTTCAAAATGTCATTTTTGTTGAGATATGTTACAGTCTGTGTAATGATGACATCCTTTAGGTCAGAGTCCTTTATCACGGCCCTGACATTGGAATCGTGCACATCTTTGTTGTTTACCCTTAGCCAAAAATCTAGCCAGCGTGGCTTGTCACCTGCTATCTTGCCTACCTGCAGACCAGCTATTACAAGATACATGGCAGCTTGCTTGATCTTGACGTCGGCTCCGTCAAAATCTATGGTGTGCTCTTTTCCCTGTGTGTCTTCTTGATTGTCAAGTATGACCTTCACAGGACCTAGTCTGGTTGGTCTCTGAGTTATGGAAGAAGAGAATTGGCCAAATGCCTTTTGTTCTTGAGGTGGCATTACGATCGTTACTATAACGATACAAATCAATTAAACTTTCCTAGAGTTGTCATTTGTTGTATGTGATATCGATTTTAAAACTAATGTAGATTGTGAAAAAATTAATGCTGGTCTTACATCATCAATTTTTATATAATACAATTGTTGATCAACCATATCTTAAAACATCACATGAAGACTAAATCCAAGCCTGCAAAAAAGAAGATACAAAGAAAAATAAAATTCTCTAGGAAAAGTGCTGCACAAAAAAAGAATCGTAAAGTCTCTGTTCAAAAAAAGAAGCAGAGTGGAGGTGAATCTAACATGCAGCAACAATATAAAAAACTAAAAGAGGAGAATGACCGTCTCATTGCCACTGAGAAACGATATAGGATCCTGTATGACAAAACCCCCACCTTGTTGCGTACTGTCACAATTGATGGGATATTAACAGACTGCAACGAGGCATATCTGAAATCTCTTGGTTATTCCATGGACGAAATAATTGGAAAACAGATTAACGATCACACTGCAACACGAAGCATCAAGGAGATGGATGCAAACGTCGAACATTGGAAAAAAACACATGAGACACTCCCTTCCGAAGTCTGGATGAAAAGAAAAGATGGAAGTATATTCCCAACATTGCTGAGCGGAACAAGTTTGTACGACGAGCATGGCAAGTTGACTGCAAGAACACTTGCAATAGTAGATATGACTGAAATTTATGAGACGCGAGAGAATCTGGAACACAAAGAAGCACGCCTAAGAGAGCGATTCGATGATCTCAAAAAAACCCACGAGCGCCTTGAGACGGCAGAAAAGACATATCGCACTCTGTACGAGAAATCGCCCAGCCTGCTTCGTACCATTACAATTGATGGGATATTAACAGACTGCAACGAGGCATACATGAAATCCCTTGGCTATACGAAAGAAAAGATAATCGGAATGTCAATTTATGATCACACTGCGGAAAGAAGCCTAAATGATTTGAAAGACGATTACGAAAAATGGCGCGAAACTCATGAGGTATCACACAGAGAGATCTGGATGAAAAGAAAAGACGGGAGCATATTTCCAACGGTACTGAGCGGAGCAAGCTTGTACGATGAAAATAACAACATCATTGGTAGAACTGTGGCCTTGACTGACATATCAGAACTGCGGGAAACAATGGATCATGTACAGGAACTTGAAAAAGTGGACCAACTAAAAGAAGAATTTTTGTCAATGGTCACACACGAGCTAAAATCTCCATTAACCCCAATCATTGGATTTGCACAGGCTCTAAAAAGAACAAAAATGCTCGGTGATCTAAATGCTAAACAACTAGATGCGGTGGAGACCATACTTGCAAGTGCAGTCAGGTTAAAGAAGCTAATAGGTGACCTGCTTGATGCACAAAAACTAGATTTGGGAAAAATGAAGTTCGATCATGCCGATATCAAAGTTGATGAATTGTTAAAACGAATAGAATCAGCATTTACGTATACTGCAAAAGAAAAAAATATTACATTTGTCAACAGCAATACAGAAAACACGATTATAAACAGTGACAGGGACAGAATAGAGCAGGTAATGACAAACTTAATTTATAATGCTATAGACTTTGTACCAAAAGAAGGAGGTAGAATAGAAATAAACGCAAAATCCAGATGGCAATAACATGTCTTTTTCAGTAATAGATAATGGAATCGGGATTCCTGAGGAAAAGCAAAAGAATCTATTCCAAAAGTTCTACCAAGCGGAAACTTCGCATGACCAGAAAACATGGTGGATCGGGCTTGGGGCTCTCTATTTGTAAGGGAATCGTAGAAGGACTAGGCGGCAGTATTGGGGTATCAAGCAAACCAGGCGTAGGATCTACGTTTTATTTCACTGTTACCAAAGGAGAAGATGTAACTTGCGCATACTTGGAGTAGACGACAACACTGACATTACAAAACTTCTCAATACCATACTGTCAAGTGAAGGTCACGAATTCTCGTCTGTTGACAACGGTCGTGAAGGTTTGAAGCGCATGAGAGAACAGAGTTATGATTTGATATTTCTTGATCTGTCCATGCCGGGATTCTCCGGATTAGATGTGGTTCGAAGAGCTTGTCAAGGACGGCAACATCAACAAACAAAAAATTGTCCTGTTTACAGCATCTTCAGTATCTGATATAGAGATAAACAACTTGATAAAAAAAGGAGTCCACTCGTGTCTTAGAAAACCAGTAGACATTGATGCAGTACTTGACAAAGTAAGTCAGTTTCAGTAACTAGTTTTTCGGCTTGTTTTCAAAAACAGGAAGTCTTCCTGTCACTTCATATATTTTCTTCTTCATATCATCGTAGGAAAATTCCAGTTTGCCGTTTTCTTCTTTTGTGGATGATTCACCAATTAGCTTGCAAACAGAGTTTATCTCTTCCATCAAGGAAGGATCTAGCGTGTCGTTTGCAAAATATAATGTGCTGCGTATTGCTTCTATCGCAGGTTTTATTTTTTCCATATGCTCATTAATTTTTTCAATGATCTCTTCTTTTCCATCTTCTTTTTTGTTGAATTCGATAACCAGCCTGTTAACAAAACCCACCGTAAACAAAAGTGTTGTAAAATGATTTTTTATGTCATATATGGCATACTTTAGACGTCTTTGTCTTAGGAGTTCCTGCTCTTGAAGTATCCTGTGTTGCTGCAATGCGATATCTTTTGTTTCTTCTGCTATCTCAGACAAAACATCTTGATAATAATCAGAATATGCCATGATTGCAAGTGATATGAAGATGCCTATTGAAGTGCTAATTATTAGGCCTGCCCATCCGCTTACGTCACCATCACTTGTGAGAAATTCAATGTGTTGATAATATTGGAGATAAAGCATCAGGACTATGGTGCCGACAGTTATGACGACAATCTGGAGAATTATGTAAAGTATCATTCTCTTACGGCCAGGGTCAGAATCTTTTCTCATCACCAATATTTTGTCTAGTCTTTTTTAAAGTCATTCGCTTCTCGGTGAGACCGAAATATCACAAACTGCCTGTGAAACATTGGTTTGGTATTGCCCTATGAGAGGGCATAAAACTGAAGCGGTGGAATTTTCTACTTTTACCTGGGGAAGCGATCTTTTTGTACTGTTCTGGGTCTGGAATTTTCCAGGGTTTTTACTTTGCCGACTATTTATAGGGGAAGTATAGATCCAATATTAAAATAAAAGTAGGTAATTCTATCTATAATATCAATGGCTCAACTGGAGATCCAAATAGGCGTCAGCTCACTTATCAACAAGTGCGTAAAGCTAGAAGAGTCGATCAACTCTCTTGGCGTGATGATAAAAGGACTACGCGAAAAAAGGGCAATTTTGGAAAAACAGATAGAAGATACCTCAGTTGACCTAAAAAATCTACGAGGTAAAGTGAGCAGCGTATCTCAATATATTGAAGAAGAGAAAAAGGGGCTGACCGTTCTCTCACAACGAAGGGCAACAATCGAAATGGAAGCCGATGATCTAGGTGGCCTTGTTAGTACTCTGCGAGAAAACATTTCATTAATAGATGAGACCATGAGTGCAGAACACGAGCACATAAAACAAATCACTCCGCCGGAATAAGACTTTAATTTTCTGTCTTTCTCATGGATCAAAATTGTTGATCGCTGGATCATTTTGCGATCAATGTGGATCATTTGTCGATCAATGATCGGATCTAGATGAAGTTAATTTGATGAAACTTGGAATTAATTTCATGATTTTAATTTATTTTTATAAAATTAAAATTATTGATCGATTTTTTTATTTCAACAAAACTGTTTTTGGTTATCGATCATTTCTTGTTGCATGATCTTTAAATCATAGTTTTTGATGGGATATCATAATGGTTGAATTATCCTATCCGGGAGTTTACGTTGTAGAAGTTCCGCCAGTTGCGCGAGCTATTACAGCAGCATCAACTTCGACTGCAGCCTTTATTGGCATGGCAGAACGAGGTCCAATAAATGAAGCAATTCTAGTCACAAGCCTGACAGAATTTTTTGACAGATTCGGTGGATTTACAAATAAAGATTTACTCGGAGTCAAAGAATACCGTGATGGTGAAGTATACCTTCCATATGCGGTTTGGGCTTTCTTCCAAAACGGAGGCTCAAAATGTTATATCATTCGCCTTGCACCAGGTGCACAGGCAGCCAAGGTAATTGTCTCAAAAGGTGGCAAACCAGGCGCAGAAAAGCCAACTAAAGGTGCAACACCAACTGCGGAAGCAACTGTTACAGCAACAGAACCGCCCTTTGGAGAAGCAGAGGGAGAATTTGCAGGCGATGGATTGTTCAAGGTGTGGGCAAATAGCCAAGGCGTCTGGGGCAATGGTCTTGAACTACAAGTAAGCAAGGGTTCTAACCAAATTATAGTTAAAAAAGACGGACAGGACGTAAAGGAAGACACTTTCAGACTCGATGTGACGCTACATGGAGCAGTTGTTGAAACATTTGACGGTCTCTCGATGCGAAAAGATCATCAGAGCTTTGTCAAAAACAACATAAATGATCTTTCAAAATACCTCAGAATAACAATGGTTGCAGATGAAGGTGCACTACCTGCTCCTGCTTCATACACGTTGGGAGGAGGAAGTGCTCCAAC
The DNA here is from genome assembly GCF_011319465.1 of Candidatus Nitrosotalea sp. TS. GTDB lineage: Archaea > Thermoproteota > Nitrososphaeria > Nitrososphaerales > Nitrosopumilaceae > Nitrosotalea. Next base: position 65,943 of record NZ_RCMB01000010.1, read on the forward strand.
AGATGTTACAAATAAAGAAGTAGCAAACCAGTTGACTGATGGAACAAGTGCTCTGGACAAGGTAACTGATGTTAGCTTGATTGCAGCACCTGGATACGTAGATGAAACAGGCGAGATTGCAAATATGGGATTCAGATATGTTGAAGGCCACAGAAACCAACTAGGCGATGCATTTTTCATAGCAGACGTACCAAAGAAAGTAAGCACAAGAGATTCCGGCTTGGCATTTGTCAAGTCACTTACTCCGGGAGTGAATGGCTATGGTGCTGTTTACTTTCCATGGGTAAAAGCACGTGATCAGATAGCAAAGGGAACAAATCCAGTAATTTTGTTGCCCCCATCTGGTTTCATGGCTGGGCTTTATGCACGAATTGATAATACCAGAGGAGTTTGGAAGTCACCAGCTGGAACTGAAGCATCCGTTGCTGGAGTTTTAGGATTGGCCACAAACTTGACTGACAAGGACCAAGGTGTGATAAACTTGGCAGGATTGAATGCAATAAGATCTTTCCCAGGAAAAGGTACATTGGTATGGGGCGCAAGAACTCCATCGCCTGACATTGCTTGGAGATATCTATCCGTTAGAAGGATGGCAAACTTCCTCAAGTCAAGCATCTATGATGGAATACAATGGGCAGTCTTTGAACCAAATGACGCACCACTGTGGTCTGCATTAAAGATGAATATTGAAGGATTCATGCGAGACTTGTTCAGACAAGGCGCATTTGAAGGAGCAACAACTGATCAAGCCTTCTTTGTAAAATGTGACGCTGAAACCACAACACCAACTGATCAACAAAAAGGCATTGTCAATGTCTTGGTTGGATTTGCACCCTTGAAGCCAGCAGAGTTCATAGTAATCAAATTGAGCCAAAAGGTGGCTCAGGAGAAGTAGGAGGATAAGACATGTCCGCACAAGCACGCGTAGACCCACTGAGGACATTCCGATTCAAGATCTACTTTGGTGATGCCACTCCAGTAGCACTAGTGAGCAAGATGAGCGCACTAAAAATGTCTACTGAGGTAGTAAACTGGAGAGAAGGTGGAGACACAAACATCCAGAGAAACCTACCAGGCAAGTCCAAGTATGAACCAGTGACCTTTGAACAAGGCCTAGTTGTCGACAATACTGCATTTGACGAGTGGATGGAGACTTTGAACAAATTGGGAACAGACAACATTGGTACAGAGTCATTCCGAAAGGACCTCAAAGTCGAAGTAGAAGACATTGACGGGGCAACATCGCTTACATACGAACTGTATTCATGTTGGCCTACTGAATATCAAGCACTACCAGATCTTGACGCAAACGGAAATGCAGTAGGACTTAGGACACTCAAGGTAACCTGTGAAGGCTGGAAAGTATCCTAGCCTAAAGTTTTTGTTCAGGGGGGGTGAATGATCGCCTATGGCTGATTCTCGCCCTCATGACGAACAAAACGAAAATACTGTTTTTACTTTACCTGGAGGGTATCTTACCTCGGATGGAAATTGCTACAAGGATGTTGAATTAAGACCTCTTACTGGAAAGGAGGAAGAAATGATTGCTGACAGGGAAAACAGCAAAATGGTTGCCTCATTGCTTGTTGATATTTTGGCCAACTGCACCAAAAGAATTGGGCCCATGACGCAAATCACTCCAGATGTAATTCGTAGTATGATAATTGCAGACCGTGATTATCTTCTTCTGTGTTTAAGACAGCTAACGTTTGGAGAAAATGTGGAAGCAAGAGTGCGATGCCCGAATGAAAAATGCAGAAAATTAATGGACATCTCATTTGATATAACTGGAATAAAAATAATCGACAAGGATCTTGGAAATGGACTCTTTCTAACCGAACTTTCAGATACTGCTGCTTACCGGGACAGGGAGAACAGACTCCACAAGGAAATTGAATTTCGACTTCCTACTGCAGGTGATCAAGAAGAAGCTGCAAAAATTTATCCAAAAAACCAATCAAAGGCACTCACTACACTGTTCTCAAGATGTCTTGTGCGCGTGGGGGACATTACTGATATAGATGAAAACATAATCTCATCACTAACAATTCTAGCTCAGACGCGAAATTGAATCGAGCATGAAAGCGCAGATGCCTGTAGTTCATCTTGGCATCGAAGTTACCTGTCCACAATGTAGTATGCAATTTGAATCTCCCTTTGACATACAAAATTTTTTTTTAAAGAATTAAAAGGAGATTTGAAAAACTTGTACAAAGAAGTCCATATTCTTGCCTCTCGATACCACTGGTCAGAAAATGAGATAATGAAGCTTTCAAGAAAGAAACGAAAAAAATACCTGAACATAATAGAGGAGGAAGAGGCAGGCGCGGAATAATCCGCAGGCCACTAAAACATGCCATCTGAAAATAATTCATCTGAAGGCTATCTGGAAAAAATTGTAAAAGACGGAGCCTCATTTGTCAAGAGTCAGCCAGTGTCAGATCTGGTGTTGCCAAAACTTTTGTCAAATCCTGATTCTCTTTTTCTGGGATTGGATTTGATAACAATGCTGGGGCAAGATTGGGATTTAATGTCCGAATCTGATCGATATGCAATTCTTACTCCCATATGAGAAGTTTGATCTTGCTAGCATGCCTGCAACAATTAAAGAAGACCTCCTTGCTGCAGTCAAGAACCTAAAAGAAGAATACAAAATTGCAGACGGTGGAAAAAAAGAACGCCCTACTTTGGAAAAACCGGTAACTGCATCACGGAAAATTGATGGAATATCACACGCGGAAGTACAATCTGAAGAAAACTCTGTAGAAGTACAGTCTGATGCACTATCCAATTGCCAACATCAGAATACCTGCAAATAGGCTTGCCAAGGAGACATCCCCTACAATACTTGCAGTAGACGATGTTAGTGTAAAGCCAAAGACTGTCAGGCCTGGCATGAAGGAAACCGTTTATACCGTAACCAAGCCTGTATAGCACAAAAACAGATGAAAAAAAGACAATCGCTGAGACTGACCTGCCAAAACAGGACGAAAAAAAGAGACAATACAATGCAGGAAATGACACGAGACAAAATATCAGAGAAGAGAGGACCTATGTCACTAAGGCAAATGATTTGTTGCGCGATACAGGCATACAAAAACTGCCTGGTGCTAGAACTCCAAGACAACCAGTAACTTCAAAACCTTCTGCTGATGCCAGTATTACAAGACAATCACCTGCTGCTAGAATCTCCAATTCATCTAATGCCAATATTGCAAAACGACCATCAGAAACTAGTACTCCAAAATTATCTGATGTTAACATTTCAAATCAGCCTGATGCCCATGTTACAAGACAATCACCTGATCCTGATACTCAAAGAAAGCCATCAGACACATTTTCTGCACCAAGTTCTGATAAAACAAAACCATCTACTCCACCTCAAAAAGATACTGTATACTCTGATGCTTACAGCTCAAAACATCTGATGCTAATGTTTCCAAGACGACCAATCTGATGTACAAGATACACGACAACCGTCTGACGCCAACACTACACGACGTTTATCTGATGTCGATGTTTCACAAAGACCATCTGACATTAATACTGTACGAAGATCATCTGATGCTAATGTTTCAAGACAACCAGATGATGTTAATGTTCCACGAAAATCAGATGATGTTCACGTTCCAAAGCAACCTGATGTAGATACTTCAAATTCATTTAACATCAATGCCACAAAACAACCATTAGAATCTCACACTCCAAAACCATCTGATGCTGTAATCCCAAAGCCATTGGATTCAGATATTCAAAGAAAATCATCTGACATTTATGCTGCAAGACAACCCTCAGAAGTTCACACCAAAAAACCAACTGATGTAAATACTACACAACGAAAACCTGATGCTAACATCTCAAAACCATCAGACACTCGCATTCCGAAACCACTGGATGTAAACACATCAAAATCATCAAATGTTTATACTACCAAGAGACCGTCTGATACCAATATTTCAAAACCGTCTGATGGTGATATTCCAAGACGACCATCTGATGTGAACACCACCAGAAAACCATTCGATGTAGATATCTCAAAACCATCTAAAGTCAATGTTCCAAGACGACCCGATGATGCTAATGTTCAAAGACAATCACCTGATCCTGATACTCAAAGGAAACCATCAGACACATTTTCTGCACCAAGTTCTGATAAAACAAAACCATCTACTCCACCTCAAAAAGATACTGTACACTCTGCTTACAGCTCAAAACAATCTGATGTAAATGATACACGACAATCACCTGATGTTAACACTACGAGAAGAATAGCAGACATTAACACTCCAAAACAATCTGATACTCACATATCAAAACTGGATGATGATAATACTGCAAGACGCATAGACATTCACACTCCAAAACCATCTGATATCAATACTACACAACGAATCCCAGAATCTCGTACTCCAAAACCATCTGGTACTAGTGCTGAAAGAAAATCACCAGACATTAACATTCCAAAATCATCCAATATCAATACTATGAGACAACCATCAGACATTCACACTCCAAAACCATCTGACACTAGTATCTCAAGGCCATTAGATTCAAACATTCAGAAAAAACCGTCTGATGCCAATATGGAAAGAAAACCCTCCTATAGTAACACTGCACGACAACAATCTGATGCCAATATTTCAAAATCACCTGATGTGAACAATATGCGAAGAACAGATGATGCTAACATTTCAAAACCGTCTATCAATATCCGTAGACAACCATCAGACATTCACACTCCAAAGTCATCTGATACCAATATTTCAAAACCGTCCAATACAGGTATTCAAAGAAAATTCTCAGACACATTTTCTGCACCAAGTTCTGATAAAACAAAACCATCTACTCCATCCTCAAAAAAGATACTGTTCATTTTGATGTTTACAGCTCAAAACATACTGATGTCAACACTCCACGAATACCTGCTGATATCAATGTCACAAGACGAACATCTAATGTAGATGTTCCAAGTAGATCAACTGACATCAATGCTGTATCAAGACCATTTGATGTTCACACTCCAAAACCATCAGATACTGTCATCTCAAAGCAATCTGATTCAGGCAGTCAAAGAAAACTATCTGGTACTAGTGCTGAAAGAAAATCACGAGATGTACACGTTCCAAAACCATCTGACGTTAACATGTCAAAACAGTCTAGTGTCAATACTTCACAACGAACAGATGATGTAAGTATCTCAGAACCATCCCGTATCGATACTCCAAGACAACCCTCTGATGCAAACACCATGGGAAGGCCAGATGGTGTTAACATTTCAAAGTCATCAGATGCCAGAATTTCAAATTCATCTACTGCCAATACTTCAAAACCGTCATCAGATACTCTCACACTCCAAAACCATCTGATGTCAGTATTACAAAACATCTCTCTGATCCTAACGTTCAAAGAAAATCATTTGATACCAATATTGAGAACCAACCCTACGAAGCTCGCACTCCAAAACCATCTGACCCGCAAATCTCAAAGCCATCAGGTTCTGATATTCAAAGAAAACCATCTGGTACTAGTGCTGAAAGAAAATCGCCAGACATTAACATTTCAAAATCATATGATGTACATGATCAAAGGAAACCATCCGACACATTTTCTGCACCAAGTTCTGATAAAACAAAACCATCTACTCCACCTCAAAAAGATACTGTACACTCTGCTTACAGCTCAAAACAATCTGATGTAAATGATACACGACAATCACCCGATGTTAACACTACGAGAAGAATAGCAGACATTAACACTCCAAAACAATCTGATACTCACATATCAAAACTGGATGATGATAATACTGCAAGACGCATAGACATTCACACTCCAAAACCATCTGATATCAACGTTCTACGAGGACGCTCTGACATCAATACTGTACGAAGATCCTCTGATACTAATGTCTCAAGACGACCTAATGATGTTAATGTACAACAAAAACCTGATGTTGCCATCTCAAAACAATCAGACACCCATATTCAGAAACCACTGGATGTAAACACATCAAAAACATCTAATGTTTATACTACGAGACGATCACCTGATGTCAACACTGTACGACGAGCAGCAGAAACTCATACAACAAAACCATCAGATGTCAATGTTACAAGTAAATCTGATGCTGCTATGTTGAGCTCAAAACAACAATCTGCATCAAGACAATCGTCTTCAAAAGAAATGAAATCATCTGAGATTCATATTGTCAATCCTCTCGTACTGCTTTACCTCAGACGCGTAATGTTACTGCCAGTGGTTATGAAAAAGAGGGCGTGTCTAGGATGATTCCACGTGAATCACCAACTGATAGATTCGCTTATGAAAAGACGGGTCGTGACAAGACTGTATCTTCTTCTACAATTTCAACCATGATTCCAAGGCCTAGGCTTGACAAATCCAGTAGACAAAAACTTGCAATCTGCGACTGACGGTAAAGGCATGACAAAATCTGAGCCTCTCAGCAAAGAAAATCAAATAACATATCCAAAATTCACCAAACCAAAAACCGTACAGGCAACCCTTCGACAAACCAGTCATGGAACCAAGACCCGAAAGCACCCAAAGACAAGGCCGTGTTCAACCCATCAGTATTTCAAGCAAAGAAGAGAACATTTCTAAAATTAACATTAGAAATCTTGATGTCCGTGTAGTAGGTAAGACCACAACCAAGTCAAGGCAATTGCGCGCAAGAAAATTGTCCAAAAAAAATATTACTCAAACCAAAGGCTACGAACTCATACAGAAACATTATCTTTGGAGATACAAACTGAGGTTATAGCAAAAAATGGATCCAGTACAAATCGTCAATGACGTAAACAAAACATTATACAAAATAATTCGCACTCAGGTAGACCCAAATGTCAAGATAGTATTTGGTTCACCTGCTGACGAGCTTGGAAGCGGAGACACCGATCCAAAACTCCATCTCTTTCTATATACGATAGTTGAAAATCCACACATGAAAAATCTTGACCAGAAAACTATCAGCGGAGATTCTTTTGTCATTTCACATGCACCGCTTCCATTGAACCTTCATTACATGCTGATACCGTCAAGCCAACCCGTTCTTGGTTCAGGATCTGAACCGCCAGATGGTGTGCCTGCACACTTGATTCTTGCACAGGCAATGGCGGCATTGCATAGAAATTCTGTAGTGGATCCAAAATATTTTCCGTCAGATTCTCCGCTCATAGGTTCTGAAATAAAAATAGATCTTATACGAATAACACTTGATGATATTGCAAAGATCTGGAGTGCTCTTAGCAAACCTTTCCAGCTATCTGTCTGCTATGAGGTAAGCATTGTACGACTTACTACAAAACCTGAGACTAGACAGGTACCGATAGTAGCAAGACCAAGACTCAACTTCCTGCCAGCAGATCAGGACGACCGGGGAGATTTTCCAATTAAAGACAAAAAAATTATCTATTATCCGCCTGTTAGAAAAGTCACTGTAGTACAACCAAACAGGGTTCCAGTTGGTAATGCAATAAGCGTAGTTGGAAGAGGTCTGAAAGGAACAAACATCAAGATACTAGTTGATGAAAGAAAAATTGACGACAAATCATTTGTAGTTCTCAATGAAAATTTGATAAAAATGAGGCTTCCAAAAGATATTCCGCCTGGAATAAAACAAATCAGCATCAGCATTGACGGCGACACCATATTTTCAGAAGTAGAAGTCTTACCGCAATCCCCGCGGGATCCTGTAATCACCGAAGTGCGACCCTCAAGTGGAAAGACAGGCGATCTGGTGTGTGTCTATGGGATGAACTTTCAAGAGGATCTTGAAGCTTCAATTGGAGATCAAGCAAATAATCAGCAAGACCTTTGTCGATTCCAGTCAAATTAATATCATGATACCTAAGATAAAAGATGGAACAACAAACATAACCGTTAAAATCGGCGATGTTACAACATCACTCAAGTTCGAGGTTATATCTTAAAAAATAAAGACATGTTTTACCAAAATAACCGATTTGCACTTGTATCGTTAGCCTGCCATGTCGTTGTTTTTGGTCTTGTTTTGTAATGTTGCATATGCAGACAGTGCTCAAAATCCATGCAATGCGCCAATTGACAATTTCAATTCAAGACCCATTGTAAAACCTGAAAAATACTATGTCGAGATTACCCTGACACATGTTGGTGACATAGACCTGCAATCTGGAGAATATCCTATGACATTTTGGGTAGACATCAGACCTGGATTTGCAAATTCTGATTTTACAAAAAATCCTCCGCCCACGATGGAATTTGTTAACGGAAGGGATGTGCAACAACTTGACTTTAGCTGTTCGCCTAGCTTGTACGAGTACAAGGTGCAAGGAACTTTCTTCGGTCAGCTAAATCTCCAAAACTTTCCATTTGAAGTGCTCAATCTCAAAATCAATCTGGAATCAATCACGCCTGGAAACATGACATATGTGCAATTCTTACCATGGCAAGATTCTGGAATAGACACAAATCTCACAGTACCAGGATACCAAGTATCAGGATTCAATTCAGTTAGCGCCGTTCACATGTATAATGACAATGAGAATTATTCTAGCCTGATTACAACAGTCAAGTTAACAACATACACGGTGCAATCTCTGCTAAAATCCTATACTGCCAATGGTACTATTGCCAGGCCTTGCCATACCTTTCGTTTTGGATAGAGCCATCAAGCAGAGGCTGACAGGCTTGGTCTTTCTGTAGGAACGCTTCTTTCTGCAGTAATCTTTAATTTCTTCATGTCGGGACAGATTCCGCCAGTAAGCTATCTTACCATTTTTGACAAGGTTGTGTTAGTAGTATATGCCGTGTTCCTGTATACCATCTTGTGTACTATCTATCAGGGAATTTTGATGAAAAAGCAAGTAGAATACGATAAGATAGTTGTCCTCAACAGTAAGATGCGCTTATGGACTAATAGGAGTGGTTGCAGGTACTTGGCTAGCTTGTGTACTCTGTCTAAAAACATCTTATGCCGTTTAACGTGATCTTGTCATCTACTGCCATGTAGAATCCTGAAAAATCCAAAATTCCATATTTGACAAATTTTTGTAAATTGTGATGCATTCCATGATTGGACAAACATGTTTGCATAAGAATTGCGATAGAGACTTGCATGTTATGTAAAAAGAACCTCCCATCCCACGCGTCTGCTACTTGAAAACCTAAGAATTCTTTCTGGGAATCCCAAATGCTGCTTTTTGAAAATCTTACTTTTGATATTGAAGGATCAGAAATGTTGGTCATAATGAGAGTGTAAGGGATCTAATTGACAGAGAACACTAACTTTTCATTACATAAAAACGATTAAAAATGATCGCCCGGTTAACATATAAAGTTATTAACTTCTGAATCACTAATTGTGATATTGAGTTCTCGCGATACCAAAAAAGTTAGCAGCTCAAATGGAAAAATAACTGCTGGGTCAAAATCAAAAAAATCAAAACGAGTTACAAATCCAATTCTTAGCCTTCAGAGAAAAATAGGCAATCAGGCTGTCATAAAACTTGCAAATAATGCAATCGTGCAAACTAAATTAACAGTAAGTCACCCATCTGATGCAGCTGAGCAGGAAGCAGATACTGTTGCAAAAAAAGTCATGAAAATGGATGATGCGTCTATACAAAGAAAACAATCTGAATTACAAGTTATGAGAGATGATAATATGGATGAAGAGAAGTGCAAGACATGTCTTTCATCCCACCTGTCTGCACCGCCCTCCACATCTACATCGACATCCACAGAACCTACATCAACATCTACAACATCCACGAACCTACATCAACACCTACAACATCCACGGAACCTACATCAACGCCCTACAACATCCACAGAACCTACATCATCCTCATCATATTCCACCACTTCTTCTTCAAGCCAGGATGAGAAAGAAATTATGTCTATGGCAGATCCGTCTATACAAAGAAAACAATCTGAATTACAAGTCATGCGAAGTGGACCCGAAGAGGAAGAGCCATTGCAGAGGAAAATAATGCGAAGTGGACCAGAAGAAGAGTTGTTACAGAAGAAAATAATGCGAAGTGGACCAGAGGAAGAGTTGTTACAGGGCAAATCTAACACGCAACAATCTCATCATTCTAGTGGAAATCATCCTGACCCTGGCCAGGGTTTTGAAACTTCTCTTAATTCGTCAAGAGGTGGGGGAAGTAATTTGGATGGTGGTGCTAGAGAATTTTTAGAACCAAGATTTGAAAGTGATTTTTCTGATGTGCGAGTTCATACTGACTCTAATGCAGCAAAGTTGTCAAGGGAAGTTGCCGCAAAAGCATTTACGGTTGGACGTGACATTTATTTTAGTCAAGGCGCATATGATCCGTCGTCTAATCCAGGAAAAGAACTTCTCGCACACGAGTTAACGCATGTAAAACAACAAACAGGCATCTAAAGCTCTATCTGGCAAATCAAAAAATAACGAAGCGTAATCAACAAAGCCAATTTTTGACACTTGATATTATGTTTATTTGTATTATGTCTGGTTGTTATTCCCACCCATCTGCATGATGAGCCTCTCCGGAACCGTTTGTGGCACCGCTAAGAGTACCGCTTTTTTCTTTACCGCTTTTTACATCCCCGTTTTTCTTATATTTGAATTCCCAACCTGACGCTTTAATGCTAAATGCAGCTCCGGGAGCAGCTGAATGAGTGTTAAAATTCTTTCTAGTATCAGAATCACTAAAATTTAAAACGCTGTTCTTTGGCGGTACGGGGTCGCGTGCTTGTGACTTTTTCTCGGCGTCCGCTTTGCTATCTGCCACATGTTTCTTTTTAAACTCGGTTGTAGCAGTCATCCTCTGAATGATTTGATGGTTTGAGGAAGATGGGTTTGTTGAATTATCTTTATTTGTTGAAATTTCCGACGAATCTTTCTTGATAGGATCTTTTTGGTGGACTGTACCGTTCTGGATCAGTCTCATTACTGCCTGATTGCCTATTTTTCTCTGAAGGCTAAGAATTGGATGAGATATTCGGGTCTGTCCTTTTTTTGATCTTTGTAAAGTATTGTTCTTGGATGCGTTTCGGGTTTCTTTGGATGCTGCCTTGAAACTCAATGTGAAAGATAGAAATTGCAAGTAAATAAGATTATACGGATATAGCCGATCTAAAATTTCACCTAACAAATCAAAAAAGATCTAGTCCTAAACTCAGATAAAAATAATCATGACACTTGGTATTGTACTCATTTGTAGCATCAAATGGAATTTAATTTAAAAACCAATTGATTCAAAACAAGTTTAAGAAGTTATGAAACATATGGGATGTATGCCTAGCGTAACCACTACACAAATCTACAAAAATTCAATTGAGCACATTTTTGACGAGATTCGATGTCTTGATGTAGTTATTCGTAATAAAGTTGAACAATTCAAAGGAAGAAACGTGGCATACAATGATCTTCGGGGATTGATAATTTCTGATGATGAAATGGCATCTGTATTAAATGAAAATATTATCTCTGATACATCCAGAATCAAATGAAATTGAAAATGAATTCCAAGAGATGAAGAAAAAAATAACACAAAAGGTCATGGAAACCTTGGATAGGAAACAATATCTATCCCTGGCATACCTGTCTAAAGTTTTTAATCTTACACAGTTTGAAAAAGATGCCATCATAATTTGTCTTGCACCTGAAATTGAAAAAAAGTATGGAAAAATTTTTGCGTATCTAAACGATGACATTACAAAAAAACACGCCACAATTGAGCTGATTCTTTCCCTTACATGTCATACGAGAGAGGAAAGATTCCAAGCCATGCAGTATCTCACAAGACAATCTAGACTATTCAAATATGAAATACTGCAGATGGAAGACGAGAAGCAAGAAGATTTTGAATCAGCACAACATCAACCTGTCAAACTAGATGAGAGAATTGTAAATTTCCTACTGGAGATACATGGTCAGGACAAGGAGATAGTATCATTCATAGATTTTTCAAAACTTGAACTCGAAGACGAAGATTTGGTATTTTGCAATCAAGCAAATCTCAATAACATAATACCCAATTATCTTAAAAAAGAGTCTGCAAACAATAGGATTTTGCTAAACCTTCATGGTCCTCAAGGATGTGGTCAAAGAGATGCATCAATACTAATGTGCAAAAACTCTGGACTGGAGGTGGTATTTCTTGACTTGGCAGAGATATTTGCTCAAAAACAAGCGTCCTTTGAGAGAATCTGTGGCAAGGCATTCAGGGAAGCCTCTCTTTTAGGATGCTGCTGTATATCTTGTAAATATTGACAAGCTAGATGAAAAAGAAAATCATGATTTTGTGCTAAAAACCACAATGCGACTAATTGGAGAGTTTACGGGGATTGTATTTGTAGAGACAGAACAGCCGTGGAATCAAAAAGTACTGGAAAACTCTTTGCTCTTCAAAATAAAATTTGATAAACCCGATTATGGTACACGTAAAAAAATATTTGATTATGTTCTCAAGAAGAATTCATTGAGATTTGACAAGAAAAATGTAGATCTACTGGCAAGCAAGTTCTCTCTAACACATAGCCAAATTTACAATGCAGTACTTTCTGCAATGAATTCTGCAAAGACAAGATATGCAGGTAATACAATTACAAACGAGGATCTAAACAATGGCTGCAAGTCTGTCTCTAACCAGAATTTGACAAAACTTGCAAAGAAAATCAAACCCAATTATACCTGGGATGAAATAATATTGCCACCTAGCACGTTGACTGCACTTAGAGATATTTGTGGCAGGGTAAAAAACAGAGAAATTGTATATCATGACTGGGGTTTTGATAAAAAATTTTCGCTAGGTAAAGGTGTCGTGGCATTATTCAAGGGTGAATCAGGAACAGGAAAGACCATGGCAGCAGAAGTGATTGCAAATGATCTTGAGTTGGATCTATACAAGATCGATCTTTCAACAATAGTAAGCAAATACATTGGAGAGACAGAAAAGAACATTAACAAAATTTTTACAGAAGCAGAAACAAGCAATGCAATTTTGTTTTTTGACGAAGCAGATGCGCTATTTGGAAAGAGATCTGAGACCAAAGATGCACATGATAGATATGCAAACATAGAAACGAATTATCTGCTGCAAAAAATAGAGGAATATGAAGGAGTGGTCATACTTGCAACAAACTTTCAAAAGAACATAGATCAAGCTTTCATGAGACGAATGCATTTTGTCATAGACTTTCCATTCCCGGACTCCAAATATCGTCTACTGATTTGGAAGAATGCATTTCCTGAAAAGACACCTATCAATCAAGACGTTGATTTCAAATTCCTTTCAGAGCATATTCGACTTTCTGGTGGAAACATAAAAAATGTAGCAATTAATGCAGCATTTCTTGCTGCACAAGGCTCACACAAAATTACAATGAGAGATATCATTGTTTCAGTAAAACAAGAATATCAAAAAATTGGAAGGCCTATGGCAAAAGGAGAATTTGGAAAATATGCTTCTCTGGCAGACCAATAATCTTATCTTTCATTTAGGTAAACCAAATCTGTGTCAAGAAGAATAAGTCTCAATCTGGAAAATGTCAATGTGACATTTGAAGGTCTCAATTATGACAAAAAAAAGATAAACCGCATATCAAAAATGGCTTTTGATATACTTGACAAGAAAATTGAGGAAAAAAAAAGCGAGTTGAACATAGATGGCGAGATTAATCTTGCAGGCCTTTCCATTCCATCTGTACTTGTTTCAAATGTGATGACTGACTATGAGATCGCTGAAAGAATTGCTATGGAAATCTTTGTTAAACTACGACAGCAACTGTAATTCTTTTAAACCTCGATTTTGTACATAAGATGATTTGCTTTATACGAACTAGGTTAGGGAGTGTACTGTATTGAGTACTCAGAATTCTGGATATACATACGGAGCTGCACACGTTTTGCAAAAAGGAGCTTTCATAGTGCTTGGGGACAATCCTAACGTAATCCAATTTCAATTCAACCCTGAATCACTAACGCGCACATTGAAAAGAGTGACTCCTTCAGTCTCCGGCGATTCGTCAGGTGAATCAGATGAAAGCACTCCATCTAATCTGAAGACTAACAGTTTTCTTGGCGAGTCTATGAAAATAGTTTTGCTTCTTGACGGTTATGAAGATTCAACTGATGGTGGAGTATTGCCACTCTTGTCTGCTATTGAACAATTACTAAATCCAGTAGATTCAACTCAAGGCAGTACTGCTGCAGATTACAGGGATCCTCCAAGAGAAATACTTGAAGTGATATTTGTATGGGGGGGAGAGCGTATACTTCCAGTCAAAATAACAAGCATCGAGGTGGAGGAAACTGACTTTTCACCTTCTCTAGTGCCTATTAGGGCCAAGGTGACTATTGGCATGGAGATGCTAATACCTGACGTTACCAAGGACTTGTCATCTAAGATGGTTGCAGCATATCAACAAAATCAAAACAAGAGAGATAGCTGGGCTCAGAATTATTATCAAAATACAGTAACATCACTTCCTTCTATTGCAGATCAGTATACGGAGTGACAAAAGGCGCTAATTTGAGATAAAGGAGATTTTTGTTTTGTTTTCTGATACTAGCCGATACAAAAGGGTCAAGGATTACCTTGCAGTAGATAGCAACGGGGCAGTAAACCAGGCAAAAAGAATCAGATTCATACCAAGATATGAAACTGCAAAATATTATCTTGCAAAAGAGTATGACAGGCTTGATCTTCTGGCAAATGTTTTCTACAAAGATCCCACAAAGTTCTGGCTCATCTGTGACGCAAATGATGTAATGTTTCCAAGTGACTTGTTGAAGGCTGGAAAGAAGATCATAATACCAAAAGAAAGGGAATAGATCTTGCCATCTCCGTTTCTTGACGTGCAAGCATCCCAATCGCCAGTCAATGATGATTTTTATGAAAATTTTATACAACTAGAAGTTGAAGATAATGCTGACGGCCCAAGTACGTTTAAGATTAAACTTCCATATGGAAAGGGCGATTCTGGTGACTGGGAATTTTCAGCACAAGATGATTTGGAACTTTTCAATATCATATCAATTTCTGCCAAGTTTCTAGACGGCACAAAACAAAATCTGATAGATGGATACATTACAAACATTAACGCTCACATTGGCAGCAATGAGGAAGATTCGTATGTGGAGATAATGGGTATGGATAAGACTCTGTTGATGAGTCTGGTAGAAAAAGAAGCCACATATGTAGCACAATCTGATTCTGATATTGCAAGTTCTATATTTTCGTCATACGGATTCACTGCAGATGTTGACACAACCCCTGCCCCACCGCAAGATGATAGCTATACTGTCATTCAGAGAGGGACCGACATACAGTTTCTAAAGTCTCTTGCACTAAGAAACGGATTCCAGTGTTTTGTGGACAAAGCAACGCCAAGCGGCTCGGTAAAAGGAATATTTAAAAAAATTGATCTCAATCAAAGCTCGCAAGGTACTCTATACGTGCAGTTTGCAGACAAGACAAATATTGTATCTATAGACTTTTTTGTAGATGGTCTAAGGCCTGTCTTTGCTGAAATAAAACAACAGGATGCATGTACTGCGCAGATCACAACCACAACTAAGGATGGTAGCGACCTTAGTGCACTGGGAAGAACAAATTTGTCTAGTAGTCAGAGTGGCTCACTCCCAAATGAGATGAAAATCCTTCTATCACGATATACCACTGCAAACCAACAGCAGATGACTAATCTTGTAAACTCTGCTGTGGATGATGGTTCTTGGTTTGTTGCTGCAAAGGGAACTGTGAATGCAGAATACTATGCAGCAGTTTTAGAGGCAAAAAAATTACTTACAATTTATGGTGCGGGCTCTGTTTTTAGCGGCGATTACTATGTAACCAAAGTCACTCATAAATTTATGCGGGAATCATATTTGCAGGACTTTGAAGCAAAAAGAAATGCATTGGAAATCAAAGAATCATGATTTCTTCAACATGTCTGGCATAATGGTGAAAAATTACACCAGTAAACTAACCGAAATCTTTTATCGTTGTAATTTGTGAAGATTGGTATGTCAGATGTGTTTGGCAAAATATTAGATAATGTTGAAAACAAGTATTATGGAAAATATCGTGGAACTGTTTCAGACAATAACGATCCAAGCAACCTTGGAAGATTGAAAGTTAAAGTACCTGAGCTTTTGGGTACTAATGTAACTGGATGGGCTCTGCCATGTCTTCCCTCTGGGGGATTTTCAGCTCTTGGATTCTTTTTTATTCCAGAAATAAATGCAAACGTCTGGGTGGAGTTTGAAGGCGGAAATCTTTCTTATCCAATATGGACTGGTACTTGGTGGGGAGATTCGGCCAATACCCCTCCGTCAGAATCTTCAAGCAATACCGACAACAACGTCAAGGTTCTAAAAACAAGATCTGGACACAAGATACAATTCAGTGACGATAATAAAGGAAAGAAGGAGAGCATTTTGATCCAATCAAATGGACAACATCATGTTCTTTTAGATGACAGTGATGGCGGACAAAAGATCGAGATAAAATCAAACAAAGGACATTATCTACTGATCGATGACACTAATGACAAAATTGAGATCAAGACATCTGGTGGCGATCAAATGGTTATGGACAACACAGGCAACAAGATTACAATAAAAGATAGCACGGGAACTTCTTCGATCGAGATTGATGCAACAAGCATATCGATAAAATCTACTCAGGTCTCAATTAAAGCAACTAATGTGGATATATCGGCAGATGCGCAGATGAACATAAGCGCAAGCGCTATGATGGCTATAAAATCATCAGGTCCACTGCAGGTGCAAGGCGCAGTGATAACACTAAACTAGTGATATGTATGGCAGGAAAACCAGCTGCTTGTCTTAGTTCAATGACCTCTCATGGGACACCACTAGCTCCAGGTCCTGGAAGTGAAACAGTGCTCATTGGCAAGTTACCTGCTTGGAGAGCAATCATGGACTTTCATGCATGTCCAATGTTTAATGGACCAGTTCCTCACGTAGGTGGGGTGGTAATGAAAGGAAGCAGTACAGTTCTAATCAACAAAATGCCAGCTGTGCGGATGGGTGACAACGTAGAAGAAATCCCAGGAGGATCAAACTCAATTTTAATGGGAGTCCCAAACGTGCTAATTGGGGACTAGATTCTACAAAAATAATGCGACAAGTCTTTGAACCTGCAGGGCATTTTACGAAAAAGGATTTATAGATTCCCGATCTAGATCGAGATCTCTTGGCAGTTGATCTACAAAACAGAAATTTCTTGTCTTTTTCAGTTGGCTCACACGGAGGAATAGGTCTACCAGATTATGATGAAAGCAACCTGCGTAACATGATAATATCTGTACTACTTACAAGCCCCGGA
The DNA here is from genome assembly GCF_011319465.1 of Candidatus Nitrosotalea sp. TS. Classification (GTDB taxonomy): domain Archaea; phylum Thermoproteota; class Nitrososphaeria; order Nitrososphaerales; family Nitrosopumilaceae; genus Nitrosotalea. Next base: position 83,282 of record NZ_RCMB01000010.1, read on the forward strand.
GAAAGAGTAAACCATCCGGAATTTGGATGCGGACTAAAGGAAGTCATGTTTGCCGGAAATTCTCCAGTTCTCAATTCAATGGTTGATTTGTTGGTCCGGGAGGCTCTCAACAGGTGGTTAGCTGATCTAATTGAAGTCAACAAAATAAACACTGAACATCAACAAGAAAAAATAATTTTAGAAATAGTTTACACTGTTAAAAAAACTTTGCAACAAGAAAGACTGTCACTTGTGTTTGAAGGATAATAGCCAGCACAATGAGTAAGAAAAACCAATCTACACCCATGCACTGGCAGCCCTCCATGATGGGAGAAAAAGAGATGATGAATTACATGGCAAAAGACTATGAAAGCTTTCGCCAGTCTCTTTTGGAGCTTCTCACAAAAAAATTTCCGGAATGGAATTACAAATCAGACGCTGATGCCAGAATAATGCTTGTAGAACTGTTTTCATATATTGCAGATGAGCTAAGCTATTATCAAGACAGAGTTGCAAATGAAGCCTTCCTGAGAACTGCGAGAAAAAGATTTTCTGTAGGCTCTCATCTCAACTTGGTGGACTATAGGCTACACAATGGATGTTCGGCAATAGCGTTCATCAAGATTGTTGCAAACAGTATAGGCTTTATTCCAAAGTCATTGCAGGTTTCAAGCTATTCCTTGCCAACTGAAAGTGAAATTGTATTTGAGACAGATAGTGAAAAATATGTGTATCCGTCACACAACGAACTAAAACTGGTAATACCTGATGGCTCAAATGAACTGAGAAGAGGTGTACACAGTGCATATCTTGGAGGCTGGCACAGTCACATTAGAAATAATGATTTTGTCTTGTTTGAACAAGAAGAAAAAAAAGAAGTAGTACAATTAATTGAAGAGCCTGTGCTGACTGAAATTTCTATTGAATCATTACATGGAAATTTCTTGGATGGTAAAATGTCAAAACCTAAAATGCAAACAGAACAAAATGTAAAGGTTACAAAAATCACATGGTCTGCAAATCAAGCTCTGCAATCAAGTTATGATTCAAGATATGTCGTGTCATGTACCAATATTATTCGAGTCACTGAAGGCATGACAATATCTGGAATTGATATGTTAAAGAAAGGAAGTGAATATGTTGAAGATTTTGTCTTTAAACTAAAGGAAAGGCCACTGGCATTTGTTTCTGATTCATTACTTCCGTATCTTGCTAAAAGCTCGCTTGAAGTTTGGGTAGATAACCAGATCTGGGAAGAAACAGACGACTTGTTAGATGCAGGTCCCTTCGATAAGCACTTTACCGTATCAGTCGATGATGAAGGGTATGGACAGATACGATTTGGCGACGGCATAAATGGAAAAAAACCGCTTCCGTGGAGCACAATTAGAGCACGGTATAGGACAAGCCTTGGAAGCATGGGTAACGTAGGCAGAGATGTACTTAGGAAATTTGATCGCCAAAAATACGACTTTATAGCATCAGTCACAAACCCGTTGCCTGCCATCGGCGGAACCGATATGCAGTCAATCGAGGACGCAAAGATAACAGGTCCTAGAACGCTAAAGTTTCAGGAGCGTGCAATCACCGGGGCAGACTATGCCTCTTTGATAAAAAGAAAATTTCCGCAGATAACTGACATACGAGCAAGAATTGTATTTACCGGAAGCTGGAACACCGTAATAATTGCAATCGATGCCAAGTCAGAGCATATTGCAGATTCTGACTTTCTATCGGAGGTGACGGCAATATGCAAATAAAATAAAGACAGTTGGCAATGAAATAAGGCTAGAATTTGCAAAATACGTTTACGTAGATGTTGGAATTGTTGTATATCTAGAAAAGAAGGCTGGCAAGCATGATGTGGAAAGGAGACTTCGAAACGTACTTGGAAATGCCAACTATGATGAAGGAAAGAAAGGATTCTTTCATCCAGACAACTTTTCTTTTGGTCAACCAGTCTATGTGAGCAAATTATATGATGCAATAAACCAAGTCAGAGGAATTTCATCTGCGCTGATAACAAAACTTGGAAATCATAGAGAATTTTCTATATATTCTGCAGTGAAAAAAAATGGAACAATTCAAGACGATATTTCTGAGATGAACATAAAACGCGGATATCTTCCAGTGGATGAATCAGAAATAATACGGCTCAACAACGACCCTCTTCATTTAGAGCTTGGTCTTCTTACATTGGAATTTGTTGAATAGAGTGATTCTATGATATCTGATCTACCAAAAACATTTTTGAAAAGACCGATAAACGATCCATATCTTCCTGTGGTAAATTATAGGATTGGAAACTATCTGACTTTTAGACAAAACATGATCAATGCAATCTCAAACAAGAAATGGACTACACTATCACGTTGGACTAACAGGACTGAAAAGGATTGGGGGTTGGTCATGATGGACATGTGGGCATATCTGGCAGACATTTTGACATACTATCAGGAACAAATTATGAATGAATCTTTTTTTGGTACTGCAGTTCTTGACGAATCCATAATTGAATTAATGTATAACATAAATCATAAACCAATACCTGGTATATCGGCATCTTCGCTTGCACAGTTTGAGGCAAGTGAAAAATCCCCCGGTACCATATCTAAAAATTTCAAGATGCAATCTGTTATAACTGAAGAAAACGATCAGTCAGTGATCTTTGAAACTGATGAGGCAGTATATGTTGCATCAGATGCAAATCTAATGATACTAGATGGTTCCAAGATCAAAGAAAACATCGAAGAGGGCACCACCTCTCTTAGTCTTGATAAAATATACAACATATTGAATGTAGGAGATTTTATTCTAATTACTGATAACATTAACGAGACAATAGTCCAGATAACCGAAAAGAAGGACTACAATAACCATACGGAAATCAGTTGGCAAAGCGAGCATGCCTTGACTAAGACTTATGATATTAGAAGAACAAAAATGTACAAACTTACAAAACCTCTGTATAGCTTCGGTCATGACACGCCTCCACCGTCTTTTGGTACAATCAAGGGCAACATAGCCGAAAACATCAAGCCATTAACGGGAAAAGGCGAAAGAGACCAGCCCATAGTCCAAGTCAAAATAGAACTGTTGGATGCAGGTGGTAATCTGGTTGCCTCTACCGAATCTGACAAAAATGGCAATTTCTCGTTTAGAAGAATTCTTCCAGGACCATATATGTTCAGAATTAAGAGAACTGATGATTTTCGCATGCTTTCCAGGTGGAGAACAATAAAGTCTTCAATTTTTCAGGTTCTCCCGTCTCATGAGATAAAAATTGATGCAGTCGCACACTCTGTGGAATTTCTGTCTCAGTCTGATATCGAATACAGGCATAAACTCGAAGTTGCCACAAAATCAAGTGACATGTGGGATATGATAGGCCAGAGTCTGCTGTCATCTGTCATTTATCTTGACAACAAAGTGTCTGACATAAAACCAAACTCTCCTTTGGTTCTTGTAAATGAACAAACCCCTGTCCCGTTCAACAGAGAAACACAACTTTTCAGAGTAAAAGAAGTGGCAAATGAAACTCACTTGGAGTATGGAATTAGAAAAGACGTTACCAAGCTAGTGCTAGTAAGTTTTAGCGGTGAATCATTAATAGAGCATGCCTTTTGTTGGGATGACATTCCGGAAGAACCTGAAGCAACAAGGTCCACATTTTGGCGCAAGCTGAAAACGTACATGACTTCTAAAAATGGTCCTGTAACAAAATTCAAAAAAGGGCTGACTCAGGCAGCAGACTCGGAAATAAAAAATGTCACAAAGCAGGCACAGCAGGAAATAGGCGCTGTACAAAAAGAGATAAACGCAGAAGACAAGGCTCTACAGAAAGGTCTTCCAAGTCCTGTGATTCCGCAAATCAAAAAAATTCCCTCTATTCCAAAGATCCAGACTCAAAAGCAAGTTGATAATCTTTTAGAACATCTCAAAAAAGAGGAAACCGGAGAATCAGGCCTTGAAGGTCTCCGTTCCTTTATGCGAGATAAGCTTGGTTTGGAATGGATTGACGAGATTCCAAACGAAAACATAATGCGAGACGGCAAAGAAAATGTTATCCAAATTGCAGGTGAAGAACATTATGCAATAATTGAGTTAAACGAAAAAAAGACTGCGGCACGAATGACACTGGACGGTCAAAAGTCATATGATCTAACAGTAGTGGTAGAAAAAGAGACAAACAGGCTTAACCTGTATTGGGACATTGTTCAAAAGTCTGACTTTAATGTCCGAACATCAAAGATTATTGTAAACCCGACGTTTGAACTAAAAACCGAGGCACAAATTCCTTCTCTTGAGAAGACATACAAAGAAAATAATCTCATACTTGAGGGAACCCACGCATCGATAAAAACAGGCTCATTTCTTTCTATCACCGATAACACAAATAAGATAAAAGGGCAACTTTTGGACAGAAACAATAGGCCTCTTTACGATTATCAAATAAAAATATGTCCAGGAAGTGAGGAAAAAGGACAAGACCATCTTCAAAAATATATCACAACGACCAAATCTTACTGATGAAAATGGAAATTTTGAATTCAACTACATTGTAAAGGGAACATATCTAATAGGAGCATATCTTTCACCATTGTCATTTTGGGAGCAATATTTGGCTTACAATATGCCTGAAAGCGACGAACTAATGAAAAAGGTTAAGCGAATTGTCATAGGCGAATCAAAGCAAACAAAAAATCGGGCAATCACAACTAGCATACGCATAATGGCTGCACTGGTTCGCGAAATCGCAGACATTATAGAAAAAGAAAGAAAGAAGATTGATTTTATTGAAGTTGAGATCCACTCGGCCCTCAAAGAACTGCTGCGCTCTGCAATAGATCTAGTACTTCCACTTTCAAAACTAAAGGATCAGTTAGGAGACCTGCAAAAAATAGATCTGAAAGATGACGAAAGCCGTAACAAACTGATAGATCTCATCTTGAACAATTCCATTCAAAAATTAACCGAAGCGATTGATGATATGAAACACAAGACACAAACATTCCAAGATATCGTGATACATAATAAAGTAAGTGACATCATGCTAATTCTGACAAATATTGTCAGGTACATCTTTACAGCTATAGAGGCAATGAAAGAATCATCCAAGTCAATCGAAAAAACGCTGAGAAATTCTATTACTGAAGACGAACTAAATGACTATTGTATTGGCATCACAGAAAAACTGGCAATTGAGCGCAACAATTTGCTGAAAATAACAATGGTTGCAGACGATTCTGGATATCTGCAATACTCTATTGCTGTTTCCGAATCAAAAAACCAAGAAATAGCAAGAGTATTCGACGTCGCCTTCAAATCTGACAAAACCTATGTCACAACCGAACTGCCGCTTGTTCCATCACTATCTGAAAGGCTACTGCGAGATACGCTCAAACATTGTATCCGTTCTCTCATGGACAATCTGTTAAAAAAGAAATTCTTGGAAGCGGAGATGCATCGTTACCATTTCCAAAAGTTTACTTTGGAAAAAGGACCTCTGACATTTACTTCATCAAGCATCAAACCCTACTGAAGTTGAGAGCTCACTTGAAGTCCTTGTCAATGATGTAAGATGGGAAGAAAAAGAAGATTTCCTTGATAGCAAACCGTCTGACAGGCATTACATTACCTCAATTAATGAAGAAGAAAAAATTGTTGTCACTTTTGGAGATGGGCTTCATGGATCCAGAGTTCCAACCGGCATAGACAATGTAATTGCAAGCTATCGG
>NZ_RCMB01000016.1 GCF_011319465.1 Candidatus Nitrosotalea sp. TS
TTGAGTAAAAGGCTTTGACATATTGCAATCTCAGAGTCTTCTTTTGCTACCTTTACTAGTTCTGCTGATAAAGTTCGGATTTGGGATTGTGTCGTTATTGAGAAAGAGTAGAAAATCACCCTTTGACTCCTTGGCACCCAAGTTGTTTGGTTCTGCAAATCCCAGATTTTTCTCAAGTGTGACCACCTTGATTGATGGATAGTTCTTTTGTACAAATTCAACACTGGAATCAACTGAATTGTTATCAACTAGAATTACCTCATAATTTTCATAGTCATTTTGCATCAAAGACAAGGCAAGCATTTTTCCAAATGAGTCTTACCGATTGTAATTTACTATTATGACAGATACCAGTGGCAGGCCATTACTCATTTTATTTGTCTCTTCCACATTACATCAAAACATTGCATAAGAAGTATTGTAAACAAAGGAATCAAACTAATCAGTTATCGAGTTGTTCTTATCTTGTTTAGGTAAAATACCAGTATCTGATCGGTTGCCCAGCGGGGTAGTGTTCGTGTCATTATTTTCAAGCCAAGTTCAGCAGTCTTTCTTTGAATTGGTTTCTTTTTGCTAAATTCCTCCAAGGCTACCAGATATTCTTCCCTTTTTGATTTGTCAAGCCTAGATAGTACAGAGCTCCTAACTTGAGACAGGTATGAAAGCGTCTCCAGTATCTTTTTGTGCGAAAGCTGTTTGCCATGGACCCGATATCCGACAAGCGGTTTTGACACAAGATGAAATTTTGTACCAAACAAGATTCCAGATCTTATAAAAAAGTCGTAATCAATGGCTACAGGATCGTCGAGGTTCTCAATTGAGCACCCTCGCTCAAGCAAAGAAAAAGGTATTAGGCATGTGTTTACATTGATCTGCTGGCCGTCAAGAAGCCTTACATTAAAGTCAAAGTTTGCCAAGTCATTATAGTTTGATTCCAAAAAAGTGCGAAGCTTCTTCCCTTTTTCATCAATTACATCCCAATTTGAGTATACTATGTTGTCTGGCAGATTTCTTGCTTCATTTACAAGGATCTCAACTGCATCAGGATACAGAATGTCATCTCCTGAGAACCATTTGAGCCATTTACCTCTCATCTCCTTTATTCCAGAATTTATTGCGCCTGCCAAGCCCTTGTTCTTCTGAGAGATGACGGTAATTTTTCCTTCATGCTTTTTTAAAATTTCAAGTGAGTTGTCAGTAGAGCCATCGTCTACTGCAATGACTTCGATGTTTTTGTATGACTGTTGCAGAACAGATTCGACAGATTCTGCCAAAAACTTTTCCGAATTATAAATAGGCATTACCACAGAAACCAGATCACCAGAATTCAAATCCAATTGTTCTTTTAGCTAGCTTGAATTATAGTTTTACAAGTAGTTAACTAGCTAGTCTTTTTTTTACAAAGTCAATAGATTTTACCGGAGTAGGGTCTACTCCTTCCATAACTGCACGATAAATCGAGGCATAATCGAGCAAATAGGCAAGACTCATTATTTTGGAGAGTATGCTTCCTTCCATAGAATGAATTTCTTTGTAATCAATTTTATTTGTCTTGAAATATTCTTTTACTACTTTCCATAGCTCTTTTGTTTTGATATAATCATCCTTTCCTTGTATCAAGACTGGTCTTATCTTAGAAGGCCGCTCCCATGAAACTATACCATTATGACATGCTTCTATGACATCTTCGGCAAATGCATGCATCTTTGAATTTTCCTGCAAAGAATTCTTGAATCTAATGGCTACTGCCTGCAGCCCTATTGGATAGTAAATCAGTGGTGGTCCAGCCAGCCACAGGGCAAGGCCAATTGATGGATTATTTTTGTTCAGGTTGGAAGAGGAGATCTGCGCATGGGTTTTCTTCAAAGATGAAATTGATTCCATGATATCTGATCTCTTTGTGGGTATTACTGGACCCAAGACATTGAGAATGGAATACAAATAAACAGGAAAGGAGGCACGTGGCGAATTCAGCATTGGAATGTTTCTGTGCTCTACTCTGTTTTTTTTGCAGTATTCTTCCAGCTTTCCTCCAGAAGAAAATGCTGCAAGCTTGCAGCCTGTTTTTCTTGCCTTGTCTACTACCGTCAGTGTTTCTTGAGTATTGCCTGATACGCTTGTTGCAACCACAAGGGTTCTCGAGTCCACGGTGTTTGGAAGGTGATACCCCTTTACCACGCAGACATGTATTCTAGTTTTTGATAGAATGGATGATAGCGTATCTCCAATTATGCCAGAGCCTCCCATTCCAACAAAAACAATGTGGTTGATTCCCTTGAAATCAATCTTATCATAATCTATGCCATAGAATTTTTCTGCAAGTTTTGGCCAATTGTCATAAACTTTGCACATTCCGCTTTTGTCATATTTTACTAAATCGTGTCGAGTAATCAAGACAAAATTTCGTCACTTGCATCCAATATAATGATTTATAATAATTTTATATCAAAAAATAAAATTCAACATACACAAACTGAGATTGGGTACAAATGATATTTTGAATAGAATAGATTCTTCTACTCTTATAATCCCTTTTTCTTGAGAAATCTAAAAAATCAACCAGTACTCTGGTGGTACCATGTCATGCCACCGCTTTACAAAATATCTTATCTCTTCATTGTCTTCGGCATATAGCCGACTAGCCGTACCATGATCAAGTGTCTGATCTACTCCTGTTACAAACCCTTGATTGTCAAAGAGTAGTCCCTCAAATTTTTCAAATACCCAGCCAAGTTTGTACCCAATAGAAACTGATTATCAGAGGACAAGATCATATAGCTGCGGGTGGAGATTCTACGTTCTTTTTCCCTCGCAACGAAGGCAGGGCTTTTGCTAAGATTCCTAATGCCAACACAAAAGTTCCATAAGAAGGATCGCTCTGTAAAAAGTACATGATACCACCAATTGTTACTATGATTATAGATATTGCATCTTCAAACAAGTCATTCTTGCGAACTTCAGCATCAGCTAACGAGGGAATGACCTTTCCAATCATCCCCAAAACTACTCCCAATACTGTCCATTTTTCATCATGGGTGTTTGATAGGGCAGTTGCCAAATAACCTGCAATTGCCCCCACAAAAAGAATACTATCTTCTAATATCTCTTTCTGGATTTTTCTTCGGGTTTGCAAGTCTTTAGGATCTTTCAGACTTGGTAAGATCTGCAAGTTTTGCCCTAGTGACGGAAGGGCTTTGCCAACTGAAGCAATGATTAGCCCAAACATCATGACCGAAGGATTTGGATTGCTTCCCATTGCAGATGACGCGCCGCTCAATATTGAAGCAAGAAATGCTATCCAGTCCTCCGAATTGTTTTGTAATGATGAGGATAACTGGGTTTCAGCCAATCAGATAAAGCGGCATCATCATGTAGAAAAATCTTCTGTAACAAGATCCTATAGCCAAAGCATATTTTTAGCATATACCGCATTACATTAAAATTATTTTAAATAAACAAAAATTTTCCAAAATTTTTAGTCGTCTGTTTGCAGCACTCAAGTCATTCTTAAGAATAAGAACAAGATATTTGAAGTGATGGGGCGCCATATCTATGCCTATATCGGTGTAGCTGTAGCCCTAGGGCTCTTTCTTTTCTTCTATTTCCAACAAGGTCAACCAACTGTAAACGTTGGCCAGCGATTCTACATAGCCCAAGTTCCCACAGGTTTGAACAATCTTACATTGTGCGATCTTCGGGGTACAACACCATTCATGGAGGGATTTTATCTGCAAGGAGCTCAGCCTGGTGCTTTGAAGACATGGAATTGGGGAGACGATACGCCGGCCGAGACAACCACTAGTATTGTAATGAACCACGATTATAGATTGAAGAATAATGATACCAGTCATAAGTTCAACGGAAACGTGACAGAATGGGATTATTACAATCCCACAAAGATACGAGATAGGGAATATTTCACGGTCACGGTAAACAATACAAACCTAAAAGCAAACTATGATCAGTTTGAGGGAGTAATAATTCAAGACGATTATGCTGGCTTTTCTGTTTCTTCCTCAACTCCATATGCGTGGTATACGTGGTATTGGGACAAGACCAATCCCTCCGACTATGACTATACTAGTCTAGACAACTCCAATCCAGGTCACAGGTACTCAAACATTGGGAAATTCCACGGTTATGTTGATATCACATCTCCTTCCCTAAATGAAGAGAAAGATTTTTGCGTAATGGTAATCTCAAACATGAAGAACATAACTGGCCAGATAAATGTAACCGATCCATTGTTTTCCACATACCCATCAATGGGCCTTCCAAAAGATAATCTGTCATTTATGGCAATCTTAGTTCCAGCGCCCGGCATACAAATTACTTCAGTTCCAGAATATTCATGGAATTTTGGTGACAAGAGTCCAGTATCACATTTGGCGGTATCCACCCACATGTATGATAAGAATGGAACCTATTTGGTGAAAGTCAATGTAACTGACTCGAGAGGATATCTTACCATGTCAAAGACTGTAGTAATAATAAAACCAACTTTGAGCATATTTCCTACCCACGGCCCCATTGGAACAAATATTACTATCAATGGGTCCCAGTTTCCGGACGGAAATTATACTGGCAAAATAGGAAGCAGTTTGCTATTGGTGAACAATCCCACTTTTACTGTGACGGTAAAAAATGGCACCTTTTCCATAAATTATCCAATTCCATCCGGAATTCTAAGCGGCTTGAAAAACATCTATGTCCAATATCCACATTCACAAAGACCCTAGCTAGTGCGACCTTTAATGTAACACGCTCCTAACAATTTCCCAATATAGAATTCGTACAAGAATTGCAAACATGTTATAGGTTTGTAGATTCAAATCAATATGCAGAACTAAGTCAGCTCACAGTACTGGCAATCATTTAGGGGTACAGTTTATCAAAGTTGCTTTGGCGCACTAGTCCCATCTCCTCTGCCAATTTGACTGCCTTTTGCGCCTCGACTAGTTTTGCCTCCTCCTCCCCTGATACATCTTGTCTGTTAAGTTGCGTAGTGGTAAAGAGGAAGTAGTTGTGGTCTGTTACTGTTGGCTGCATCTGAGCCTTGGTGAGGTTGCACACTAGTGTTCCAAGCAGATTTCCTGACTTGTCTGATTCTACCATTGAAAGCTTGTCGACCCCCTTGTCGTAAACCCAGTTTATGTCAATTGATGTGTAGATGTCATGCATGGTATGCATCTTGTTGAGTAAGAGCGGAACGTCATATCCATCTCTTTGTAGCAAATTTTCAAGTGTTACGTAATCACCATACTGGTCTGTTGGAATCTTTTTCACATACACTGGGGAGTTTGGGTCAACAATCACTATCGCACCCCAAATTGGTACGTCGCCCATTGCAAGCTTTTCGTCCCACATTCTCATTATCAGGCTAGAATCAGGCATGGTCTTTTGCGGAATCATCATAAAGTTGGCATGCATAAATTTGCCATTTAGTGTAGTGTTCACAGACGTGCTGCTAAAGATTTTGTTAGGGTCATGAGTTATTGTACCCCTGTACTTGTCCCAGCTTATCCAAGTGTCAGCATTTGCAGCAGATGGGTCTCCCTTGAAGTGAAAGTACATCACCACATCCGATATGGTATATGCACCCCTCTCGTCAAGTATCTTAAAGCCAAAGTTTGCAGAAGTGCCAATCTTTAGCACCTGCTGCGGAATTGTAGTAGAATAGTTCTCAATGTCAAACGATTTTCCGTTAATTGTTATCCCGTTATCATATGGGTAAAGGTAGTCGTTGCCAATGCTTGGTGGGTGAAATACGCCTGTAAACAAGCTTCCACCCAAAACTCCCAGGAGTACAGTGCCTGGGCGTATGAGTCCACCTCCCCCTCCTCCCGGTATGCCGCCAGAGTTGAGAATTGTCTGTCCCTTGACTCCGTTGTATACTACATCAACCTTGTCAAGATACTGCGAAGGCACTGCACCTAGCGCGGCATTTGGATTTGGAGTAGCAATCTCATTTGTAACATCTTGATTGCTAATGTCTGTTATCGTAACAATGTCTCCCCCGTTTACACTAATTGAGCTACCATTGACTGATGGTCCAGTTGTAAAGTGCAATGTGTTCTCAAATATGCCAGTATTTTTTCCAGTCTCTGTAAGGTTCATGAAAGTACCAGTTACACTGTCGGTTGTGGAAAAGACCTGTATTCCGTAAAAGCTGACAGGTCCGCTTATGATGGTGTCCACAGCATTTGGATTTACATTTGCAGCTGGTTGGTTTACGCCAATTGTTTGCGAGCTTGAGGTACTAAACAATCCAGTTCCATTTGAAAAAATGACATGACCTGTGAAAGATCCAGTGGTACCGCTCTCGGTAAGTGTTAGTGTAATGCCTGTCGGATCTGAGGTAGAGTTTACAAGTACATTTATCTGCTGACCAGCTGGCAAGACACCGACAAACCTAGAGTCAGTAACAGTGAACTGAGGGATTGCCGTAAATGTGTTAATTCCACCATCAAAGATGCTATGGCTTGCAGAGTCCCATGTGACAGTTGTAACAGCATAGGCAGATGGAATTGAGAAAACCAAGACGCCAAAAAGCACGGCTGCCATAGCTACTCCCAATATCCTATAGACTCCCTCTAACCCCAACATAGAATCTGCAATAAAGAACTATTTCTTCTTTATTTCTGTGGTTCTACAAGTTTTGAAAAATTTTCAAATTAAAATGATAATTGTGAAATCTTTTGAGAAAATAAACTCTCCACGGAAAAAATTTTAATCTATTCCAATCTCTCGCAGAAATGCTTAATAGAATTAAAACAAACCGAGATCGGAATGACCGGGGTTGGGTTCAAGGCAATATTGGTTCTGGCATCTTTCACAGTCTTACTAGTATTCAACTCTGCATATGCTACTAACAATCCAGATAGTGTGCCAATTGGTGCCAACACATATGCAGCAACTCCAGTAAGTTTAGATCTAAATGATGGTGGCTGTGCAAATTATGGAGGAGACCCCGACAATGATGGCATCTGTGCACATTGGAAAGACGGAACTTATGGATCAGGTCTGCATGTAGTCTTCACTGATAGCTCAATCGGGGGTGTGCAGGTCCAGTACAGATACGATCTACCATGCACCCCAGGTGCCACTTTGCAAAGCGATCCATCAGGTTATACAGTGTGTCCATCCACTAACCAAAAAGACATTTATCTACAAATTGATTGCATGACTGGACAGTGTCCCCAACCACAAGCAATCTACGATGTTGTAAGTGCATTTGCCCAACAAGGTATAGTTCTTCATGTCGGCATGGGTCAGAATCCAGCAACTGTACCAACATCAGGCATTGCCGATATTGGGCTTCACTATTGCAACGTAAAAAATGTGGTTAAAAATTACGACTCGGCAAATGCCGCATGTACTAGCTCGTCTGGATATTATCAGAGTTATCCGTTTCTAAAACAAAATTTCTTTGGAACTGCTGCAGAGAGGTCAGGCAACACGTCCTACTGTCCACTCAATGGAGTTCCTCCTGGGTACAGTCCCTCTAATGCAAATGCGTTTAACTGCCTCACTGCAAAAAGACAGGTCTTCCATTATGCCATGTTTGTAAACTACCAGTGGGGAGCTCCCACATCATCTGGCTGGTCAGAGGTATATGGCAATGACTTTATCATATCTCTTGGCGGTTTTACAAATGGTGTTGGAAGTTTGGATGAGCAGGAAGGATCAATCATGCACGAGCTTGGCCACAACCTAGGCTTGAACCACGGCGGTTCTGACATAAATAATTACAAGCCCAACTATCTTAGTGTAATGAACTATCTATATCAATTCAAAGAGAACGCAGACTCTTGCAGGCCTCTTGACTATTCCAATACGGCTCTTGCAAACCTTAATGAAAATTCCCTTACAGATTCTAACATAGGAAGCTACGCGTATCCTTCAGGCTCCTCATGTGCAGGCCAACAACGCGCAATCTTCTGGTCTACGCCATCTGGTGGTATCATAAGCAGTACAACTGGAGTTACAGATGACTGGGACAACAACGGCGTTGACACCAACACATACTCACAAATCCTGAACAATATAGGCACACAATACACGGGCTCGCCTACAACTCTTACTGGGTTTAATGACTGGAATTTCATCTTAAATGGCAATTCAAATAATCCTGAACCCATGGATTTCAGACCAAGCTCAAACTTTTACCAGACAGTGTTACCTGCAAGCAACCTTGACTCTGATGTCATCACACAGAATACACTCAATCACTCCGATATGCCACTTTTGCTAGCAGGTGTAATTCACCAAAATAATGTCAATACTGCGCCTAGTTCCCCAACAGGACTTGCAACCAATGTTGTTTCATCATCTCAGATAGATCTATCGTGGACCTCACCATCAAACAACAGCAACTCTCCAATTACAGGTTATGAAATAAAGAGGTCTACCGATAATGGCAATACATGGTCTACCATTCAAGCCAACACAGGCTCCACAGCAACCACATATTCTGATACTGGTCTTTCTTCTGGCACACAGTACACATACCAAGTGTATGCAATAAATTCAGTTGGGACGGGTGCTTCCTCTAGCACAGCCTCCGGTACTACAAACAATAATCAGCAAGATCCAATGCAAGCCATAGGATGGGCTGCAGGGCTAGCAATAGCTGCCATAATGTCAGGCATAGGAATATGGATAGCAGTAAGACGCAGAAGCTAGAACGGATTTACCGGAAAAATCTAAAATGAGATTTGTTGGAATATTTTTCCTCCTTGTGTTAACGATAGGAATAATTCCTACACAAAATTATTTTTCAGGACCACTTGTCACAGGGTTTTTACAGCAAGTTCATGCACTGGTCGCTTCAAATCCAAACTTGTTTGTCTCTGCAGAAAATTCACAGTACAACAATTACTTTGCAGGCCCCAAGTGGTCCAGGTAATAGTATCTGATCCTAACATAAACAGATTGGACCAACCCTATGGCGAGCCCGTAGTTACAGTTAATGGAAAGAAGTTGAGAATGGCACAGGCAACAGACGGCAATTGGTACGGATATTTTGCCGACAGGAATCAAGCAATTACTGCAAGCAACACTGCACCTGTTCCTGCAAAAGGTCTGAACTTTGGAGCGTTCTGCAAAAGTGGCACGATTGGAGGTGTCGATTTTGGCTCGCAGACCAAAGGGTTTACTGTTGCAGAAAACGGATTTGACGGCGCCATAGGTCTATCTGTTACAGGTTCAAAGATCCCGATAGGTCCTCTTAGCAATACGTGTACCGGATTTGGCAATGGAATGGTTCTGGAACATGTAGTCAGAGAGAACAAGACTTTGAACACAAATTCCGCAGGCTATGGAGCATCTGCCAAACTAGAGTCAGCATGGCCAGTAATTCAGCTCTATGACTTTTCAGCAATCCCAACTGCAGTTACAGTAGATTACCAAGCAGCAGGTGGTGACCAAGTTGTCAATCTTACTTTTGACAAAATTCCATCAAATCTTATTTCCGTTGCTACAGACAAGCCAGCGTATATTGCCAGCGCCCCTGTCTTGATGACAATAAATGATCCACAGCTTGGCATCGACCCAACCGAGGAAGACTCTTGGACATGGGGAGCAAATGCCAACAATAATACTCTCTTCTATGAAGCATTTGACAGAAACGGCAGGTCAGATGCAGACGGCTATTGCGTTACAACTGCCAAAACTCAGGTGGCGGTGGGAAACGGCCCCACTGGCATTACATACGACTCGGCAAAGGGCGAGCTCTTTGTTACAAACTATTATTCAAGAACAGTCTCTGTAATTAGTGACGTAACAAATTCTGTGGTGGCAACAATTCCTGTAAAAAATGCTCCTCGCGGTATCGCATATGACTCGGCAAAGGGCGAGCTCTTTGTTACAAATGATGGCGGAGGAAACATCAGCGTGATTAGTGACGTAACAAATTCTGTGGTGGCAACAATTCCCGTAGGCAGTAACACTACAGCAATAACATATGACCAGTCTCTGGGCGAGATCTTTGTAGGAGATGACGGACAGGATAAAATATCTGTAATCAATGACGCGTCAAACTCTGTTAACACAACGATTCCTCTAAGTGGCGGTACATGGGCAATGGCTTATGACTCTTTCAAGGAAGAGATCTTTGCCGTAAGCCAAGACAGTGGCGTCAAATCAGTGTCGATAGTATCTCCTGATACTGGGTCTATTAGATCTACCATTTCCCTAACCGACTATCCTTCAAGCATTGCTTATGACCCAGCAAGGGGCGAGGTATTTGTTGGGCTCTCGTATGCCAACTCAACTTCTGTAATAAGCGACTCGTCAGACTCTGTGATAGCCACTATACCAGTTGGCAATAGCCCCACTGGAGTCGTGTATGACCCGACAAGAAATGACATCTTTGTTACCAATTATTTTTCACAGACAGTCTCGGTAATCAACGACTTGTCTAACTCTGTGGTGGCAACAATTCCTGTAAGAGATGTTCTATCTGGCGCAGCATACGATTCGGCAAAGGACGAGATCTTTGCCATCAGTAATTCTGCCAAGACCTACATCTTGCCAGCAATCCCGGGCTGGACTTATATTCAGACAGCGTGCAGTTCAGGAACAGTTCCTGCGATGCAGAATCTAATTGGTAATCTCACGTCCTTCATGTTTGACCACAACGGTAGGCTTACCATAGACCCCTCTCCAAATGGTACAAGGATTCTAGACTTTCAATCAAATGGCAGACAGATCCTAAACGGATCATCTTTCACAAGAGGTGACCCAACAAAGCAAACAACTGCTTCAATTGGTCCTGGGTCCGAGCCAATAACTTTCATAGAGATGGGTGGAGTAAACACCGGCGTCTTTGGAAACTGGGACGGGAAGAAGAAACCAGATCTTGCAGTGACAAACAGTTTGAACATTAAAGGACTGCAAGCGACATTCAGCTATAACAACATCGCAGGAAGCATTGTTGCCCAGTGGGGCGGAGACACAGTTTTACTTAAGAGCACCGCGTTTGAACCAACACCAAACCCATTTTCCATCATGAGTTTCCAGAATGGTCTCAAGGCTGGTCAAAAGTATCATTTTTTGATCCAGTTTAACAGTCCACCTACATCTTCAGATCAAGCAGAGCTTGCAAGTCAAGGAATCACGTTGCTCCAATATGTAAGCGGCAACACATTTGTCGCATCTGGCATCGCAAGTCCTTTTAGTATACTTTCCATACCACCAGATGTAAGATGGACCGGGCAGTTCCTTTCGTCATATAAGATATCCCCAATCTTGGCTGCAAATGATACAAGCAAGATTCCGTCGTGGGCACTTGAGAATGCTCCTGGTACCAGTCTACCAAGCTATGCAGTGATAACAGCAGATCTTAACATAGATGCAAACATGACCAATGTAGCCCAGACCATAACAAGCTATGGCGGAATGGTAGAGGCAGAGGTTCCCTTGGTTCCTTCGGTTACGGCAGTATTGCCTCTTACCAATCTGTATTCTACAATAACAAAGATTGCACAGATAGATGACGTACAATTCATTGATGTTGTAGAACCGCCCCTTGTGGCACAAAGTGACAATGGAACGATTACGGCAAATGCGGATTATGTAAACCAGAGAGGAGCCATCTAAAAATGGCGTAGGCTTGCTTGGCGATAATGTTACAGTCTTCGTCTATGATGGCGGAACAGTATTTCCCTATCATCCTGATTTTGGCAGTCGCCTCTGGGACCAGACAGGATCATGCAATGAGGACCATGCTACAAACGTTGCAGGAATTCTTGGTGGAGATGGTAGCATGAGCAATAACTATCATGTGTGCTATGGAACGCAAGTATGTTGGACTGGTACTGAAAACCAGTGGTCCGGAATAGCCCCTCATGTAAACATAACATCCATCGGTTATGCAAAAGTTACAAATCCAGATATTTGTAATACTAACGGTGGTCCTCCCAGTGTAGATTATAACGATGACAAGCAATTTTCACAAGATTATAACATCATATCAACAAGACATATAGATCTTGCCACAATGTCCATATCTTCAGCAGTTAGCGGAGCCTGTTGTCTTGGCCAATATACTCCCACCTCCATAGCTATTGACAATATTACTACTGGAGCAATTGCCAATCAGAGTCTTACCATCTTTGAAGCTGTAGGCAATCGCGATCCTACTGAAAATTTTACGACCGTAGACCCCCCTGCCACTGCCAAGAACAGCATTTCGGTAGGAGAGATTTACTCAAAGGATTATAGTATATCTGACACCTCGGGATTTGGGCCAACTTCTGATGGACGTATCAAGCCAGACATTGTTGCCCCAGGTTGTTATGGAGAAACTCCTAATGACTATCTAATCACAACTGGTGTTAACTTTAACTTAAACGAATCAAATTATGAAACTGCGCCCTGCGGAACAAGCTATGCAACGCCCCTGGCAGCTGGAATTGGGTCGTTGATGGTTGAAAAGTGGAATCAGCTACATCCGAACTCGCCTGGCCTATTACCAAGCACTGTCAAGGCCATTCTGGTTCACACTGCACTTGATCTTGGCAGTCCCGGTCCAAGCTACAAGTATGGTTGGGGAGCCATAAACGCAAAGTCCGCAGTTGAGCTTATCGACAGGAATGCACTTCAAAGTTCAGGTCATCTGATAAACGTTGCAAATGTCAGTAGTGGCAAAGAGATCACGTTCAATTTTACCTCCAATACAACCGACGACGTAAAGGCAACACTTGTCTGGGACGACCCGCCAGCTGCTCCCTTTGCAGCAAGCACACTTGTTAACCAATTGAATCTCACGTTAATAGATCCTAGCGGAAACCACATAGAACCTTATCTGCTAAACTCCTCGCAACCTAACAAGCCGGCTACTACAGGAAATGACACTGTAAACAACGTCAAGGTTGCAGTTGGCAACGGAATACCAGGCACATGGCAGGCCGTAGTAGACGGTTCGCGTGTCTTTCCTAACACCTCACAGTATTTTACCCTGATAATCTCAAATGCTGTGAAGCGAAGTATAAGCATGAGCTTAACGCCTCAGACCGTAACTGGTCAGAACCCAGTTACCATCAATGCAACAATATCGGATAATGATACTGGTACTTCCTTGCCAGTCTCTGGAAGTGTTACCTTTGGCGATGGAAATAGCGGAGGTTCATTTTCCACACCAAATTGTTACACACAAAATGGCAGCCTAGTATGCCTTGTAAACTATACCCCAAATAGCCAAGGCAACATTCCCATAACAGCAAACTACACGGGTGATCTCGTTCATGCCAAACTCATCATTCCTAACATATCAAATTCAAACAACAATACCAACCAATCTTCAACTGCTTGCAAATCAAATTTAGCAACAGTCGAAATAATTCCTGTAAAAGCTCTCCAGTCTTTTACCAAGACCCCCAACCTAATAGCTAATTTCTTTGCAGGCAAATCAATCAAGGTAACAAACAACAGTACAAATTCACATCTTTCAAACTATGTTACTCTGCAGAATGTCCCAGACAAATATGCCGTAATCCATTACAGTGTAACTGGCCAGAACGTGACTACCGTTGCATTTGAGGACAGATATGGAAGACCAGAGTCAAACAACAACCTTAACGCATTTTTGCAGATAAGCCACAAAAAAGATACAATAAGTTCAATGAGAGGAATAGAGCTTGGAGGCGACCAGATTTTAGTCGGACTTGCCAGCATGGGGCACAACACTACGCTTGCAAATTCAGCCGAAATCAATATACCGTCTGGTAATGCAAGGGTTATGCAAAAATTCAGGGTTCCACTAAATGCCAGTGCAGACGTTGAACAGGTGCCAGAACCAGTCCGTAACTTTCTTAACGGGTCACTTGACCTTGAAAACTTGAAAACAGGAAATTATCTAACTCACTATTACTTTTTGCAAACGGTACCAGATAACTATGCTCGTCTATGTAAAGGAATAATGAACCAGAATGTAACGACCATCGCATTTGAAGACGAGTATGGCTTGAATAGCAGCAACGGAAATCTAAATGTCTTTCTCCAGATAAGCCACGACAGTACAAAGGTAAACTCGCTCACAGCAGTGCAGCTTGGGGGTGATAATATTGAGGCATTTGTCAATGGCGTCGATGAAGGCAGCATTACAAAGTCAATTGAGATTCCAATGAAATGATGTTTTGATAGAATTAGTCACTGCATAAAAATCATAAGACAAGATCTCGGTAACTGCAGAATAGAGAGGAATTATCGTACAGTCTAACGCAGCAAATCAACACACAGGATTCCTTTAATATTCTGGTACCATCCAGTAAAGCGGGATTGGTGGGTTTGGAAGACGGATTACCATTAGGTAAGACTGGATTCAATCTAGATTTAGATCCGTTCAGGTATATTGATTCCATCATGGAAAGAAAGCATATCTGTCTCTTTTACGAAGAACCAGAGTATGCAAGGATGATAGAGTTTAGGTTCATAAGAAATGGGCTTGCACTTGACGAGCAGTGTGTGTATGCTACAGACGAAGACTCTGGTTCTGTAATGCTTCGGATGCTCACATACGGTATTCCGCTAAAATATTTTCAAACGGGAAGGCTCAAGATTCATCAGATACAAAAGGTTATCGGCAATACAGAAGAGATAATGGACGACTGCAAAAGAAATATTGGAATTCTACTCTCAGGCCTCAGCATGCCATTTAGGATGGTTTCAAGAATTGTTGCCGATGTAAGCACGATGACTAGAATGGCAGTTGAGCTCGAGCTTGAGCGGATAACCCACCAGGCATTTGAGGCCTTTGGGGGGTCGCTCATCTGTCCCTATGATATCTCCAAGATAGAGCACACAAGAAAAAAAGAGTGGATGGAGAAGCTGTGCGAGAACCATCATGTCGTAATTTATGCTCCAAGGTTTGGAGAGGGCTCGGTCTTTGGGTGTCAAGAGTTACAAAAGTGATCAAATGTTAGCAAATTTTTCTATCGGTGTCTTTCAGCAAGTCATCACCTAATTAGGAGAACTAAAACAGAAAGTCACTCTAGTGTCTTGAGGAACTTGCGGATGTGTTCCTGCATTGCATACTCTCCAAGATGTGTCTTTACAAGCTCCACAATCTTAATGTATGAATCCCCAAATGTTTCAAGCAAGGCTCTTCTTAGTATTTCTGGGTTGTGGTAGCAGTCCACAAAGTATAATGCGTATTCCTGATATAGTTTGTAGTATACCTCTTCAAGTGCAGAGTTACCATACTCAATCAGGGCTTTTTCTATTGCATAGGATACAATCGCCTCCCTTACGTTGTTTTTTGAAGCCATACTTGGTACCTTGGAACCACTGATTGATATCACGTGTTTAGCTGTTCTTGCAAATTCTTAGCTAATCTTGCAAGCAGAGATTACATGGTATAATTCCAATATTGATATCATGTCAGAGACATTTCAACTTGACAAGATAGAGACCGTAACAAGAGCATACTTGATGATAAACTGCGAGGATGGTAGCGAGACACATGTCTTCGATGAGCTAAAAACATTTCCTGAAATTAAGAAAGCAGAGATGACAATTGGAAGACATGACATCTTGGCATTAATTCAGGCAGACTCGCCAGACGAGCTGAGGGACATCATAGCAATGAAGATAAGAAAGATCCCACAGATTAGCTGTACTACAACACTTGTATGCACAGAGTCTAGAGCATAAAAAAATGATATACGAAAAAACCCAGTGCCAGTCATGCGGATGCAACAATGCAGTTGTGGTACCAGAGTCGAGATACCACGGCTTTAGGGGCCGCTGTCCAGATTGTGGCGGCGACTGGCCAGAGTCATGAAATCAAAAATAATTTTTAACAGTTGAGCTGAAGTCAACTGAAAATCAAAGATCATTTTTTTATGAAAATTTTGTATAAAGAATGCCGGTAGGGTTGGCAAGCACGTGATGCCGAGTGCCTGAAAAACACTTTGCTGTACCCTAGCTCGTGGGTTCAAATCCACCCGGCTGGGTTTATTTTTAAATGATGTTTGTGTCTAATGATGCTTTAGACTTGATTTGATAGAAGGTTGTCTTACCACTCAAACCTGTACGCTTCATATGCTGAAAGTTTTGACTTTTCCCAGGTTATCTCAGTTCTGTCAGAAAGATATCGTGCCTTGGCAGCAGGAGATGCATGGGTCTTGGATCCAGTCTCAGGGTCTACCTTGAGAACCCTATTTTTTACCTCAACTCCCTTTGGTGTTGTGCAGTGGTACCGCAATAGATTACAGTCAGATGAGACCTTGTAGAAAAAGTTGCGCTCTGGTTCCTCCCAGTCATACTCTAACGTAATCTTTTGCCCCTTTTGGTTTGGCTTGAGGGGCTTGTTTAGTTTTACAATAAACTCCTTGTGGTATGGCTTGTTTACATTCAAGGATACTATATCGAGCTCTTCCCCATTGCTGCCAGTCACTATTACATTCATGTCAGGAAAGTCCCTTGGGACATCACCGTCAAGATAATAAAAAATCTGGTCTTTTGGTTCTCCTGAGATGTTTTTTATGTCCCATGTCCAGCTGTGGTGGGTCATCATTGTTTTAGGATCGGTAACCTCAATTCTGAGATCTACGCGTGAAAAATAAAATGTACTGCTGTTTTTGAAATCCTGCTCTACTGCCTTGCTCTTTTGCACCTTGCCTTTTGTCGGAGTGTTCTTGTTTCCAAATCCATCCCCACAGATGTTATAGATCAAGAGTTGCTCACCGTGTTTTATCATATAGTCCCCCACAGGATGCATGATTACCTTGTATTCTGGAGAAAGTTTGCGAATGTCGTCTGCTATTCTTGATGACGCAAAGATCTGCATCGTGCCACCCAAGTCCATCACACGCCTTGCCATTATAATACCAGGACCCCAGAAAGTCTTATTCCCGTTGATATCTTTGATTGAATATACAGGTCCCGTGTCAATCCCAATTCTAACATAGAGCTTCTCCTTTGTCGTCCTGAGTTGGTTGTATCTTGAAATTGCCTTGTGAAGTTCGATTGCAAGGCGCAGCGGTTGCTCGGAGCTGTCGGAGAATCCAATCACCATGCCATCACCTGTCGTTAGAACCGTAGCAGAGTTTGCACCGCCATGTAAAAATGCGTCTGACTTTCGAATCAAGTCAGTCAAGACAAGAATCTTGCGGGCCTGCTCCTTTGTAGATATAGAGGGATCGGAGCTGCCTACTATATCAGTGAAGAACCAATGGTATGTCTTGGTCAAGGTACGCACGTCTTCAATCAAAAACTCGTCATTTCTTAGCAGACGAGATATGTGAGATACAAAGTCATTTGGTGCTGCGCGCAAAATGTCGTATGCGTTTGTAGGAATCACTCCAAGTTTTATCTTGTGGCGCTTTAGTTCTTCTAGCAGCCAGTCCCTTCCCTTGCCCTTCTCCTCCAACAGTCCCAAGACCTCGGCAATCTTTTCGATCTTGTTCTTACTTGATCTAAGCAAACATCTATTTTGCGTTCACGTTTCTAATAAGGAATATTGCTCTAGAAGATTCTTCTATATTCAGTATCGGAGGGCCAAATCCCATGCGTCAATCTCTTCGCACAGAACAGCAACAAGGTTTCCTCCCCCACCGCCTTGTACGCAAATTATTTTGTCTTGGTAACTCATGATAACTATTAGAACTCGTGGGATATTACACTAGTTTGCTTTTCAAGCTAATCACTTGCACTTTAAGCTAAGCTTGGAAGGACGTCGGGTTACGGTATACACTGGATAGCTGAACTTTAAACCCAAGCTATATGACCCAAGCAAGCCAAATTCATAGCTCTTCAATGATTTTACAATCTGATACAGGTCTCCCCCTATTACAACCCCGTTTGGAGATGCGGTGCCGTTTATCTTGGAGCACAGATTCACTGTTGGTCCAAAGATATCTTCTACAGGAGTCAGTGATTTTGCAATGGTGCCATAGTCTGCGCTCACCCTAAAGTCGGTTTGTGGAAGGGATCTTTCAGACATGATCTCATTTATGGCACCATGAGAGTCGATAATTGAGAGACTGCACTTCCAGTACATCAAGAAACGAGTCCTTGTCAGAATCATAGTCAGTCCTTGGAAAATAGTAAAGCAGGCTGTCGCCTATGTTTTTTACAACCTTTGCGCCAAATTCTTGCACTATAGTAGACATGGCATTTAAAAACGTCCCATAGTACTCGCCCATCTTTGAGTTTGAGATGCGTGCCGTGTTTACAGTTGAATTTACTACATCTACAAGCCCAATGCAGTAGCTCTTCGATATGCCTGAAAAGACAGACTCGCGCTTTATGCGCTCCTTGATGAGCCTTGCCAGCTCGTCACTGCGAAGGGATGCAGGCCGGTCTCTATGCATCATCACACGTATCATTGGTGTCATAACTTGATAATTGCAACTTAGCTTGGATGACAACTAGTTAGCTTGTCATACAAACTGATCTCATATGATACGGAACAATCTTTAGATTGATGACATGCGGTATACAGGTTGTGAAAAAGGGGTTGGATGTTGCCGCTGCAGAGTTTTTGGAGCTTGCAAGCGAGCAGAGGCTTGAAATTCTGTCAAGGCTGTACGAACAAAACCTGAAGGTATCCACAGTGGCAAAGGAGATAGAGGCAACGGTACCAGAGGTATTTAGAAACTTTGAAAGACTTGTAAAGGCAGGTCTCATATCAAAGGAATCAGACGGCAGCTACTCAATTAGCACTGCTGGAAGATTGATGTACAACCAGGTATCGCTTGTCAGATTTCTCTCTGAGAACAAAAAATATCTGCAAACGCATATGTTTTCCGATGTATCAGACAAGTTTCTACAGAGAATAGGATCACTGGAGGGAGGCCAACACCTCAAAGGTGTTGTCAAGGTACTTGAAAAGTGGAAGGAGATCTATGACAATGCAGAAAGCTACATCTACAATGTTCTCTTTGAGGTGCCATATACCGCTGATTTCATAGAACCCATCGTAAAAAAAATAGGCCAGGGAATAAAGTTGCGTTCCGTATTTTCAAATTCTGCCATAGTTCCAAATGACAGAAAACAAGTCTTTGAAAAACAAGGATTCAAAAAATTCATCGAGGACGGAAAGGTAGAACGCAGGATGAAAGAAGACGTAAAGACTATCGTAATACTAAACGAAAAAGAGGCTTGCGTGATGTTTCCCGCATCTGACGATAATCCAGACGTGAGCGAGGGATTTTACTCAAAGGACACAGGGTTTCACGAGTGGTGCCTTGACTACTTTACACATTGCTGGGATACTGCAGGACCATTTAGAGAAAAGATGCTTGAAGGCAAGTAAGGTCGCAAAAACAATCTAGCAAATAATAGTGGACTGCAGGGAAGCGTTAAACCCGCAGGATGGGATTTATGTCCCGACAACTTGACAGTGCCTCATGAACATCCTTTTGCTCTCCCAGTTCTTCTCAACCACAAGGGGAGGAGGAGAGTATGTCTTCAGTGTAATAGCAAAAAAGCTTGCAGAGATGTACAAACAAGTGCTACAACAAAAATAGTTTCACAGCAAGCTACAAAACTATAATAAAACTAGAACATATACCATAACCAGCGGTGAGGGTGGAATTTGAACCCACGAAACCGACTGGTCATAGAGCCTTCAGTTCCACGCAATGGCCAAGATATGCGACCTCGCCAAAATCTTTTTACTTAAATTTTGTAAAAAATACGGGTAATATTATTATCATCTGGCAACGTAACAGAATCGTTATAATCAAAAGACATCACCTGAACAATACTTGAAAAAAGATGTAGTTTTCATAGTAAAGACAGTGCTTGTATTTTGCGCACTCTCGGCAGCTTTCTCCCTTGTTGGAATGCTCTTGCCAGAGAAAGGCCCTCTCTCAAACCCAAGCGGCGGGCTGAACATACATGAGATTGGAGGCCACATACTGTGGGGATTAGTGGCAGGTGCGGCTTTTCTTAGCGCAAGATATGCAATCATTACAGGTCTCTTTGCAGTGCTCATTGATTCAGACCACCTTATTGCACTGTTGCATGTCGATGCACTGACAAGAATGTCTCACTCTTTTGCGTTTGGCGCAATAGCAGTGGTTGTATTGATGACTGTCTTTGGAAGAAAAGACTATAGGCTTGGCGCGGCAGCGTTTGCAGGGGTACTTTCACACCTCTCCTTTGACACGTTTGCAGGCAGCGACGGCAGGTTTCCGATGTTTACACCATTTTACAACCACCAAATTATATTCCAAAATATAGACTGGATCTATTTCGAAGTGACAGCCGTTGTAATAATTGGAATTGTAACGCTTCTAGTAAGAAGAAAGGAAATACAGGTGCAGAGCACAGTTACAAAATAAAATACCAGACTATGAAATGATAAGTTTCTTGAAATCATATGGTGGCTGGTAATATCATTATGACCCGGTAACGTAATAGGGTCATGTTTTACAAAAAGGACAATTGTTAGTATTAGCTCATCCAAAGTACTTTTTTCCATTTTACAAACAACTTGAGGCTCAACGACATAAAAACAAGACCATGTTAGATGCAATAGATAGCGTAAAACAGCAACTGGAAAGATCTGATCAACCATTAGGAATACACCATAAAAATGCGAACATTCCAGAATATTACAAAAAACGATATGAGCTACAGGTGTTGTATCATTTTGAGATGCCCGAAGATCATAGACTAATGTATACAATAAGAAAATCACTCGCAGGAGGAGGAAAAGAGGCCTTGTTTTTAGAACTCATAACTCACAATGAATATAACAAAAGATTTGGATATTTCAAGAAGAGATCCCACTAGAATACAGTACGCCAGAGTTATATACTTACAAGTACATAAGTAAGTTATGTTACGTAATACTATTGACAAAACCCAGAATAGTGATGAGTTTCTAAAAATTCTAATTCAGAGAAGGAAAAACAAACTTGGTAAGATTGTAGAGAAACTTGCGAAGAAGAACAACCCCAAATTACTTAGCATAATGAAGGTTGAGGATCTCTTCAAAGACTATATTGAATTTGACTCTAGAAGTCAGCTTTTACGTAAACTAGAAGGAAGTATGAAGGCAGCTGTGCTCAATACAATAATTGCTCGCCTAGTACTAGAGAATAAGATAGTTGTAAATGATGATCATTCCTTAACGTGGATCGATACAGAAGGAAATAGAAAGCTAAACAAGCAATTTGACACGGCTATTCCTCTTTGAGTACGTTCGGGTTGTCTGGAGACAGATTTGTTCGATCTGTAATGCCTAAATTTTGCTTTTATCCTAAGACGCAAATCAAAATAACTAGAGAATACTAGAGGTGTACAACAGATGATAAAAAAGAAGACCCGTGCCAAGAGACCAAAGAATACAAAAAATGTAGGTACAAAAAACAGCACTAAAAAAAACACGGCACCTAGAAACAAGAGCGCAAGAAAAGAAACGGATCCTGACAGGCTTGCGCTATCAAAAAATGACATCTTGCAGTTCTGCGATCATGTATTAAAAAAATGGCAGCAAGATCCCGTACCTAATGCAAGAAACATTCCTGCAATGATTGCAGTAAGAACAGGCGTGCTCTTCTCCGACGAGGTATCGCTCCAGGCAATCTGGTCTGAAATAATATCATGGATATATCAATTGCTGTATGAAAATGCACAGGCACAAGCTAGACAGGAAAACCAAGAATGGGCCAAAGTGTTCTACAAAATAAAAAAAGGATAAAACCAGATTAATTTTTGTCGATCATTGACCAAGTTGATCCTTCTGTTGTTCAGCTAGTCTTATCTTGACGACATGAGCAGATTTACATGCCAATGATGAAGAAGGCAAATGATGTAATCGGTAGCACCGAGTTTAGAAAATTCTATGACAGTATTGTCCAAGACGATCCCAGAAAGAAAGAACTTCTTGATGTGTTTAAAATTCTAAAAGAAGATTGTTTGCGAGGTAACAAGATACCACACAATCGTTGGCCCCTTACATATATCAGAAAATATGGAATAAAGAATCTCTGGAGATATCCCATGAGATCAGGCTGGAGAATAGTGTACACAATATTAAGCCAAAAAGAGAGTTTTGTTGTTTGCATTCTTGAGGTCTTTTCACATCAAGAATACGAAAAGAGGTTTGGCTACTAGAGTAATGACTTGGAAGTTTTTAGGAGCTTTTTTAGTTTTGAATTGTCTGCAAATATCCAGACTATAGACCCATCCTTGTCGTATATTATTTTGTTTGATTCTTCCAGATAATCTAAGACTGCCTTGAAGGTGGGATAT
Source organism: Candidatus Nitrosotalea sp. TS (assembly GCF_011319465.1). Taxonomy (GTDB): domain Archaea; phylum Thermoproteota; class Nitrososphaeria; order Nitrososphaerales; family Nitrosopumilaceae; genus Nitrosotalea. The sequence continues at coordinate 22,213 of NZ_RCMB01000016.1, forward strand.
TGCATCTGTCTTGGCAGTGCCCTCCAGAGGCTGTTTTTGGAAGGATATTGCGAACTTTTAGAAAGAGTTTGTTCCACCATTTTGATAGTATCAAGCGTGGGATTGGATACATTTGCTTTGAGTTTTTTATTTTTTAATATTACCTTGCTCATATGGTTTAAAATGCACTTCCATGTATATATGTAACACTATAATACGTATATGTATAATACATTTAAATCACATGTAATAGAAAATTCTGTTCTGTCTTGATAAAAGATAACATGAAAAATATTGCCTTTTAACAGATTAAAAGCAAGAAATGCCAAGAATAGGCCAAAGTGTTCTACAAGATAAAAAAAGGATAGACAATCCAAAAAAACGCCGTTCAGCTTTTAAACCCAGTAATTTAAGAAGAATCATTTGACAGACAAGAGCAAGAGGCCGGATCCTCAACCAAAAAAGACGGATAGGATAGCGCAAAAAAGAGAGTTCTCGAATCAAGCCTCATCTTCTTTCCTGGGTAGTCTTCATTCCAACCGTTGTCATAGTTTTTCATCAGTATAATTCCAGTAGTATTTCCAGCCCTGATATCTAGAACTACAGGTCAGCTCCATGCAGACGTATTTTCACCCAATGTAATCAACCCATTCCAGCCAGGAGTGCTTGCAGCACCGCTTGTCATAATATCTATAATCATACTTGTAATTGGTACAGCATACTACAAAAAATCAAAGTGCGAGGTCCGCATCAGAAAGATTGCCAATTTTGAGATATCAAAAAAGCAGGCGTTAATTGGCGTAATCATAATACTTGCAATCTTTGGAGCACTTACAGCAGGCACGCTGGCAAAGGAAGAGACATGGGTAGACTATGCAAATGTAAAAAGCAGAGTCCAGTCCTGGGATATCTCCCAGTTTGGCAAGAGTTTTGAGCCGCATTTCAAGTACCTACTGCTTTCAGTCTCATTGCACACATTTGGAAACATAAGGATACTTCCATTTCTAGTCAGCATGGCGCTCTTGCTCCAGACATATTTTTTTACAAAAAAAATAACAGGAAAAAGATTTGCAGGGATTGTCTCCATGGTACTTTTGCTTCAAAGTGACATATTTGTCTCATACAGTACAACTGCAAGCTATGAAAATTCCTGGATACTCCTCTACCTGTTTTCGCTATACATGATAACCAAGTTCTGGCCGCCATCTCCTGCACCATATCTTCTCTCGCTCTTCTCAAAGCCTCTTACCTTGGCATTTTTCCCGATGAGTCTTTATTTTATAGCAAGATCAACATTGTCAAAAAGATCTAAGATCTACTCCCTTGCATCATATGGCATAGTTGGAATCATAGTAGCTGTTGCCGCATCTGCATACCAGTCAAACTTGGTAGGAACTGCCATTGCATTTGATGCCTCACAGTTCTGGCAGGGATTTTCTTCCATGGCAATGCAGATGAGGTTTGACTATATTGTGGTGCTCTTTCTCTTGCCACTAACAGTGATGCTCTTTTTTGCATCAAGAAAGGGAATACTGCATGCAGATTCCATATTGATTTTCATACTAGTCATATTGCTGACATCTCCGTTTCTTACAGGATTTACCCAGCAGACAAACCAGCCCTATAGGTTTGTCTCGCTTTCTGTCTTTTTTGCAATAGGTGTTGGAATACTATTTTCCAGCAAGACTAGGAAGCAGTCCGAATTATCGTCCAGTACGTAGTTACCTTGTCTCCTGTCACCACAGGATATCCATCATGGTTTGCAGTAACAAGTACCTCCCCTCCATTTGATGTATTAACAGATATGAGATTTTGAGATACGATGGTAGGTGAGTGATGTACTACAGTATCGTTTACCTTGAGTATCTCGATGTTCTGTCCTCCCACATTGATCATCGTATTCTTGAAGAGATTCATGTTCTGGTCTATTAGCTGGTTGAACCGGACAGGGTCTATCACGGTAACACGGGAAGTCTCAAGATATGATACCAAGTTTCCTGACGAGTCCTGTACCTCTACCTGCGCATAGACTCCAACTATCTTCTGCGATACCGCTGTCTGCTGAGGTCCTGCTGTCTGTGGCTGCGGACCTACAGTTTGCTGTGACTGTCCTACTGTCTGGGCAAATGATATCCCAGTTGACAAGAGCAGAAGAGAGCTAATTGTCAAAGCTAAAAACAATGGTCTCATGTTTTTTTAGAACGGTTTTGGGTAAATAAGGTTCTCGAAAAATTAGGCAAGATCAAAGATCGCTAGTTTTCATGACCTTGACATATTTCCTTGCAGCCCTCTCAAGTTCGTCGGTCGTCTGTTACAAGTACCAGATCTAACTTTTCTGCAACTGTAAGATAAGATGAGTCATAGGCCGTCAGCCCTTCCTTTGTGGCAAGCTCATGCATACGTTTTTCCAGTCCATTTATGCCAACGGTATTCATGCGTTGCATCAAGAGCAATATGGAGTCAAGCAAGGCAGATGATTGTTCCTGTGTAATCTTTTTCTCACGATATGAAAGCTTCCAGATGGCATTTAATACCTCATAAACAGTCAGGTCCAAGACATACTGCTTGCTTAGAATTCCTATCGAACGCGAGTCCTGAGTTCTTACAACATTTAGCAAGGAACTTGCATCAAAAAGCCTATCTTTCATCTCTTGATGATCTTACTGCCTTGACAATCTCGCTGCTGCTAACATTTTTCCGTAATATACGACCTAACTTATCAAGGTCTTGTGAGAGATTTTTCTCTTCGAGCTTTCTTACCTCATCCTCAAGGGCCTCTCTTACAACCCGGCTTATCTTTATGTGATACATCCTTGCCTTTTTTCTCAACTCGTCTGGTATTTTTGCCGAAACTACCGTGGTCATAGTATTACTTTCTTGGTAATACCTTATAAGTATTATTTAGACAGGTCATTTGTCATCATCTATTTTACCAGAGGAGCTATACTTTGCAATCTCTTCTTCAAGAGCATCAGTTTCGTCGTCGAGTTGCTGCATTTGCTGTAAAAGATATTCCCCGAACCCGCCGCTCTTTTTTCTCTGCATGTAGGATGCACGAAATTTTTGCATCTCGATCTCTTCGAGGACTATAGATTTCCACCATTCAGGGCTCACACCATTGCCCATGACATTGGGAGTCACAGTCATCTTAAACTGCGTGCCATATCCTTGCCTCCCATGCGAGGCAGTACTTGACACGACAAGACCAGAGTTTTTAATTTCTGTCAAAATATTTGAAACCTGTCGTTCCCCTAACGGCTTGACGTTTTTGACTAGGCCAGCATAATAGGCATAAATGGTCGATGTCGAATGCCAGTCCTTTTTTTGCACATAGGTCAGCTGTGCCAAGGCCAAACAAATTACACGGAAATGGTAAGACCCGTTAGAAAGAATGGACAAGACACGATCTTTTTGTAGTTCTTCTTTTGCCAGGTTGACATGATTTTTTGAGAGGGGCTCATTTTGTTCCCCTGCAATCTCAGCTGCAACGCGCAAAAGATCTATGGCTCGCCTAGCATCACCGTGTTCTGTGGACGAGATCTCTGCACAGTACTCCAGTATTGAAGAGTCAATTGGACTTGCAAATGCTTCGCTTGCCCTTTCTTTCAAGATATCAAGTATGCGATTTTCAATATATGGCTCAAAAAATATTTCAGACGAGCCAATTCTAGAGCGCACTCGATCATCTAGTTCGTATTCAGCCAAGCCGTTGTTCATTATACCTATGATGCAAAGCATGAGCCCTTTTTGGCGCATGCGCTCTTCTAGCGTTACAAGTCGATACAGAAAATCAGACGGCCTATTCCTTTGGTCATAGAACAAGACGTCCATCTCGTCAAGTACAAGAACAAAGCATCGCTTGCCATCTTTTTGCAACACTTGCCTCGATTGCACTCCCAATAGACTCTATTGCATAATGCATCCCTTGGGCGCTTCTTACGCTTTGCTGCCCAAGTCCTGATAGAATCACATTTGTCGCCCCAAATATGGTTCTGGCCTGCCTGATGTTTACGATGGCATAAGATATTCCATCCAAATTGTCGCACACATACTTTGTAATGACAGATTTTCCAGAGCCGCTTCTGCCGTATATGGAAATAAACGGCACAACATAATTCTGGTCTTTATACCCTATCAGAAAATTTCAGTAATTCCATTTTCTGCTTTTCTCGCCCAATAATTTTTTCAGGAACATATAATGCGTCAAGTAATTTTTTGTTCTTGAATATGGCATCTTTTTTTTCTAGTTGCAAAATTAAATTTTGAATTTCTTGATTCATGTTTTTTTGCAGAAAATTCTGGTCAAATATTTAGCGAATAAAATAGACAAACAATTTGCATAAAAAAGTTGGCGATCGGACAAAAATTATTTTTTGTTCCAAGATCTACATATGGACAAAGATCTTCTTCATATGTATACATATGCAGAAGTTTTTTCCTATTTTTTGTGTCTTGTCTCTGTGCAAAAATTTTTGCTCTGCACCTGCGATCTAGTTTTTCGTTCCACTCAGATCAAGTTCCACTTGAAACGCATATAACTAAACAAAAGAGGGATGTAAATTCAAGAGACAGGTAAAACATTAGTTTAGCGATTCAAGAAAACGCGGCTTGACAAAGGGTCTTCTTTGTGAATCTTTGCTTGGATTACAAATTACCAAAACGTTGCAGGAATGATTCCAATTCCTATTTTGTGACTTTCTGCCAAAAACTACCCCTGCCTAACATATTAAAGGAACAGGAGTAAAGATTCCAACGAAGCCCGGTAGTGTAGCGGTCAAGCATAGGGGCCTTTGGAGCCCTTGACCCCAGTTCGAATCTGGGCCGGGCTACTTTTCTTGAATAGCTTGGATGATACATAAAAAAGATAAGTAACACGTACAACACAATGCATCAGTGGCCACATCAAAGTCATTGATTGGAATTGGAATAGGGCTTGCTGCAGTGATTATAGTTGCAGTATTTTTCTATACACCAAGCAGTACCAACAATTCCAGTGTTCCGCTTTCAGTTCCACCAAATGCAACACAGGCCACACCGTTAAACACAGACACAGACAACACCTACTGTCCACCACTACGAGGTAAAGGTAAACGAGATGATCAAGGTGGGGGAGAGAACATGACAAGCCCACCAAAAAAGATTGCCTGAAAAGTTATGCCAAAAAATCATTTTGAGCTCAGTGTAATTACTGGCGAGTTCTGAGCACTGTACTTTACTTGTACGAGCACACTGTTCATCAGCTGGGCCTGCAATGTAGAGTTGTTTGATTCTACCTCAACTTTCCACTGCCCTAAAATTGGATCTACGGACTTGATGGAGAATCGTTCAAGTGAGAGTTTGCACCAGAGTATCTTACCTGATATAGCTGTTCGTTTACCGTGACAGTCTGCGATCCCATTGGAAGCGTGGTAGTAGAGTTTGTCACAAGGCATCCCGAGTCTGCGCCTATCACACATGTGCCGTCAGGTGAGACAACCTTGTATCGCACTGTACTGTCATGCTTGAATGAAGAGTGGATAATGTAAGCATCTGCAATTGTCTGGTTCCCAATCAACATTGGACCTATGGTGACCAAGTTTTGATAGAGATGTAGTAACGGTTCCCGGGAATGCAACAACTGGCATGGATTGGGTTGCAACTGTCTGCCCATAAATTTCAGCTCTTGCTTGTAAGACATATTGTTCCACGGAACCCATTGATGGCATGTGCCATTCCAAGCTTACCTGTGTCTGGCCAAGACCAAACACCTGCGGCTGGGACGCAAAGATCTGGGTGCCGTTGACAATCAGTGCAATGTAGCCATAGACTGGGCTTGTGCCGTTGTTTGTAAAGTATGCCTGCGGGTGACGCAAGCTGCCCTCAGCTTTTGCAAACCTTGTATCAAGCTCTAGTTTTGCTTGCAACAGTTGGTCCTGTGATACCCCGACCGAATATACATCAGAGTCGCTTGTCTTGCCTGCAGTGTTTTGCACGTCAACCCAGTAGCTCACAGCAGGTGCATGCATAGTTTCTGCAGGAATTGTCCCTGATACGATATATGTCGTGTTGGATACCTGCAGTGGTGCCACATTCATCTCAACTGTAGAGTATTGTGTCAAGTCCTGACCTGCCTGCACATATCTAATCTCCGATTTGGTAATTGGTGTTGGGCTACTGACGATAGAGTATATTGTGAGCGGCTGATTGTCTACATACTGACTTGTGGTATCTGTTGATGACACCTTGGTGCCGTTTGCTATCTGGAACTTGGTATCAAATAATTGCGGCGCACTAAGATCTACTGGTGCTGCTCAGTCTCTGCGCCGGATGGCTCAAATGAAATGTCTGCCTTGCATGTGGTAACATCTATTGTCTGGCCGAACTGTATTGACATTGTTGTTTTCTGCAAGCAATGCAACTACCTCAAATGATTTTTCCTGTGGACTGAGTGATACTATATACACATACTTTTTGATTGTGGCGTTGTCATTTTGAGCCAAGAATTGTTGGTTTTGTGCAAGCTGTGCCGATACAACACCAGATATTGACGAACGCAATATGACTGACGGTATCTGGTCAGAGTCGGTTCCAACAACTATGGTCTGCAGTATTGTTTTTGCATATGTCATACGATACTTCTTCAATCTTTAACTGTGGAAGCAATATTCCTCCAAATCCTTCTGATCCTCCAGAGCCTGCTCCCTCACCTGCTCCTATGCCTCCAGGCCCTGTACCTACCGCGCCTCCTCCACTACCACCTGGACTAGATGATACTGAACTGGAGCCTCCGCCCAAGCTTGTGCTGCGTCCGCCCAACGCAAACTGTGAAAAGTGCGGCATCTGTACTGTTACATCACAGGCATTGCTGTTGCCTACAGTTGGTACCGCAGATAGAACTGTTACACCGCTTGTGGTCCAGCTGTTGTGTACAGTATCAAATATGTATATGTTAGATGATGGACATCCGTTAGAATCTACAGTCACCCCTGGAGGATTCTTTGGTAACTGTAATGTCATGTGTGGTGGTGTTGCAAAGTTGCTTGGATTACCCCAGTTAAAGCCCTGTCCTGTCTCCTCATATGGATACATTACCTGTATGTATAGTGCAAGCTTGTCGCTTTGTGGCAGTGCTGGCAGCGATGTTGACAGGGTATTGTCAACATGTATCACAAACCAGTTGGTTGGATTGCCCACAGAGGAGACAGATGATGCAGATTGTACATTGAGTTGCTTGATTCCACCCGTTGCAGGTATTGCTAATTGTGATACAGGTATTATCATTTTCTGGCCTGGGACTATACTGTCAAGTGGAGGCGTGCTTACTGTCTCAGAGGATACAGTTGCAGGGTTTGTCGTAGCTACAATGCTTGGTACAACCGCTACCACGTCAGATGATTGTGGCATGTGGTATACCGGTGCCCCAATGGTATTGATGACAGTCGTGCCATTGGTTGCTGATGCAAAAGATGTCTGCAGTTGAACCGTTGCCTGGCTTGATACTGCAGTATTTACTGCACTAGCATTGTTAATTCCTGCAGATATGATAGGCGGTAATGACTGGAAAGTGCTTATTGCATTAGAGTTTGTGCCATTGATCTTGATTGCGTTAAATGATGACTGCCATGTATCAAGTGTTGTAGAGTTGAGGCTTGGTTGCGTAGTTATTACCGTTGTGCCCAATGTACTCAGAGATGTACTAGTCGAGATTAGCCTGAAGACGGCAGTGCCATCAATCTGGGTATTACCCACTGTATAGCTCGTAGAGTTGCCAAGCACGTTATAACCTGATGGAGTTCCAGTCATGGTAACAGTGTACGATCCAAACGGTACCGATGCAACAACTGATCTTCCGTTGTTTATTCCATCATTGTCGTTTGTTCCCCCATCAATTACAGTAAGAGGTGTATTACCACCGTTGGGGTTTGGAGATATGGCATATGTTGCACCCGAGATCAGGTTGTTGTTTTGATCTCTTGCTTCGATGTTTATTCTACCAGTATACATTATGGAATCAGAGGATGTCAACGCATCTGTGAGAGAGATGTTTTTGCTGCAGTTGCTGACATGGAATCAGATAATGACATTGACTCAGATAGTTGAGCAAACTTTGATGCTGGCGCAGATGCCGAGTCGGTTACAGCTACGGTATCCTGTACCAGATTTCCAGATTCTACCTTGTCGGATAGCTGGGATGCAAGCGAGTCGTGGATTATTGATGAATGAAATATGCCAATAAGTGACGATGCCGAGTCGGTTACAGCTACGGTATCCTGTACCAGATTTCCAGATTCTACCTTGTCGGATAGCTGGGATGCAAGCGAGTCGTGGATTATTGATGAATGAAATATGCCAATAAGTGACGATGCCGAGTCGGTTACAGCTACGGTATCCTGTACCAGATTTCCAGATTCTACCTTGTCGGATAGCTGGGATGCAAGCGAGTCGTGGATTGTTAATGGATAAAATATACTTGCAGACGCTAATGGTGAATCAGTTACTGTGACTGTATCCTGTACCAGATTTCCAGATTCTACCTTGTCGGATAGCTGGGATGCAAGCGAGTCGTGGATTGTTATGGATAAAATATACTTGCAGACGCTAATGGTGAATCAGTTACTGTGACTGTATCCTGTACCAGATTTCCAGATTCTACCTTGTCGGATAGCTGGGATGCAAGCGAGTCGTGGATTGTTAATGGATAAAATGAACCAGTAGTTACAACAGGATTATCAGTTATGGATATGGTATCCTTTGGATTTTGTCCAGTAGATGGTTTGTCACTTATGTGATATGGTATCCTTTGAGTTTTGTCCAGTAGATGGTTTGTCACTTACTGTAATGGTATCACTTGGGGTACTGCTGCTAAGTGGCTCTTTCAATTGCTACTGCAGATGCAAGCCATACGTCTGTAGCATTACAATGTTACCAGACCATTGCAGAACATCTGCACCTGTTGCGTTCTTGCTTCCTCCCTCCGGCTGAAAAAGTCGTGGTCTGGCCCCATAGTTTTGTGTGACCTGTATCAGAAGGACTGATTGCACTTGTGTCTGTTAAGATTTGCTGCAGCATCAATGATTAGGTCTCCACCAGAAACGCTTGATGGTAGTGTTACTGTTGTTATTGCAGTGCCTGTGCCACTGGCGGCGTTGGCTTGTCTGATAGTTCCTGCAAGAGTAGTACCGTTTACTGCTATAAAGCCCGCATCAACACGAGTTGCAGTGCCAGTCCATGATACACAGATGTTGGTATCGCTTGTGGACGGTGCAGTAAAGCTCCACAATCCAATCTGATTACTGTCTCGTGTTGCCTGAGAACCAGATATTAACGTGAATGTTTGTGTGCCTGTTGAACAAGCAGAGTTGGTTCCTGCTGCTACACTAATTCCAGAAATTGAATTGACACTGTCTACTATCACGCTTACCACTCCCACCGTGTGTGGTTGCAGAAGAAGGCACAGTTATTGCAAAATTGAGCGGACTTGTTGTGGCAGTACCGGAATTGACTGATATCTCCCGTGATGGATCTACTGCCACAAACCACGGCCTTGCCTCAGTGAAGGTCTGGCCATTTCCATATGTTATCTGCGCAGGACCTAATGCATAGAGTTGAGGATACTGCAACGGCACAGAATAAGTATACTGGACTGAGGTCTTGTTTTCAATCAGGTCCTTGTTCCATGTCAATATCTTAGAATCTCCTACAGTCTGCACTGCTCCATTAGTTGTTACGTTAAATGATGATGGCACAGACTCCTGGATTGATACCTGTGTTGCATTGGTGTAAGAGCCAAAGTCAAGTTGTACGTTAAACGAGTTTGGATTGTCAATTGGGTCTATCTTGCTTGCTGCAGTCCTTGTGATGTCAAATGGATAGGAATTTTGTGCAACAAATGACGTGTCAAAGTATGCTACACCTGACGGGTTTTGTGCTTTAATGTTTACAGTATAGTTTCCTGCCGAGTCTGTCGTATACTGGGCATCATACAGTCCGCACTGCAATTCTGGCGTTATGCCTCTTCCAGATGTTAGCTTGGTGGAGATTCCAAGAGGGTCTGTTATCCTCATGACAATGTTTGCGTTGCATACAGATTGTCCTCCGTTATCTAGCACTGCTATGATAAAGTTGGCAGTCTCACCTGGCCTGTAGATGCTTTTTTGCGTGTTGACAGAGACCAGGCCCCACTGGTACTGCTCCTGAGTGGTGTACGTCTTACCGTTTTTTACCATGGTAAGCTTTACCTTGTACAATCCTGGTTTGGCAGCCTTTGCTGGAGAGAGCATGTATGTCAAACTTTCCTTCCCTTATTTCCTTGAATGTAGATTTTGTCACAAAGGAGTACCATCTGGACCCATTACCTGCACGTTGATTGTGGTATTGGAATCATGCCATCCGTTGTATTGTGTCATGTTGCCGTGCCTGAAGTGATGAGCCATTCTTGTAAAGTTGCCATCTGAGATATACTGGAACTGGAACTGCGGGCCTGTGTTATCAAATAGCTGCTCTGGTTCTGGTCTATTGACGGGTTTATCATTGATGTCATGTTAAGTGATGTAGAATTGGATGCACTTGCAAGTGCTGGATAGAATGAAGGCATGCTCTGGCTGTATAGCTGTGAGATTTGAGCCGGTGTCAATAGATAATCATAGAGATTAACACCGCTGATAAGGCCTGAGAACTTGTTTATGCTCTCTTGCCTTGTGGTGTCATAGTACGCACCTATGACTATGTTGCCGTTTGAGGTTACGTTTCCTACTGTCTTTGTCCCAATCTTGCCATCCACCTGTATTGTCAAGACATTGTTGAGGCTCAAGGGACGACTGGAGTGTGCCATTGACATAGAGACTCATCGATGAGCCGTTGAAGGTTGCAGCAATGTTTGTCCAGTTGCCCCCTATTGGAACAGTCGAGTTTACCGTATCCCACTTTATTCCATCAAATATTGAAAATGTAGCAAGTTTTGCAGGAGGATCTAGGTTGTTAATTGAGAGTACAAACTGCTTTTCTGCGCTCATTATGGTAAATTGCGGAGACCCTTGAGTATAGTCTGGCTTGACCCATGCCAATAGCGTGAGCTGGTTCAGAGATTTTGTGGAACTTACATTTTCGGTCAGATATCCATTTCCTTGCAATGATAACGCAGAACTGTTTGCAACATTTTGTAGGCCAACCTCACCGACAGATGTGGTGCCGTTGTTGGCAGAGCCAAAGTCCCAAGACTTGGTGGCATTTGGAATTGTTGCCACTTGTGTAGAGTTTGAAAATCCTGCAAAGTTTGGCTGTGTCGAGTTTGAAAAGTTGGTTGAAGATTCAGGTATGACGTAGAGTTTGAAGAGCTGTTCAAGATTGTGCGATTGTGTCGAGTTTGAAAAGTGTTGAAGCTGAGTGGTTGTGTCGAGTTTGAAAATCCTGCAAAGTTTGGCTGTGTCGAGTTTGAAAAGTTGTTGAAGCTGAGTGGTTGTGTACTGTTGGATCCATTTGTATTGTTTTCTTGTTCTGCAAACGCCTGTCTTACATAATTTCCAGATATCGACATTGGCGTTGTAACGATAGATGATACAAGTATTATCATAAAAACAAAAGAGCAGATGGATTTTGATCTTGCAGCTATTTTTGGATTTGTAGCACAGATCAAAACAGAACCCGTGATGGGTATGATTACCAAAAGTGCAGAATATTTTGTATAATCTTGATCTTGTACAAGTTTTAGCAATTGTTCAGGCAAGTCTTCTCCTTGTCCAGAAAAGATCATCCCAGAATGCAGATCAGAAAATATGACAGGCGACATGTCAGAAATTTTTCCGTTGGCAAGTCCAGAATTTTTGTCAGATTCTTGTACCATGATGTTTCCTATCGCAGATAATTTTTCGCCATAAGTATAGTCCTGCACTGGATTATATTTTACCAAAGTTCTGCCGTTGAATCGAAGTCTTTCAGAGTTGAATATTTTATCCATTGTTGTAACAGAGTTAGAATTTTCTTTTACAGTGATGGTGTTTAGCTGATCAAAATTTCCAGGCGGAGGATTGCTTGAGCTGCTCGGCGTTTCATATGGTTTTCCATTTACAGCAACTGATACACTTTCAGAAACCTGGATGCTATCACCCTTGGAATATGTGTTGACATCATGTGGCTTGCTTGACAAGTCAGAATGGCTGGGCAAAGAAACGCCAAGATTTGCCAATGGGGGAATAGCTAAAACCAACATTGCGACAAGGCAAATTTTTGCCCATTTCTTCATATGTATGGTTTAGGGCGAACAAATCATTAGGGGAGCGGAAAAAACGGTACAAACACCGATCCAGACTGGAAAATACTATGGTATGGATTTCCACACTGGTATGGGCAAAAAATGACTAGATTGTGATCTGCCAGGTGACCTGAATCGTGTCACCGGGGTTGAGTGTCACCACAGGTGACAAGCTTGCTTCTGCAACAAGTATAGGGCCTGCAGGACCTGTTACAACGGCTTTGTTATTTCCACCATACAGTCCCAATCCTGTAATGACCATTTTTCCGTTGCTGTTATTTGAAAACACACTTGTCTGTTGCGAATTAAGACATGTTCCAGATACAGAGGATGTTCCATTGCTGTTTGGACTGCAGCCTGCAAACAATTGTGTAGCCAATGCATATGTGCTTGTAACACTACTATCTACTATTCCAGAAGAAGCTCTAAGATCTCCGCTGCAAGTTGTCGCACTGACACAAAGTGATGCAACAGCATTATTTGCTCCACCAGACGGATACTGCGCTGGTGCAGAGCCAAAGTTAATTACACATTTAGTTGCAGCACCAGATCCTAATGTTTGCCCAACCAATTGATTGCTACTTGATACAGAACAGTCTGCAGGAGTTGGTTCATTTGCATTTGCTGCAGAGCCGTTTACAAATTGAACCCAATATGTTGGAGTTGCTGCTACAATAGCTATCGTTGGGTTTTCTATTGCGCCAGTAGCACTTCCTGCGCAAAAACCTGCCTGAATGCAAAAGTATGCAGCACCCGCTGTTGTAATTATGTTATTTGTTGTCTGTTTGACAATCAAGTTTCCTTCCTTGTCATGAATCATTACTGTAACAACATCTTTTGGAACTGGAGCATCAACTAGTCCACCAGTTGCAAGTGTAGTGGATGCAGTTTGCTGTCCTTGATGACCAGATATTACGAGATAACCCGCAAGTCCACTTGCAAGTACTGATACGGCTATTAGCACAACTAGGTATGCCTTCTTCTCCATCCAGTACTCATTTTCACTTTAAGGCAATAAACATTATGCTAAAAATAATTAACAAACACCGCAGAATAGACTTTACAGGGAGATGGCCACTCCAGATTGGCATTTCCAAGATTGGAAGGGTGCAAACTTTCATTTGTAAAAAAATTGCCTAGTTCTTCTTTGGCATACCTATACCATCACATGTAGTTCATGTGAGGCACATTGACTGGAGGCATAAAGTGAGGCAGTATGGTAATGCCAACCAGAATTGGTATACAGCAAACAAGAGTATAGGTATTGCAGCAAGAATTATTCCAAGCAAGAGACAGCTCCGGGCTTTTCTAGGATCATCATCACGAATAACAAAATATGCAACTATTCCTCCCAGTACGTTAAACACGACAGGTAGCAGGAACCACAGGCTGCTTCTTCTTCTAATCTGCACAGTATCATAACGCATTTTTTACATTTAAACTATATTCTGCAGCCTGTTTAATTTAGAGATGCATCTTTGTTAATGCATGCTCTAGTGACTTGTGTAGTCACATAGAATGGTATCTTGTCACTTTCAGTCTGTGTTCCAGAATATGGATTGCATGTTTCATATCCGGTAAATCCGTTGAGTCTTAGATGGAATGTAGCTATTGCTTCTGCAAAGCAACTGAGATTTGTCATTACTGGAGCAATGACATCTCCTCCACTAGTAGCTTTACTTCCTGAGGTCCCCAGCATTCAAGGCACCGGCGAGCTCATGGCAGACTGATATACTGTCAGGTAGTTCTACTGGAGTCTTGTCTGTATAAAGCGTCAATGTAGTTCCCGATATTGTATAATGTGCATTCTTGTCTACCCAGACGTAATTGCTATTGACAGCTCTTTGGAATTGTATCACATAGTTGCATCCAGTGTTGTTCTTGTCAGTTAGTTCCTGCACAAGACCAATGTATGTGAATGTATCATTGTGTTGTGTCAGTACCTTCTCTGTCATGTTTACCACTTTTGATGGAATTGATTGGTCTATTGGTTGCAGGACACAGATCGTCTTTTGTGACACCTGTGCATGAGCAGTAATTGGTGGCATGACATACGTACTTGCAGAAAACAAAATCATGGCAGACAGAGCAGCCAGTGTTACCAGTTTCCAGCTTGCAAGATTATACAAGTGAAACCTCCGCCAGCTTTAGATTATTTTTTGATACGTAGAAATCAACGATAATATCAAGTTCATTTGAGATTGTTCTTTTTTCAAGATTAGACAGCTGCCTTAATTTCTTAAATACTGCTTCCTTGAGCGTGGCAGTTGTGAATCCCTTGGCCTTCTTACCCATACAGTAACGTTACTGTATATTCAGATATAAAAATCTACAGTAACTTTACTGTACAAATACCCAAAGTTAATCTTAAATGAACAAATACGGTAACTTTACCGTATGGCAAGAAAGGACTGGGTCAGCGCAAACATTCCTTTGGGGCTGGCAGAAAGACTCGACGAGTTTCTCAAGACAGAGGATTCCTACAAGATGGGCTATACCAGCCGAAACCAGATAATTGTGGATATTGTCAAGGACTTTTTGCAGACATGGGACTCTAAAGGCGAGAAGCGACACAAAGCCAAGAGCTAGGTTTTGTTAGATCTCAAGTCTTGACAGTAGCTTTGTTGCTATGCCAAAAAACACCACGGCAAGAACAGTTAGAACAACCATCTCATATCCAACTGTACCAGTAAAGTTTCCAAATATTCCAGCGCGTACCACGTCGACAAGATATGTAAGCGGATTGAGATAAAACGCGGTTGCAAGAATTGGAGGGGCGCCCTGTGCAGGATAAAATGCCGTACTTACAAATGCAAAGAACAAAAATACAGTATTTATCACCACGTTGAACCCTTCGCTTGATTTCAACCTGGTAGATATGATGGATGCAATGGATCCAAACAGTATGGCGCCAGTCATTGAAGCAAAGACAACAAGAGGTATGGTAAGCACGCTAAACTGTACCGACGTGAAAAATATTGGATACCCAATTGCCGTTATCAATCCTGCAGATACCAATCCAATGATTCCAATGGTATACACATTTGACAGGATGTATTGTGCGCGGGTAAAAGGGCCTACCAGAATCTGCTCGAACATTCCATGTCTTCTGTCATTCCATATTATGATACCAGAGATCAGAGTGCTGTTCATAATATTGAACCCAATCATGCCTGACGCAATAAATGCAGGATAGTTCAAACTCTTTGATCCAAACGGAACGTTGTGAATCAGCGCAGTATATGCAAATCCTGCTACGAAAATATAGATGACAGGGAAATATCACTTGCCATATCACAAAGCCCATGTTGAGCGATATGGTAAGATTTCTATTTACCAGACGAAATATTGGATTCATTTGAATTTTTCACCACTGTAAGAAATATCTCTTCGAGGCTTGTTGGAACAACGCTCAAGTCCTCTATTGTGATATTGTTTGATTGTAATACCTGCAATATTTTTACCAAAACCTGCTCCGAGTCGGCAGAGTGTATCGTGATTACAGTTCCCTCATCGTGTAAGATATCATAGTTTCCAACCCCTTGCAATATACCTAAGAGATCTTGCTGTGTCTCCCCTATACGAATCTTGATTGTCTTTTCCCTTCCAAACTTGTTTTTGAGCTCGTCTGGCGTATCAACAGCTATGATTTTTCCGTGGTTTATGATGGCAATCTCGTCGCAGAGATATTCTGCCTCCTCAAGTATGTGTGTTGTAAAAAATATCGTCAGCCCGTCGCGTACCTTTCCCTTGATATAATCAAGCAGCCCCCTTCGCGCAGACGGGTCAAGTCCTGCCGTTGGCTCGTCTAAAAACAACAAGTCCATGTCATGCATAAATTCCCGCGCCACCTGAACACGCCTTCTTTGCCCAATTGAGATGTCATCGTTCTTCTTTTTTCTAATATCCTGCAAGTCAAAGGCAGTGAGGAGATCCTCCACTCTTTTGCGTCGTGTATTGGTGTCAACGTCCCACATCATACCATATTTCTCAAGGGATTTTTCTACCGTAAGTGTAGGCTCGTAGCTTGGCTGCTGCAACACAACACCAATCTTTTTTCGCACATCAAGCGGATGCTTTGATGCGTCAATCCCAAGAATGGTGATACTGCCGCTGCTTGGGGGAATCAGCGTGGTCAAAAGTTTCATTGTAGTGGTCTTTCCGGCACCGTTTGGCCCCAAAAATCCAAATATCTTGCCTGATTCTACGGACAAGTCAATGCCGTCAACTGCCGTTACATTGCCATACGATCTGAAAATAGATTTTGCCTCGATGCAAAGCATTGAATGATTTTCTCTTTTTCCCTCTAATCTATCTATGCAAATGAAAATTTGCGATCTTGTGCGATCAGAATTTGATCGCATCAACTAAAAATTCTTATTAATACACAGATCTTAACTGAGTTTGATTTGTCCGAATTTGATTCATTGATGAATAAACTTCTTGAGCAAAAGCCAGAGATCTCAAGAAAAGATATTGAAGATATGATCCAAAAAAAGAAGGAAAAGATCGGTGCAGGTTATCTCACAGACCAGGGCGCCCTCTTTCTTATTGCGTCAGATCTTGGCGTATCACTGAGTGAACCATTGAAGGTCGAGATGGGCCTCAAGGACCTCTATGTTGGCGCAAAGGAGATTACACTTGAGACACGCGTGATGAACGTCTATCCAGCAAGGCAGTTTTCAAGAAAGGATGGCACCCAGTTTCTCTTGCGCAACATGACAGTATATGACGGAGACTCTAGAGCAAAGGTAAAGCTGTGGGATGAAAAGGCAAACCTCCCAGGCATAGAGAATTTAAAGCCAGGAGACTTGGTCAAGATAATCAAGGCTTATGTAAAATCCGATATGAAGGGAAACCCGATAATCAATGTTGGCTCAGGTTCCACTGTAGAGCCAAACAACATGCAAAGTAAGATTCCAAATCTTGATGCAATAACAGACAACGTATCAAACGTAAAGGAGAACCAACAGAACTTGGTGGTATCAGGAATTTTGGATGGAAACATCCGTACTACAGAATTTACCAATTTCAAGGGAGAGCCAAGCAAGGCACTCCAGCTTCGACTAAAGGGAAACGACGGTACAATAATTCGCGCAGTATTGTGGAACAAGGATGAAAATTCAGTTCCAAAGGTAGTCTCTTCTGGCGCAAAGGCAAGATTGATTGGGGTTAACACAAAGATGGGTCAGATGGGTCTTGAGCTCCACGGCGACGAGGGAACAGTACTAGAAATAGAAGGCGCAAAAGAGATCGAGCCGATGGCTGTGAGAATACTGTCTGACACAAAGAGCGAGTCTGGAAGCAGGTTGCTTGTAGCAACATCACAAGACAAAAAATTGGTAAACATTGTTGATGCATCATCAATCACATCAGATCTCCATGCAGGAGATGTAATTGAACTATTACCATCGAAGATATATGGAAATTCTGTAACAATTGAACAAAGTTCTTCTGTTAAAAAAATTGATGATCAAAAAATACCTACATTATCAGATGTCAGGACAAAGATAAGAGATGTCAAGCCATCAGATGGAATCTATTGTATCGAGGCCATAATTTTAAAGGCACCACAAAAGCGCGAGGTGCAGACAAAGACAGGCGAATCCATCCTGCTCTCTGAAACATTTGTAGAAGATGATACAGGCCAGATATGGCTCAAGGGTTGGCGTGTGCAGGCAAGGTTGCTGGAGCAGTTCACCCAAGGCGAGATAATCAGCGTTACAGGAGTTACCGCAAAGCCAGGCCTTGAGGGAAGAACAGAGATGTTCCTTACAGCATATTCAGTTGTTACAAAAAAGAACTAGATTAGAAAAAGACGTTTAGATTTTTTCTGCCAAGCCATTCTTACTGATGGGAATGGTCAGATGGGTTAAAAGCAATCCACCACGCACCTATTGATGATTTAAAAAATGGAAGACCCTTCTTTTACTAATTACATACTTCTTGCAGCCCATCTGATGGTCGGGTTTACGCTGGTATTTTTTGCAGCCAAGGCATTTAAGAGAACAAAGTATCCCCCCATGGCGCTCCTAGTCATAGGCTTTACGTTGCTGGTGTTAGGCGAGACTGTAGTTGAATATGGCTTTGCCTTTCTTGAAAATGAAGGCCTCCAAAAAATAATTGAAGAAGGATTTGAAATAGCAGGATTCATCGTGCTGATCATATCTGTAAAGAAAAGCTAGAGATGACAAACGATGATCTCCTCTCAGTGCTTGCTGATGAGTACAGTAGAAAGATACTGTCCATACTAACCGACAAAGAGCTTAACGCACAAGAGATCTCAGAAAACCTCGGCATTCCCGCCTCAACCACATACAGGAAGATAAAAAACTTGGAAGGTCTTGAGCTTGTAAAAAAGACAAAGGTTATCCGTACCCTTGAGGGTCTAGACGAAAGCTACTACAAAAGCATGGTCTCAGGAATCGATGTCAAGTTCAAGGATGGAAAAGTCTTTTGCAAGATTGAAAGGTTCACCATGGACAAAAAGATACAAAGACTCTGGGAAAAGTTTTCAGAAAAATAGATCCTCTACTTTGCCTCAATCTTTGTTTTATTCCAGCCTCTCAAAAGCAACAGAGACACCACTATTATGGCTACCTGAGTGACTTTGCACGCGATGTCTATTACCCCAACATCTCCCTGTATTCCTACTACTGGAAGGCTGACTGTTCTTGATAACACATACAGCCCAATTAGCGCAACTGAGATAATGCTTGCTATCACATATGGCGCCCTGCTATGGAATCTATTTTTTATCATCCATATTCCAAGAGGCAGATATACAATGCCTGCAGTAGCAAAGAGCATTGTTTGCATTAGGCTTGCAGCATCATTGGATTCCTGCATTTGAGAATATGCCGTAACAAAATAGATCCCGCTATTTGCAAGTGCAAGAACTGTTGCAACTAGGATAAACTGTTGTGCAGATCTTTTCATGACTTTGGTTATGATTCTGCATTTAATTGCCTAGCTGCCATTCTCATAGATAAAAATGGCAATTATACTAATATAGAAAAAAAGAAACTTGTGCAGCTTGCCATGACAGTACTAGTCCCAGAACCCCCGCGTGGTAACATACTGCCTTTCTGCCTCGTATATCTGCCGATAGAGTTCCTCTTCGCCTATCATGTTTCGCAGTATTCTTGCCCCAGTGTCTGCACCGACGCCATATCCTGACAGCACAACTAGTGCAGTGCTTCCAAAGTTTTCAATCAACGATGAGACTTTCCATGCGCGGTTGAACTTGTGGTTCTCCTCTGCAGTAATTTTTTTTCCTGCCGCTTTTTTCTGCACTATCTTTGGAAGGTCATAGTCAGAGTAGAACGTGGCAGCAATCTGCCTTGACTTGCAGTGCGGACACGCAAGCACCCCCTTTACCTCATGGGTCTCCACAAGTTTTTCCCACTTGCCGCAGCGCATGCATACAAGCCTGTGTTTTGTTTTTACAAGCCTGGCTTTTACCAAGTCAAGCACCCCCTTGTCAAGATTGGCAGGAGAAGAATAGTATTTTGTGGTGTGATCAAGTATTGGCTCTGCAAGTTTTGAGAAACTGTCAACTTCATACCACCGTGATGCGATACTGCCGTCCCGTATCTTCTCAAGTGTCCGAGCAGTTCCCTCCAGATCATACTTGTCGTGGAAGAGTTCCCGTAGCGCCTCCTTTGCAAGCACCGTGCTAGAATATCTCTCATAGAGAAACCTTGCAGACTTTCTGTCGTATACCGCCTCTCTTCCCACGATTCCAAATTTTTTTGCAACACACCAAGTTCTCCAGTTTACGTTGTGTGTACCAGATAACGATGCGCGAACAATTGATTGCAGCTCATACTTGTCTTTTAGTACAGCAAGTACAGACTCCTCGCCGATTCTCCCGTTTGACGATATCATGATGCGGTACGCATCAGACCTTGAGTCCACAAGGTATCCGCTCTTTGCAGAAAGCATTGCAGAAAGAAGCGTGGCAATTGTTGCGTTTATCCTAGTCCCAAAGCACGCATGCATTACTATGGTATTTCTTGCACGCTGCGATTCCACAACAATTGTTTTCTCGTCTGGAATTGCATCCATCTTGAGGCTCTCAATTATCTTGTTTGCAAGTGGCTCCAGCTTTGTCTTGGTGCGATACAAACCAACCTTTCTTGCAGTGGCAAAATCAACTGGAATATTCTCCCCCTCCCAGTATGGAACATTTATTCCGGCAGACTGGACAGGTTCGACGTTTATCTTAAGCGAGCTGTCATCAACGTTTAAGATTCTCCACTGCATCCCGCGCAACACAAAGACGTTTCCCGGATCCCCGTTGTCGCCAACAAACCTCTGGTCAAGGCTTCCGATTATTTTTTTGGAGACTGTATCGTGTACCTTGAATTTTAAAATGTCAGGAATTGTGGACAGGTTTTCAAAATAGTACCTAAACGAGCGCCCCCTTTTTTTAAACACCATCTCGTCTTTGTCAAAAAATACAATGGAACCATTGTGCAATATATCGAGCACGCCGAAGAGCTCATCAAGTGTTGTTTCCCGGAACGAGTACGCCTGGTTTATCATCTTTAGCGCAAAGTCAACTGGAACTGTTCCAAACTGCATTGTCATGCCAACCAAGTGATGTGCAAGAACATCTAGCGCGCCGTCATGGACTATCTGGTCCTCGATTGATTTTTCCCTAACGCGCTCAAGTATTGCAAGCGCCTCAAACTCGTCGTCGGCATTGTTGGTTACAATCAATCCCTTTGCAGACATGCCCCTGCTGTGCTTGCTTCTTCCAATTCTTTGCACAAGTTTTGAGACCTGCCTTGGAGAGCCATAGTGTATCACAAGCTCCACAGACCCAATGTCAAGTCCCAGCTCAAGCGACGATGTGCAAACAACGATTCCGGGTTTTCCCTCCCGCAGTGTCTCTTCTGTCTCTTCCCGAACCTGCTGTGAGAGAGATCCGTGGTGCATGTCTATTCGCAGACTAGACCTCTCCTTTAGAACAGATGCGAGATATTCCGACTCGCCTCGCGTATTTGTAAACAAGAGTACTGGTGAGTCAGCATAGTTCTTTGAAACATAATCTATGATGGAATCAACAACATCTGTAATGGTGCCATCAATGTATCTTACCTCAACGTCATACTTTCTAATTGAGCGATCCTCAATTATCTTGCATCTTCTTTTTGTCCCTACCACAAACTTGGCAGCCTCTGAAGTATTTCCTACTGTTGCAGACAAGCCAACCCGAGTTACGGAAAATTTTGTGTTTACCTGCAGCCGCTCAAGGCTCAGCGACAGCTGTGCGCCGCGCTCGTTTCCAAGCAATTCGTGCACTTCATCTATTACAATCCACTCTAGCTCGTCTAGCGCCTGCAGCATTCCCGGTTGCGTCAGCAAAATTATGATAGTCTCGGGAGTTGTTATCAATACATCTGGCGGATCAAGTGCAATCTTTTTTCGAACTGACTGTGACGTGTCCCCATGACGAATCTGAATTGTCAGTCCCTCGTTTTCCGCATACCCGATTACTCTACGAAAGACATCTCGGTTTAGTGCACGAAGCGGAGTGATGTATAATGTCTTAATCTTTCCATGTTTTTTTGACTTGGCAACTCTGTCAAAGATTGGAATTACCGCAGTCTCTGTCTTGCCAGAGCCTGTCGGCGCAATAACCAGAGAATCAATCTTTTGAGATATTACAGGAACAGCTTTTTTCTGAATCTCAGTTAGGTGCTCAAAACCAAGATTGCGAAACTTGTTCTCTAACTCAAGCGGTAGATGAGGCGGATGATTCTGATTCTTTTGCCTGTCTTGTTCTAGATCGTTCGTATACCATTGCACCAACTATACCAGCACCAAATAAGATAACTGTGATAATCGGTATTTGATCGAAAATTCCTGCCATGAACCACGTTACAACCACAGTGATAAATAGCTTAAGGTGTTTCTACCAAGCCCTGCTCAGTAATACCATATGATATCTCCTTTTTTGCGCCAAATGCAGGCAACACCTGCGCAGAAAACTTGTTGCCCTCCTTTGTCAGCTTGATCTTTTTGTGGGTAAAGATGCTAATTGACTTGTCAAGGTTCTCAACATCCTGCTCGCCTGATCTTCGAACTACGTTGGTTATGACAACTGGGATCTTGTGTTGTATGCAAAGCAAGCTAAGCGAGTGCATGTATTCCATGAATTTTACATGTTTTTCAAGTGATTTTGATTCTTTAGAGTATTCAAACGAGAACAAGTCGCTTATGCTATCAATTACAACAAGAGAGGGATGCATGTCAGATATTTTTTCCAAGTTTGCAATCTGATCTGCAACATGTGTGACCCTTGCAATCATCAGGTTATCCAAAAGTTTGTGTTCAAGATCTTTTGCTCGCATTAGTTCAATCATTCTTTTAGGCTGAAAGCCACCAGTTGTATCCTGATAAATTATTTTTTCATGAATTGCGTTGGTGCAAATCTGCATTGCAAGCTGCGTCTTTCCGCTTCCACCTGGTCCAAAGATGTCTGTTATGATGCCACCAGCTATTCCCCCACCCAATAGACTGTCAAGTCCTGTCAGACCGGTTGAGATCAAATCGATTGTCTAGAAAATACTGGAAATTAAATGGTATAAGTGATGATCGGGAAGGCTTTTATTTACGATTTCAAGCACTGGTGACAAGTGAATTATTGATTGTCGCAACCACCGACGCAAAAACGACCTCTGACAACGCTGCAAAAAGGTGTTAACAAAAAGGTTACAGTCAGACTGAAAAGCGATATAGAATACAAAGGAAAGATGAACAATGTTGATTCATACATGAATTTAATCATGACAGATGCAGAAGAGCTCAGCGGGGGTAAAGTGGTTGCAAATTATGGTAGAGTTATCGTAAGAGGCAACAATGTACTTTTTATCAAACTAGAAAATGAGCTGTAATGACCCTGACAATGAAAGAAGCAGGTAGGAACTATCTCTTTACTTCAGAATCGGTTACCGAAGGTCATCCAGACAAGGTGTGCGATCAAGTCTCAGATGCAATTTTAGACGAGTTTCTAAAACAAGACCCAGATTCCAGAGTTGCAGTTGAGACCATGACAACTACAGGAATCGTTGTTGTTGCAGGAGAGGTTACATCAAAGGCAAGATTTGACATTCAAGATGTGGTCAGAAAAACAATCAAGGAGATAGGGTATAACGATCCCCTGTATGGTTTTGATGCAGACTCGTGCAGTGTCCTAGTTTCTATTCATTCACAAAGTCCTGACATCTCAATGGGAATCTCTGCAAATGACAACAAGGAGCAGGGAGCAGGAGACCAGGGATTGATGTTCGGATATGCGACAAACGAGACTTCAGAATTTATGCCAATGCCGATAATGCTTGCCCACAAGCTTACCCAGCGTCTTGCAGAGGCAAGAAAGAAAAAGGAACTACCATGGGCAAGGCCTGACGGAAAATCGCAGGTTACAGTAGAGTACGAAGATGGCAAGCCAAAAAGAATAGAGGCAATTGTTGTTTCAACACAGCATTCCCCCGATGTTACAAATGAAGAGATAAAAAAAGAAATTATCGATAAAGTGATCAAGCCAGTCTGCGGCAACCTATGGAATGACAAGATAAAGATTCACGTCAACCCAACTGGAAGATTCGTAATCGGCGGACCTCCAGGAGATGCTGGGCTTACTGGAAGAAAAATAATTGTGGACACTTATGGCGGTATGGGAAGACATGGCGGAGGAGCATTTTCCGGAAAAGATCCATCAAAGGTAGATAGATCAGCATGTTACATGTGCAGATACATTGCAAAAAATATTGTAGCTGCAGGACTTGCAGAGCGCTGCGAGGTCCAAGTTGCATATGCAATAGGCGTGGCACAACCAGTTTCGCTCATGGTCAGCACATTTGGCACAAGCAAGATCCCAGAAGAGCAGATTGAGAACCTAGTCAGAAAACACTTTGACATGAGACCTGCTGCAATCATATCTCAACTGAAATTAAAAAGCCCAATCTACAGAAAGACTGCAGCATATGGACACTTTGGAAGAAACGAGGCAGAGTTTACCTGGGAAAAAACAGACAAGGCAGATACTCTAAGAAAGGCGGCAGGCCTGTAGCATATCTCCATATTTTGTGAATTCAATTCCTGAAATATCAACTAGTTTTTTGTGATTCCCAATATAGTCGCCCACCAAGATGCTAAGATCATCTACTCCAAACTGCGAGTCACTTGAGGAAAGCGCATCATGGTATGCCTGCTCAAAGTCAACATGCCGTATCTGTGCCTTGGCACCTACCAAGTCTTTTACAAATTTATTGTACGTTACAACCTGCGGGCCTACAAGGTCAATTATTTTTTTGGAGAACTGCTTTGCAGATATGGCTTTTGTTACAACTTGTGCCACGTCTGATACCAAGACAGGTTGCAGCCTATATTTCCCAGATCCTGCTATTACAACAGAGCCTTTACGCATCTGGCCTGCAAGTATCTGCGAGAGCGGATCATTTTTGCCCATGATATATGATGGCCGAAATATCGTGTAATCAAGTCCTGACTTTACAATCTCTTGTTCTGCTTTGAATTTTGATATAAAATATCCAAGCGTAGATTTTTTGTCAACACCAAGACCGCTTAGATAAATTATTTTTTTGATTCCAGCCTTTTTGCATAACGCAACAGCATTTCTTGTAAGGTTGACATTTACAGCATCATAGCTAGAATCTGCTGTTTGTCTTCCCTTTCCAATAAAATGCAAAAGTGCCACAGATCCCTTGACGGAACCCGTAAGGGAAGACTCGGCAAGGTTTTCTGATATAACAACCTGTCCAAAATCAACTGTCTTTTTTCCGCCCTTTCGTACTATTGGTACAACCTCAAACCCATTTTTTGCAAGAAACCTACCAACGTTTTTTCCCACAAACCCATTGGCGTCCAGAGATGGCTATTGTATCCATATACACCCACAATACATCCGACAAATTAATTTTGGTGCTGCTCTAATCTCTAGATACTTGAAGAACCTGTCTGACTGCTATCAGATTTTGGGCGTACAAAAAGGAGCATCACAGAAGGAGATCAAGAATGCATACAGGCAACTCTCGCTCAAGTACCACCCAGACAGGAACAAGACAGATGCAAGTGGAGAAAAATTCAAGCAGATTACAGAGGCATATCAGTTGCTTCGGCGCGAGGAAAAGTCAAAGACAAAGGTCTCTGAGAAAGACGTTGAGGCAAACTATACACAGTTTTGGACAAAGTATGACGGCAGCAAGATGAATGACAACTTTAATTTTGGGCCCAACTTTACAGGATTCAAAAATCCATTTGGTGCAAGCGTACAAGAAGAGTACAGCCATTTTCGGGAAAAGGCATCTTCCTTTAAGAGTACACACATCATACTTTACGGCGGCCTTGGCCTTATTGCGCTAGTGGATAATAATGGCTACCATATTCAAGTGATATCACATAAGGATTAATACAGAAAAAAATAATCACCCACATGGAATCTGACTCTGTTCCAAAGGGAAAGATGCGAACAGGATACACCACCGGAACTTCGGCAACTGCAGGGGCAAAGGCAGGAGTACTTGCAATTTTAAATCAAGAAAAGATAGGCCTCATCGATATTACACTACCAAAAAAATCCAAGATCCAAATAAAGGTTGAAAAATGTGAATTTGACAACCAGTCTGCTCACTGTTACGTGATAAAAGACGGGGGAGACGATCCAGATGTTACCCACGGTGCAGAGATACACACCAATGTTTCACTTACAGCCAATGTAGGAAAAATAGAGATAGACGGGGGTGATGGGGTGGGCAGGGTGACAAAGCCAGGCCTTGGCCTAGAGGTTGGCTCTGCTGCAATAAACCCAACACCGAAAAAAATGATCACAGAAAACATTACCGAAATAGCACAAGACCTTCTCAAAAAAAATGGGATCAAGGTTCTCATATCAGTGCCAAAGGGAAAGGAGCTTGCGCCAAAGACTGATAACCCAAGGCTTGGCATCTTGGGTGGCATCTCAATTCTTGGCACAAGCGGAATTGTTGTTCCATATTCCACTGCCTCGTTTGCAGCATCAATTAGACAAAGCATCGACGTTACAATTGCAATGGGAAATGATACGGTAGTGTTGACAACAGGAGGTAGAAGCGAAGATTACGCAAGAAGTATAATCACTTTACCAGACCACTGCTTTGTCCAGATGGGAGACTTTTCAGGATATACTGTACAGCAATGCGCAAAAAAGGGAATCAAAAAGGCATATGTCGCAGGCTTTATTGGAAAATTAACCAAGATGGGCATGGGCGTAAAGCAGACCCATGTCAAGGGCTCTAAGGTAGACATGGAGTTTCTTGCAGATCTTGCGCAAAAATGCAATGCATCAGATGATACCATACAGGAAATAAAAAAAGCAAACACGGCAAGACATGTCTTTGAGATAGTGTCAGGCAAAGACCTCAAGGGGTATTTCGATCTTGTCTGCGCCCAAGTGTACAACCAACTACGAAAACATTCCGAGGAAAAATTCGATATCGACGTAATCATGTTTGACTTTGACGGAAACACAATAGGCAAGTATCCAAGATAGTAACAGATATGTTCACTTGGAAAAGAGGCAATTTGTGGATACCGTAGCAATTATTGCCATTACAAAAAATGGAATCGAGATAGCTAAAAACTTGAAGAGCAAGTTTTCAGACTGGCAGGTCTTTGTCCCTTCCAAGTTTTCAAACAATGATTCCAACATCAACTGGTTTGAGGATTCCACCACGGAAAAAATAGGAGAGCTGTTCAAAAAATATAATGCGCTTGTCTGCATCTTCTCGCTTGGTGCCGTAATACGCCTGGTTGCCCCCCACATGAAGGACAAAAAGACAGATCCTGCAGTGGTCGTAGTCGATGATACGGCCAAGTTTGTGATAAGCACGTTATCAGGACATCTTGGAGGGGCAAACAAGTTGTCAGAAGACATTGCAGGAATTCTTGGCGCAACTCCTGTCATTACAACGGCTGCTGATGTCAACAAGACAATTGCAGTAGACTTGGTAGGAAAGGAGTTTGGCTGGAAGATTGACGATGATTCAACGGTAACAAAGATTAGCGCATTTATGGTAAACGAAGAAAAAATCGGTCTCTTCCAAGATGCCAGGAGAAAAAGATTGGTGGGCGCCAAAAAAAGAGCTTCCAAAAAATGTCCACCAATATGCAAGCTTGGATGATATGTCCAAGTCAGACTGCAAGGGATTTTTGATAATCTCAGACAAGACAATACCATACCCACAGATACTAGAGCGCTCAGTGATATACAGACCAAAGACTCTGGTGGTAGGTGTAGGCCTACACTGGGATACAAGCAAGGATACTATCAAAGAGGGCCTAGAGTTTTGCCTCTCAAAGTACAGCCTCAGCCCCAAGTCAGTTGCCAGGTTTTCATCAATCAAAAAGGAAGCCCAAGTAGCAGGGCTGCGCGAGATTGCAGAAGAGATGCAGGTTTCAGTGGATTATTATGAAAAGCAAGACCTGGCAGGAATTGCAATACCAAACCCTTCAGATGTTGTCAAAAACTTTGAGGGAACCCCAAGCGTGTCGGAGGCTTCTGCAATCAAGAGCTCAGGCGGCACACTGGTGGTTGAAAAGCAGAAATTTCCCCCAAATCTTACCATTGCAATTGCGAGGATATCAAAATGAAACGAGGACTGCTGATAATTGACAGGGGTAGCCACGAAGATGATGTAAAACATGAGCTCCAATACATATGCGATAAAGTAAAGCAAAAAGGAAACTATCACTTCTCAGATTATTGTTTTCTTGAAGTGGTCCCGCCATATATCGAGGAAGGCATCAACACATGCCTGTCCACAGAGATTGATTCGCTTACCATAGTTCCATATTTTCTGTACCCCGGGAGAAAGGTGAAGGCAGCTGTTGACACTGCCATAAAGTTCCAATCAAAGACCAAAGTGAAGCTAGCCATATCAAAGCCCATGAGCTTGCACAAGTCACTGATAAAACTAGTAGACGAAAAGATACAGACCATACTTGAAAAAAACAAGGTTACAGCTGCAAGAAATGGCACAGACATACTGATAATTGGACATGGAAGCAAGGATCCAGACGCAAGATCGTCCCTAAAATATGTAGCAGATGGATTAGAGCCACTGTACAGAAACGTCAACTATTGTTTTCTGGAAATAGAAGAGCCCAACATACAGCAGGGAATAGACACATGTGCAAAAAACAATCCAGAAGTTCTTGTCGTGGTGCCATACTTTTTGCACAAGGGAGCACATGTAAAGCGCGACATTTACGAAGACCTCAATCCCGCAATCGCAAGCTC
Organism: Candidatus Nitrosotalea sp. TS; assembly: GCF_011319465.1. GTDB lineage: Archaea > Thermoproteota > Nitrososphaeria > Nitrososphaerales > Nitrosopumilaceae > Nitrosotalea. The sequence continues at coordinate 50,730 of NZ_RCMB01000016.1, forward strand.
TGGCATAAAAAAAATATTTCTCTCCGATCATCTTGGAACAGACGATAAAATGGTTGACTTGGTGCTTGAGAGGGCAAAGGAGGTAGAGAGATGATCACGCCAAAGGGCCAGTCAATAGAGGACAAGAGCATGGAAATAATAGAATCTGAGCTTGGGGCACATCCTTACAGTCCTGACGAATGGACAATAGTGAAGCGAGTCATACACTCTACGGCAGACTTTGACTTTGCAAAAGATAACAAGATAATTTTTCACAAGCAGGCAATAGAGAATGGAACTGCCGCACTCAAGCGTGGATGCAATGTTATAGTAGATGTCAATGGAGTGGTAGGACTGTTAAACAAGGATAATCTTGGCAAGTTTTCAAACAAGGTAATCTGCGGCATATCAGATCCTGCAGTGGTAGAAGAGGCAAAAAAACTCAACAAGACCCGGGCCCAGACTGCGATGCGAATGGCTGCAAAAGAGATGGATGGAGGAATAGTAGCAATAGGAAATGCACCCACAGCACTCCAAGAAGTGATACAGATGGTAAAGGAGGGAGTGACAAGGCCTGCACTGGTTGTTGGCATACCTGTTGGGTTTGTCTGCGCCGCAGAATCAAAAGAAGAGCTGTACAATTCCGATATCGTATACATCACAAATCTTGGCCGCAAGGGAGGCAGCCCATGTGCGTCTGCAATCCTAAATGCACTGTATATTGTCCTAAAACAAAAATTATCTTCTTGATGACATAATACAATTTTCAACAAATGTCTTTGCAACTTGCGGCATGGCAAAGTGCATGTGCATGTATGATGCAAGCGTATTGTATTGTACCATGCCGTCCTTGCCTTTTCTAATGCCTATTCCAATGTCCATCTCATATGCAAACTTGGAGTCACTTGATATTGATTCAAGTTCAGAGAAATGAAACTCGTGGCCTCTCAGGGTAGAGTTTCTCCCAGATACGATACAGGGATTTGATACAGTTGCCTTCGTATAGTTTAGCTTTAGTTTTTTCTGCATCACAGTGTCTGCCTCGTATAGCCCAACCATCTTGAATTTTTTCTCCTTGTATCTGATAGATTTTGTCAGATACATCAATCCCCCACACTCTGCGTATATTGGCAGGCCGTCCTCTGCTTTTTCCTTTATCTCTTTTTTCATGGAATTGTTTCTCTCAAGTAGTTCTCCCTTTACTTCTGGAAATCCCCCTCCGATATAGAGTCCGTCACATGATGGAATCTTTTTGTCACGGATTGGGCTGAAAAACTCAATTGATGCCCCCGCCCTGCGCAGAGAATCAATGTTTTCCTGATAGTAAAAATTGAACGACTCGTCTAGTGCTACTGCAATCTTTGCCCTTTGTTTGATGGTAACATCTTTTGGTACAGATGGCAAGCTTGGTGCTTTGCTGCCAATCTCAATAATTTTTTCAATATCGATATAATCAGAATATGTTTTTGCAATGGAGATTATCTTTTGCTGTAACGATTTCATCTCATTTACCGGAATCAATCCAAGATGTCTTGACTCCATAGTCATGCTGGCATCTCGTGGAATCACACCAACAATTGGAATCCCAAGTTTTGACAACGCCTGCCTGCAGAGATCCTCGTGCTTGCGGCTTCCAATCTTGTTTAGTATGAATCCCGCAATCCCAGAATTTTTGTGGAATTTCACAAATCCCAGTGCAGTTGCCGCAATGGAGCGTGCAGCCTTGCTTGCGTCAAGTACCAAAACAACAGGAGCTTTTACAATATTTGCTCACATGGTGCGTGCTTGCAAAATTAGAGCCGCCGCCAAACCCATCATAATACCCCATAACGCCTTCTATTACAGATATGTCGCTGCGCGAGTTTTGCACAAAATCCTTTAGCACTCCGCGCTCCCCCATTAGCCATGCGTCAAGATTTCGTGCAGGCCTCTTTGCTACTGTAGAAAGATATGTCGGGTCAATAAAGTCAGGCCCCACCTTGAATGGCTGCACTAAGTATCCACGTTTTCTCATTCCATGAATAATTGCTGCAGTAATTGATGTCTTGCCAACTCCGCTGCTGGTGCCAGAAAGAACTATTCTAGGTATCTTCAATCTCTATTCCCTGCTTGCCTTCATTGATGCCAGTATTCAATTTTCTTGTGATGGAATACCGCTATCTTTTAGCAAACCAAATAGCTGACGTATTGCAAGTTTTGGATGGCTTGCTGCAAGCTTTATCATGTTTGCAAGCCCAAACTCTGCTTTTACAAAGTCTAGGAATTCTTCTGCAGAGAGATCGTCAATTATTCCAATCTCACGGTCCCATTCCTCGTCACTTAGTCCAAGCCATCTATACTGCACCTTTATTGCAGAGGCGATCTTGGAGCCAATTGCTTTTTTCATGGAATCCTCATAGGGTTTCAAAGATTTTTTGGATGTGTCCCCAGATGATACCGCATTTGCAGCAACTTCTCCTGCCTTTCTTCCATACTCTATTGCATATCGTATTCCCTCAAGAACAAGTGGGTTTGCCTGACCTGCAGAGTCCCCCACAAGTATTAGATTGTCATCAACGGTAGAGGATCGCAGTCCCTCGTTTGGAATCAGTCCATAATGAAACTCAACTGGAACTATTCTGCCAAGTTGGTCTAGTGGCTTGGGTCTTTTCTCGATCATTTCCAAGAGTCGCTGTGTTGCATCTGCCTGCGATTCTGGCTTGCCTACACCTACCCCTATTCGAACCTTGTTTCCTCCAAGCGGAAATATCCAGGCGTATCCTGCAGGAGAATAATTTTGCCCAACCATAAGATACCATGTCTGCTGGTCTATCTTTTCCACATAGGCCTCATACTCTGCCCCAGCACCAAACCTCTTCCACTGTGATACAAGCCCAGTAGATTTTCCCACAACAGAATAAAATCCACTTGCATCAATTACTATTTTGGAGCGAAAGACGAGATCTTCTTTTAGTGACGTTGCCTTTACTCCACGCAATTTTTTCTCTTCTAATATGACATCGGTGACGCCTGTTCGCAAAAAAATGTCTGCACCAGCACCTGCTGCCTGATATGCAAGAAACTGGTATGTCTTTCTAACATCAAGTACTGCTACTTCAGGTTCCTTGCTTTTTTTTAGTATCACATTATTTGGCGAGTAAAAGGCATAATTTTGTATCGGGTTGTAATATTCCGGAGGAATTCCAAATGACTTGGCCTCCTTTATCCATGTGACTCCGCTTGTCCTGACACTCTGCCCTATTGCCTCGTCTCTTTCAAGTACTGCTACCTTGGCTCCCTTTTTTGCAGCACTCCATCCAGCGGACAGACCAGCAGGTCCACCGCCTACCACAACAATATCGTATTCATAATTTCTTGTCATTGATTGTCTATTTCGTCTTTGATTTAACATAATAATCCTTTTTTCTAGAGCAATCCCCAAAGCGTCAGATTTTTACTAGTCACAGTGAAACTATCTTTTATGGGAAAAGACGGGCTGGTAATTGTTTACACAGGCAAGGGAAAGGGAAAGACAACAGCTGCACTTGGGATGGCACTTCGCGCAGTAGGTTATGATTACAAGGTTTGCATGATTCAGTTCATCAAGGGATCGTGGCACTACGGCGAGATGACGTCATCAAAAAGGCTAGAGCCAGAGTTTGAGCTCACTGCAGTAGGCAAGGGATTTGTTGGCATAATGGATGACAAGAGCCCGATTGAGGACCACAAAAAAATTGCAGACGAAGCTCTTGCCATAGCGCAAGAAAGAATAGCTTCAGAGAAATACAATATCGTTATCCTAGACGAGATAAACTATGCAGTAAACTTGGGATTGGTAAAGATTGATGACGTGATAAAACTGATACAGACAAAACCTGCAAACGTCAATGTGGTACTTACAGGAAATCACGTCAAAGCTGAGATAATCGAATTGGCAGATTTAGTGACAGAGATGAGAGAGATAAAACATCCATTCAAGTCTGGCATAAGAGCAAAAAAAGGAATTGATTTCTGAGCAGCAACATTAAATTACGCACAGAAAACTTGAAAATTATGACAACTGCCATACAAGAATTTCCCGAAGTTGGAGAGATTGTAATTGCATCAATAACTAGAATCATGGCTCAAGGTGCTTACGTTACTCTTGATGAATACAACAACATCCAGGGGTTCTTGCATGTATCAGAGATTGCCACCGGTTGGATTAGAAATGTAGAAAAGTTTCTCAAGGTTGGCGAAAAGAAAGTCCTTTTGGTAAAGCGTGTCGATCCAAGAAGATCCGAGATTGACTTGTCGCTAAAACAAATTTCCACAGACCAGAAGAAGAAAAAACTTCTCGAAATAAAGCGAGGAGAAAAAGAGACTGCCCTCATTGAAAACCTCAAGGCAAAAGCCAACCTGTCAGCAGCAGAGGCAGAAAAAATTGAAAATATTCTAGTAGAAAAATTTGATTCAGTGTATAACGCTTTCAGCGAGGTAACTGCAAAGGGCTCAACAGTTTTGAACGGCCTTGACATTGCAGAAAAAACAGTTGCCGTAATAAACGAGTTGAGCTCAAAGATGCAAATTCCCCACGTCGAGATTAGGGGAGTGCTTGACCTTACATGTACCAAGCCCGACGGGATTGACATTATAAAGCGAGCCTTGAATGCAGCTACTGAAAACAAGAAGGTAGTAGTATCCATAACTTACATCGGCGCACCAAAATATCGTCTCAACATCACTGCCCAAAATTTCAAGGATGCGGAAAAAGAGCTCAAGCCAACCCTTGAAGCAATTGAGAAGGCCATTGAGAAAAGTGGCGGCACATTCAAGTTTACAAGAGAAGAGTCAAAGAAGACTCGAGAGGGCTAGACATGAAATTCCTAATGCGCAAGTGCACCAACTGCAAAAGATATACACTAAAAGACGAGTGCCCCAAGTGCGGAAGCAACACGGCAAGCGTTCATCCAGGAAAATATTCTCCTGATGACAAGTACGCAAGATACAGAATATCTGACAGATACAAGAATTAGCCTGTACTGTTAGTTAAAATCTTAATTGTTGTTACTCTAGCGTCGTCTGCATTGACTGGCTGGCTGTTAGAGTCTGTCGGCAGTGCTGCAATTTTGTCCACTACATCTTGTCCTGAAATTACCTGTCCAAATAGTGTATACTTGCCATTTAGGAAACTTGCATCTCCCACTGTAATGAAAAATTGCGAGCTTCCGCTGTTGACATCCTGGCCGCGTGCCATGCCAACCGTATATGTAGTAAAGTTCAGGTCACTGAACTCTGGAGGTATTGTATATCCAGCATCTCCCATTCCCCAAGTATCTCGCGAGCCGTTTATGGAATTGTGATCTCCTCCCTGTATGACAAATCCAGGAACTATTCTATGGAATACAGTTTGGTCATAGAAACCAGACTTGGCCAGTTTCTCAAAGTTTGCAACTGTCTTGGGGGCTACATTGTTGAAGAGTCTTAGTGTAATGTCTCCGTATTTTGTGGTAATTACTGCAGTGTCACCAGTTGTTGTAGACGAGCTGTTTGTTGTGGTAACCTTTGGTACAGGTGGAACTTGCGCCAGCGTATTGTTTGCCTGTGACTGGGTGCTGTTTGCCTGCTGTTGCTGGTAGGCAGCTTGTGAGTAGTCTGCATTGACTTGGTAAATCAAGACACCAGAGAAGACGCCAGAGTCAGTTCTGTTAAGGCTTGATGATTGGTATACGAGTTTTAGCGGACCGTTTCCATTTTCAGGGTACTTGATATTTTTAGCATAAATTGCAGTAAATCCAGACTGATATGTCTGAGACTCTGAATGGGTAGTTGGATCATAGTATGTTACTGTAGTAAACGGAAACATGTGTCCAAGCAATGTATTTTGCCAGAAATAGTCAGTTGGTGTAAACTCGTCTGACTGGAGGAACTGCGTCTCGTCCTCTCCTGCAATCTTGATGAACCACTGTTTTTTGCTTTCATCTCCACCGCCGCCAAGAACATAGAGCTCTTGTCCGTTTGAGACAAATTTTTGCCCAACCACATACACAACAACATAGTCTGCGTGCATGTCTCGAAGCATCTTCCAGGCATCATCAGGTGAAGCCAAAAACATTTTTGCAATACCTGCTATCTTGTTTGTATCCACCGTAGCGTTATCAACAAAGGTAGTTCTGTGTCCTAAAGTTTGTATCCAGTAACCATAATCCCACCACGAAGCTATGACTGAGTTTGGCGGGGTGTTAGTCTTGAGCCAATTCAATGCATCAGGCCAGTCAGTTGTAGCAATTGCAAAATTAGAACCACCGTTAAGTATTGTCGGAGGCGCTTTCACCATCGATATCCAGTTTGCGTCAACAGGAAACATTGTTGGCACAAGCAACAGGGCCACAACTACAACTACAAAGGCAATCTTTGGAATTGGGCCCATGTAGATGAGGCTCTTTTTTGTCAGAACCTTCTTTTTCGAGTCTTTTGATTCTGTTACTGCAGGTTTGTTTTCCTTTTTAAGTATCTCAGATGTCATGGCAGCAAGTCCAACTGACGCCAGTACAATGACAGAGCTTGCAGTCAATAATTCTAATCTGGAAAATGTTGAGCCGGCATATGCACCCACTATTCCTAAAATGAGTGCAAAGATAATCATCTCATTTTTAATATTAAATGGTAAAGAGTTGCTGCCTTCACTTTTCTTTCTAAAGGTAAGCCATATTCCAAAGCCTGCAAACAACATCAGGATTGAAAAGTAGGTAAAGTTTTGTGCAAGAGTTGGAGTAGCATGCTCTGCAACAGAGTCCACCAATGGATCTTCGGATGTCAGGAATGGATCCACTGCATTGAGATAACGGAAACTTGCTGAGTGAAGTGCACCTGATGCAAAGATTGCACCGCCAATTACAATACATGCTGCAAGAACCAACAAGCTGTTACGCAACTTGACCTGGTCCTTGCTAAATTTCTGAACAAAAATTATTACGACCATCAGTATGGTAGATCCGATTAGAACAAAGCCTCGCTCTCCAAATACAAATGTGGGGCCAGGTCTTGCAAACACGCCGCCAGATACTGCCATTGTTATTGCCACAAAAAACGGAATTGCCCACAACAAGAAGTTGTGATCTTTTCTCACAAATGGTAGTGCAATCACGAAAATTCCCAGAGGTATCAAGAAGAATTCTACTCCTCCCCATGAGGCAAAACCAATGCTCAAGAATCCTGCACCTCCAAAGAGTTTGGCAATTGCAATTTTTCGGTTTTGAGTCCTTATTCCACTAAGAAACAGGTATACGCCCAATAGCCCATAAAAGAGGCCAAGCGGTTCTGATTTGAACCATCCTATTGTTCCCCTAACTATGATTGGCGGAGAGATTGCAAAGAAAAGCGATGCAAAAAGGCCAGATGTTGTGCCTCCAATTACTCTTACAAGTGCAAATACTATGACAGTTGTCAGGGAACCAAATACTACAGGAAATATTATTGTGAAATCATAAAGACTCATTCCACCGCCAAAGATTTTGTACAGTATGGCATCGGTGAAGTGAAGCGGCACCTGTGCATTGGTAAAGACATCTCGGCCTTCTGGATACCAACTCAGGGTGTCATGCCAGTGAACATATGCATCAACGCCGTGATTTAGCAGGTATTCTGTTGCCCTGAAATTAAAGTATGGATCAAACTCGTTTAGCTGAAAACCATAGTCTGCTGCCTGTGATCGTACCATGGCCGAGATTGAAAACGAAGCTGCAAGTATTCCAATCACAAGCAAGTGTCGCAAATTAAAAGCACGGTTTCCTACCGTGAACAGCTTTCTATCCTGAATCAACCTAGCTTGATGAAATTCGCTCTGTTTATTACTCTTTTGGGCTTGCTCCCTAAGGTTCTTTTGTTAGTATGTGTACTTCGCAGGACGTTACCGCGTTTTTGAATTCCTGAGCATCCTGCGGGCTTCCTACAATGGCACCATAGTGCATTGGTATTGCAATCTTTGGCTTTATCGCATCTACAGCTCTTGCAGCTTCGCGCGGACCCATGACATATGTTCCGCTCACCGGGACCAGCAACACATCTGGTTGCAAATTACTCATCTCTGGTACCAAATCAGAATCTCCAGTGTGGTATATGGTGGTGCCATGAATATTAATTAAAAATCCAATCTTGCCGTCTTCTTTTGGATGGAATGGCTTTTTCGTATCGGGATTAATCTTGTCTATATTGTATGCCGCAATTCCCTTTATCTTTATTCCATGTATGGCTTTTTCTTCTCCTGGGGCAAGGGTTATCTTTTCCTTGAATGGAATACCAGCCAACTTGCTGATGCATTCTTTTGCAGCAACAATTGTTGTCCTGCTAGATGAGACTTTGCCCAAGTCTTCTACACTCATGTGATCAAAGTGCTCATGAGAGACAAGTACCAAGTTTGCCTCAAGCGGTTTTGAAATCCTGTACGGATCTATTATTATCTTGAAATCTTTTTCAATCAAAAAGGCATCATGGCCAAGCCACGTTATTTTGACGCCCTTGTACTCTAGCATACCATGAATATCATTTTTGATAAAATTAAGTCTTGCTTGGCTCTAAAATTATTCTGTCATTTGCCAATGAAAGTACCGTTCCGCCACTTTTCTTTATCTTCCTTTTGAGCTCAATGTCAATTGTGGCCACCATGCCGCCGTTTTGCTGTACATGATACACCAATGCATCGTCAACGTTTTTTCCAGAAATTTTTATCCTAGCAAGGCCTTCTGAGATCTTCAATGCATCAAGTACTGAACTTTTTTTTTATTATTTGCCTTTGAAATTCTTGCAAGCTCGTCAATTACCAAGTCTGGCACAACAAACTCCAGATTTCCAATTTCAGTGTCAAGGCTTGAGATATTTTTTATCTTTTTTGAGCCAAGAACCATTAGAAAGCTAGTATCACAAATTACCTTAACCAATTGATACACCTGCACCTATCAATCTCCATCTCTCCCCTATTCTTCTGCTTATCGCAACCTTGCTGCTCTCAAACAGGCATACAGGCCTCTTGAACTGGATCTCAACTGTCTTTCCTCTTGCACTTGTTACTTTGGATAGCAATGGAGCTGTTCCTATGCTTAGCCTAAGGGATTCTCCGGTCTGCACCGATGCTACTTTAATTTCGTCGCCAGAACCTACTGCCGTATCAAAAAGGTTGACTTCAAGCTTGGCAGTGTAGGAATTTTCAGGCAGCGTTCCCGGTTTTCCTATGATGGAGCCAATCAATGAATCACTTCGTGTCATTGATGGATCAAGCTTTGTCCCTATTGCAACAAGGCCTCCAGGTTTTACTTGATCAACAATTCCTGCTCCTGTTCCAAGAGAAGATATCTGGGTTGTGATTGGCTCATATTTTCCTGATTTTTCATTTTGTAATCCCGGCTTTATCTCAATTTCATCTCCAACATTGAATGTGCCCTGAGTGAGGCTTCCCCCTATCACTCCTCCCCTCATGTCTTTTATCTTTGTACCTGGCTTGTTTACATCAAATGATCTTAACACATGCATTACTGTGCTTCCAGACTCTTTTCTGTCCGGAGTTGGGATTGTAGTTTCTATTGCACCTATTAGCGCATCAATGTTTAATTTTGATTGGGCAGAGATTGGAATGACTGGGGATTTTGCAGCATTAGTTCCCTTGACAAATTTTACTATATCAGAATAATTTTCCATGGCTTCCTCATACGATATGAGATCTACTTTGTTTTGCACCAGAACTATTTGCTTTATGCCAAGTGTTTGCAAGGCAAGCAAGTGTTCTTTTGTCTGTGGCTGCGGCACCTTTTCGTTTGCAGCAACTATGAGCATGGCACCATCTATGAGTGCAGACCCAGAAAGCATGTTTGCCATGAGGCTTTCGTGGCCAGGGCTGTCAACAAAACTTACAACTCGAGAAAGTTCGCTTTCCTTGCCGCAGTTGTTGCATTTTGGTGTGACTGAATATCCGAGCGGCACTTCACAGCTTTTGCATTTATAGAATGCAGCGTCTGCATATCCCACTCGAATGGTAATTCCTCGTTTTAATTCCTCGCTGTGGGCGCTGGTCCAAACACCCGTTAATGCCTGTATCAGAGTAGTCTTTCCGTGATCAACATGTCCAGCTGTACCAATATTGACACATGGTTGATGTCCATATTTTTTTATGTACCAATCAGGAAGAGTTTCTCTCCAGTGCACAACGAAGCTAAAAACATTACCTATCTTAATCTTATGCCTTTTTTGATTTCTCAGTGCTTTCTTTTTTCTCTGCTTCTTCTTGCGGTTTTTCTTCTACCTTAAGCTCGCCGTCAAGAAAACAGTTTATCTGGTAGACTTCTTCGGTTATCGTATTGCCGCGTATCAGTTTGCGTATTCTCTGGCCAATCTCTGCATTTCTCAGACCAACTCCCTGCGACAAAAGTATGTACTTGCGTGCACCGCCATGTATGTCAGGTCGCAGAGGAACTCCCGACTTGTCACTGCCTCCAGTGACCTTTAGTTTGCCTGCCTCGCCCACCAATGCAGCATCAAGCTCAGACCCCACTTGCAGTCCTAGAAATGGATTTGCGTCCTTTTCCTTAACCTCTTTTGAGATTGTTTTTCCTTTCTTGTCTGAGATGTTCAGCTTGAATGTAGCCAAGTAGTGAAAAAAGTTTTCTGACTATTAATTAACGTTTACTTGAATCTGTTCTGTAGTCGGTGTAATTATCACTGCCAATGCAGAACCCATAAATCTTTTAAAATTTGCAATTCCATTCTAGTCTATTGAAAGAGCAGATTAAATGTCCACGATGTGAAACTACGATGACCTCAATGCAAGCATGCCACATGATATGCACAAATTGCGGCGCACACCTTGATTGCTCCGACAAGGGCTCGTTCTGGTAACTAGAATCCACCAGGTTTGTCAAATTGAAATTTATCCACCATTGCCCCGACTCTTTGTTTCATGAGATTTAGATAGTCTTCATATTTTGCCTCAAATCCACAGTGAGGGCATTTGACAGTGGTTACATCATCATCTAGGACTGCAACTTTGTCGCATTCTGCACATTTTGCATCCATCGGATCTAATTGCGTGGTCAAACTATATAATGTTAAACACCAGAACCTCAACCAAGCGGAGTTAGTCCAGCCCGGCAGGACGTCAGCTTCCCAAGCTGAAGGTCGCGGGTTCAACTCCCGCACTCCGCACTTTACAAAATTTGTTTATTTTTTTAAAATATTTTCAATCTCGGCAAATTCGTCATTTCCAAGCTTGGGCCTTTTTGTAAACATGCTGTGTACAGGCCCTGCACCATCCTCTGGCTTTCTTGGAATTACATGGACATGAACATGCGGTATCTCCTGTCCGCTTTCTTTTCCGTTATGGACTGCCACAAGTGAAGACTGCGCCAGGCGCTCAATCTTGCCTGTCACTATCCTTACAGCCTCAAACAGATCAGCATTGTCTGACTCTGTCATTTCCTGTATCTTGGAATAGTGAGTCTTTGGGATTACAAGTGTATGACCCTTTACCAATGGAAACGCATCAAGAAATGCAACCGACTTGGAACTCTCGTGTATCTTTCTTGCAGGAATCTTTCCAGATATGATACTGCAAAATATGCAATCCATCTAATTTTTTATTTGCCAGAAAGACTGTTAAATCTTTTTGCAGGTATTAATTCAGTTCTGTTATTGCTTGTGCAATGGATGCATGATCTTGTGCATCTGGCATCTGTTCCAGATATTTTTTTAGATCTTCTTTTGCCTCGGCTGTTTTATTCTGCTCTAGCCTTGCTATTCCCCTGTTTTTGTATATTGGCACAAACCTGTACGGATTTATCTTAATTGCAAAAGTATAGTGGATTTCCGCATTTTTGTAGTCCTTTGTCTTCAGGTAATAGTTGCCAAGTCCCCTATATGCAAGATAGCACCTGTTGTTTAGCTTGATGCTTTTGTTATAGTATTCCACTGCTTCCTGCAAATTCAGGTCATTTAGTATTCCAGCATAAAGACATGAGGCAGTAGAGTTTGACGGATTCATCTCAAGTGCTTTTTTTAACAGCTTGACAGCTTCGTCAGTGTTTCCTTGGAGCCGTAACTTTTCTGCATCAAAGCACAGCCTGTTTGATTTGGTCTTGTTGTCATGCGCTATCTTTGCCTCAGATATTATATCAGGTGGAACAAGCAAAAGTATCAGTCTATCATCTTCTTTCCATTGTGTGTCAAATTTTTCGTCAGGAATTGCTCCAATCTTGTCAGGCTCTGGGATGTAATGAAAAATTGTTTTTTCCACTTCATCATATCCAATAACCAAGGATGCATGCTGTACCACGTCTTTTAGTCCAGGCAAGATAACAATTGGTGGTATTCCCATGTCAATGAACCTTCGAAGTTCTTTTAGCGAAGAATTCAAAATTATGCTTGCAAGCCCGTGCCTTTCTGCCAGCTCAACGCCCTCAATTAGTATGGTTCCCTTTACTCCAGGATACCTTTTTGCAATCTCTTTTGCTTCTGCCAATGGAAGGTCTACTCCCCAGTATTTTGATACGGCGCTGATAACAAGGGGCAGGCAGATGTTCTCCTCTTGTACTATTGGCACGTCAAGGGAGTGGCTAGATTCCATGAAATGAAACCTTGCACGTGTGTTATTAACCCTATTTTATAGATACAAAATTTTTCAGCAGATTCTTTCCGTCATCACTCATCTCGGGATGAAATTGGGTTCCAAAGATATTTTCACTGCCATATCGAAAAATTTCAAATCTGCAAGCGTCTGAGCTTGCCAGCACGATAAATGACGGATCAAGTGTAGCAATCTTGTACGAGTGGCTTTCAAATGCCTGCATTTTTCCTTTGCACAAGGGATTGTCTTGTGTTACACTGATTTCATGTATACCATGTCGCGGCTCTGCCATCTTTTTTATTGTCCCCCCCAGCGTGATTGCAAGAATTTCCGCACCATAACATATTCCAAGAAGAGATTTTTTCTTTGCAAGGCAGTATCGTATCAATTTAGAGTTGGTGGCATTCATCATGGGATCATTTTGCCTCCTTCCAGACAGTACAATTGAGCGCGAGCCCTCAATGTCTGACTCTGTTATTTTATCAAACAAGACATGTCTGTAGTTTGCTTTTATTTCTTTGAGACACTCTATGATGGAGTTTGTGTAGACAGAGCCGTTGTCTACAACCAGTAGCAACTATCCTACCCCTATTGAGATATAGTGCAGCTCTGGCACGTTATTGACAACTATGATGGTGCCCAGGTTTATCGTGTTGTTTGCTTGCCACAGAATAATTCTGTTGCCTCCCTGCGATACAAAGTTCTTGACAAACCCTGAGATCAGAGTCTTTGCGTTATCAAGATCGGTTGGTTGCTGGAATGAAGTTTGGCCCTCCTCAAAAGTAAGCGGTAGCTGTACTGTTGTAGGAGTTACTACTGTAATCTTGTCATCTGAAAGTATTGATTTTATTGCAGATACTCTTGATGACTCGTCAAGTGTCAGTGTGGCTGTTACATTTGATGATGTAACACCGCTAAGCTTTGCAAGATATGCGGCAAATGCCTCTTGTGGAGTATTTCCTAATCCCACAAAGTATTCTCCGTCAAATGCAGCTCCGACTGCTGCAATTGTTGCAATTTGTGATACTACTCCGCCAGAGCCTGCAGTATATACAGGGATAAAGTAGACGTCGTGGCTTCCCACCCTGTACAAAATATTGTCCCCTAGCCTAGGGCTTTGAAGCAATGTCCTAAGCTGCCTGAAATCCGAGTCCTTGTCAAGTGCCTCGCTTACAGAGGATGGCCCAAGTAGTTTGGTACTAGAATTGAGTGGAACTTGGTTAAATTGCATCTTTCCAAGGTTTGGCATATCATTCTGAACTGTCATAAATCCTGCCAAGTTTCTGCCTGCAGACCCTTGAAGTTCTAGCGATAGCAATCCAAGATATGTCGGCTTGTCAAATCCCGGCGGTTTTGCCTCTACATAATAAGTTGAAACACCATCTGGCACCTCGTAAAAGTTGTTTGCCTGGATGAATGTCGAAGTATCTGTAACGTGGTAAATGTTGAACATGTCCACTTTCCAGTCAAAGAGCTCCTCTGGATACCTAAGTTGCTTGTTGAGCCACGATGGCATGGTAATGAACTTGTCCTTGTATTGGACTGTAGAACATGTTTGTAAAGAAATCATCTCCAGTTTTTATCAGAGTAACATTTCCATTGTATGTATCAATTAGTGCATAGCCTACCAGTCTTAGATATGGATTGCTGACAGACCACGGTACATTCTTCGTGTCAAATCCTACTATCAATGGCATAAGCCAGTAGGTCTTGTTTCCGTCAACAACAGGTAGCGAGCTTACCTGTTTTCCAAACAAGTCATACTGGAAATATGGGTATAGTAACTGCATTCTGTCATGAATGTCTCTGTATCGCATGATGTGAATTGGCTGCGTTGGATATGACAGGAAAAAGTTTGGCTCAAAGAGCTGGCTTGCAGGAGGGGCGACATTTAGTCCTCCAGTTCCTGAATAAGAGGCGTTGTTTAGCTCAGCCGTTGTAGTTCTTCCTACAGGATATGCAGCCCAGGTATCAGTAAAGAGTCCACCTTCTCCATAGTAGATTACTCTCTGCTTGAAAAAATGGCTGCTGTCAACTATTGTTCCATTATGTGCGTCAAGTGTTAGAAATCCATTGTCCACATGGGTGTAGACAAAGTGTTGGTTGTACCAAACGTTTTCTGCACTAACCGATGACGGCAATATTGGCTTCATCGATGCAGTCCAGTATAGCGTATCATTGAATCTCAGTATGTCGTTGTCTTCAAAGTCAACATATGGTATCAGTCCAATTTCTGGCTTTAATTTTGCAAATGCTGCATCCCAGTCCCATACCCTAACCTTGCTTAACACGTCATTGTTGGCAGCTACATAGTCCCCTATCTGATCCGGAGGAACAGGCGTGAGACTCACGGTATGGGGAATAATAGATATTTGGTCTAGCTGGCCCAGATACCTGTTTATTCCAATCTGTTGTGCCTTGTATGGCCCAAGATACTCTATCTTTTTTGCATCAGCTATGCTGTTGTTTATAACCATTATCGAGCCTGCAATTATTGCTATTATTACCAAGGTAAGTATGCGGATGTAGATGTCGCGTTTTGACGGATGAATGATTACCTTTGACTTGAACTTGTCAATGAAATAAAATGCAATGAGTGCAAAGCCTGCAGCAAAGGTTCCGGCAATCTGGTATTTTGTGTTATAGTCTATCTGGTCTGTGAAGAACATGTTGATTGCAGCCCATATTACTCCAACTCCGATTATTCCCTCAATGGTGGATACATAATCAAGAAACTTTGGCTTGCCTTTTGCTGCATCCTGAATGTAGCTTGTGATTATTCTTACAATATTATGAAGTCCGACGATACAGCACAAGTCGCAGGCCAACAACAGCTAGCAGCGACGGTACCAGTACTGTCAGTGCAGGAATCATCGGCACTACCTGGGTTACTGAATAAGTAGGATCTAGTGCAGGAGTGTTAAAGGGAAGAGAAAAGATATTCCAGACATTTTGTATTCCAAGATCATTTCCTTGCAAAAGATAGATCAAGGCAAAACCAAAAATAAGATTTGTAAAGAATGCCCCAAAGAGCAGGACCTTTGTTATCTGCCAGATTACAAAGTTTGGAATGCTCAGCTTGTATTCCTTAAAACTTGGAATGTTTTCTACCCCAGAATAATTTCCCCTTTTGAGAAATGTTAGGGCAACGTTAAGAGAGTACCAGGAAATAGAAGATCGGTTCTTGATGTTTACCCTGATAAGTGCTATTGATGATAAAACAAGTGCAGAGACAAGTGAAAAGTACAGAGGCTTTGTAAAGAGCGTGCCAAACTCCTGGAAATTCATGTACAGGATGACAGCTTGGTTGCTGCCCATCACAAAAATTACAATTGCAATTATGGCTACAATTCCAAGCCTGATGTACCTACTGGCATCACGCGGAGGTGGGTTGGATTGAGTCGATGAGCTATACAAAATTATGCTACCTTCCTGTCTATCAAATTAATTTCTACCTATTTTCAGTTCCCTGGCAACTATTAATAAGTCAAGTCACAATTTTCTCAGACCGCACTAGCTAATCCCTTGCATATCATATACACAGGCAGCGTATTTTGGCACAGAGTCTCTCTCATTTGCATATGGACCATATTTTTTGTTCTTCAACTTTATCACTACAGGACAGTTGGCGACAATGTCTACCTGCTCTTCTCCAAGTAGACATGCATCCAAAAAGGGATCAAAGTCATCTAGATTTTTGCACTGGATTTTTGACAGGCCGCTCTTGCTGTTCATCGAGCCTTCAAGCCTGAAAATTCTGTGTATATCCATAGTTACTTTGGGATCCACCTTTACTCCCATTGTTTGACGCACCTCGTCAAGTTTTGCCTGAAATGCAAGATACCCATCTGATATTATTTGTCTTGTGACTTTGGGCACCTTTGATTTTGAACCAAATAGACTGGTAGCTACCCTTCCTTTCCATCCTGCCTCACCCATCTCTGGCAAGGTGGACTTGGAGTTGTACTGTTTTTTCATCCCAAATGTTTCAGGCATTGCACCATTGAACATCAAATAGTCCACAAGATCAGATCTTTCTTGCGAGCCCAACATTTCATAATTATTGTTTATGGCTTTGATGTGAAACCCCTCGTTTCCTGAAAAATATACTTCAGTTTCCTCATTTTTGATATCAAGATCTTGGTCAAGCATTTTCAGCAGTTTTTTAACTTCCTTTTTTGATTCTCCAATACAGTTCTTGCAGGCAACTGACACAATCTCAAACTTGGTCGACCCACACTGGGGACAGGCAGATTGTTTTCCTAGTGTGGTACCATGGCATGAGCTGCACTTGAAGACAGAGTGATCATTTCTGCAGGACAGCGCCAGGTCCTTTGCGTCAATATCAAAGATGAGGTCAGCTCCCTTCCAGTCCTTTTCTGACATTGGCATGCTTGGAAAAGAATAGTATGCATTTGAGCAGTATACGTCAGACGGAGTCTCTTTCATCATGAGAAGATGCAAGTCCTTGCTGTCCCTTATTGCAATGTGTCGTATCATGCCGCCGTTTATTTTTTGATAACCAAATTCCCTTTGGGTAAGTTTTGGCGGAATGTTTACCAGATCAAAGTGATTAAAATAATATTCCTTGATTGCATTTTCTACAAGGATAACATCTTTTTCAAGCATTAGTTCTTCCTCTTTTTGCCAAATTGGATTGGATTTATTATTCCATCACAATCAGGAATTGCAAAACACAGGTTCTCGCTTCGGAGTTTATCACAAGAGGGACACTGGTATTTTGTGCCTTTGCCTGAAGCTCCAGATATGTGTTCGAGTTGGTATCTAGTTACGCGTTCATTATAGTCTGGCGCATTTTTAAAAAGTGGAGCTATCTGATCAGTTGTCTGACCCCTTGCAAGAAGATATGTGGCAAGCAAGAATCTTCCCGAGTGCGGTAGGTTTTCCCCCTTTTCGAGCACCTCGATTGCATGTTTGACACATGGAGGATAGTCGGATGACACCACCACAGCATCAGAAAATTTGGTTGCAAGCTGAACCAGATCTTGCACGCGAGCCTTGAATGTGTCAGGAATTGACGGTAGCGTTATTGATTGAATTTTTGCATTGATATATTGGCCAAGTTCTGTACGAATAAGCCTGACAGTCTCATGTGCTGTAAGATAAACAAGCCCTCGTGTTACTCTTCTGTTTACCAGTTTCCATTCCTTTTCGTGAAAATGTACTGCCCTTTGCAGGTAATCGCCAACTTTAATCACAAACTCCTCATTTTCCACAGCGACCTGAACTGCAAACAACTCTTGAATAATTTTCAAGGGAAGTTCAAGGTTCTTCTTGTCCTTGTTTGACCAGAGATCCTGTTGCAGATATCGCTCTGCTCTTCTTGCTTCTGCAAGAGAAAACCTTCTTGTCAGAGTATGAATTCCTGCAGCCTTTAGCAGTATGACTGCCACAATAAAAGAAAGTATTTCCATGTCTGGATTTTCAAGCCTTTCCATATCGGAACCATAGACCTGTCCTGATGAGGCAACTACAATTCTGCCATATGCTTTTTCCACCAGCGGTTCCCAGTCTGGATGGCCCAGCTGTTCCAGATTGAATCCCTTGTCGCGCAGATATTCTCCTGCTTCTGCAAGAAAGGGATACTTGGCAAGATCCATTATTCCTGGCTGTAACACATCTATCTTGATTTTGCACGACTTAAAAATTTGATTGTGTTTTGGTATAATTTCAGAAGAGATGGGTCGCAACAAAATACACAGCAACTTAAATTATGCTCAAATGAACCACTGACATGCAAGTCGGGATGCACGTGTCCATCTCTGGTTCCATTGACCGCGCTGTAGACAATGCAGTAGCAATGGGCTGTACAGCATTTCAGATATTTACTCGCAATCCACGAGGCTGGGCAGCAAAGCCCTTGGAGTCTGGAGACGTTACCAATTTTAAGGAAAAACTTGCTGCAAGCAAGATAGACAGATTGGCCACTGTTGCCCACATGCCGTATCTGCCAAACCTTTCATCACCAGAGGACGATCCATTTGCAAGGTCGCTTGGCTCCCTAATAGATGAGATAAAAAGATGCAGCAAACTTGGCATTCCATATATTGTGGCACATCTTGGAAGCCACAAAGGTGCAGGAGATAAGAAAGGGATTGAAAAATTGATCAAGGCATTTACAAAAGCAGCTGATGACACTAAAGACGACGTTACCATTCTACTTGAAAATACTGCTGGACAGAAAAATAGTGTGGGTTCTGATTTTGAGCAGCTTGGCACCATACTGGAACAGCTAAAGCCTGCCAAGCGTTTTGGAGTGTGCATTGATACGTGTCATGCATTTGCGGCAGGCCATGATCTTAGAACAGAAAAAAGCGCAGCAGATACATTTGCCAGGTTTCACAA
This sequence comes from Candidatus Nitrosotalea sp. TS, assembly GCF_011319465.1. Classification (GTDB taxonomy): domain Archaea; phylum Thermoproteota; class Nitrososphaeria; order Nitrososphaerales; family Nitrosopumilaceae; genus Nitrosotalea. The sequence goes on from NZ_RCMB01000016.1 coordinate 69,640, forward strand.
GACAATAGGGTTTGAGCACCTAAAGATACTGCACCTAAATGACTCAAAGGGCGAACTTGGGTCAAACCTAGACAGGCATGAACACATTGGCCTGGGCCAGATTGGCGAGAAGGGACTTTCATATGTTATAAAAACAATAAATTTAAAAAAAATTCCTATGATTTTGGAGACTCCCATAGATGAGAGGCGGGACGATGTTGGTAACCTTAAAAAAGTTAAGGAACTGGCCTGAGATCTAGGTGCCGTGGGCGATATCATGAATTATGAGCAAATAATACAACTTGCACTTGAAAGAGGATTTTACTTTCCAAGCTGTGAGATTTATGCAGATGCCCCGGCAGGATTTTGGGAGTATGGCCCATCAGGTGTCAGCCTAAAGAACAAGTTCATGGATTTGTGGAGGCGCGAGCTTGTCAGGCGTGACAGGATGTGGGAGATTGACGGCTCACAGATAATGTCCCAGTCGGTATTTACTGCATCAGGCCATTTATCCAGTTTTGCCGATCCAGTAATAACTTGCCAAAAATGCAAATCCATTTTCAGGGCAGACAAGCTAATTGCAGAGATTACTTCCATAGTTGTTCCAGAGAGTGCAGACTTGGAACAGTTTGACAAGACAATATTAGAAAAAAATGTAAAGTGTCCCAAATGCAAGGGAAGTTTTGATAACGCAAAAAAATTCAACATGATGTTCAAGGTGGGAATAGGTCCGCAAAGCGAGCCGGCATATCTTAGGCCAGAGACATGCCAATCTATTTTCGTTGACTTTCCAAGGCTTTACAAGACAATGCGAGGAAGACTTCCTATTGGAGTTGCACAGATTGGAAAGAGTTTTAGAAACGAGATCTCGCCGCGACAAAGCTTGCTTCGGTTAAGAGAGTTCTACCAGGCAGAGATCGAGGTCTTTTGCAATCCCAACAAGCTAAACGAGATGGATGGATTCTCAGAGATAGAAAATACCGTAATCAGATTAATGGTTGATGATAATACTATCAAACCAGTAACATGCAAGGAGGCACTAGAGTCTGGCATGGTGCCCAACAAGCTTGTTGCATATTACTTGGCGCTCTTGGTAGAATTTTATCAAAAGACAGGAATTGATGTTGGCAAAAGCAGGTTTCGAAAACTAGGTGACAAGGAAAAGGCATTTTATGCATCAGTTGCCTTTGACTTTGAAGTAGAGACTACCATTGGCTGGCTTGAGCTTGTTGCATGTAACTATAGGTCTGATTATGATCTTAAGAGCCATGGAAACGTAAGCAAGGAAAAGTTTGAGGTGCTAGACAATGAAGTCAAGGTTTTGCCTCATGTTTTTGAGTTATCCATGGGAATAGACCGCAGCCTGTATACTATTTTGGAGCACAGCTTGAGAGAAGACAAGGAAAATGACAGGGTCGTACTTTCCCTAAAACCATATCTTGCTCCAATACATGTAGGAGTACTTTCTCTTATGAAAAAAGATGGCCTTGCAGAAAAAACAGAAGAAGTCTTCTCAAAGATTAAAACAAAATATGACGCGTTCTTGGATCATTCAGGCGCAATAGGAAGACGATACAGAAGGCTTGACGAAGTGGGCGCACCCTTTGCAGTAACAATTGATCACCAGACCTTGCAGGACGATACCGTAACAATTAGGATGCGAGACTCGATGGCCCAGGAAAGAATAAAGATCTCGGATCTAGATTCGCATCTTGCCAGAGAAACTGGATTTCCTTGAATTGTACAATAATCAAATTTTGCCCAACTATTGTTGAGTCAAAAATGGCGTTTCAATTGGCCTGTATGTTACCTTCATGACAACATCATTCATCGCACTTACTTGTGGAATGAATCCCTGAGTCGAGTCAATCTCTACCTTCCACTGGCCAACTATTGGATCTACTGATGTTATGGAGAATCTTTCAATGGAATCATCAGGACCAGAATATCTTACTCTGTAAATTTGGTCTCCTACAGTTATGCTCTTTAGCTGTCCCCTTTCAAAAAAATGGACATGGTCTATGTTCCCATTGTTACTGTCCACTTTACTGTCAACGAATCTCCGGAATTGAGAGTCACACCAGAAAATGTCTGATGAGCAAACATCCCTACAGCACTAATTGCTGTACTGTTGAACAGACCTGCTTCAGTTATAGTAGCTGCACTGGATGAGCTGTCTGTGAATTGTGCCTGTAACACATCGGATACAGGTGCTCCGCTTGTTGCATCAGTCTCAGTCAGTGTTGAAGCTGCCAGTCTTGTCAGGCCAGCTTGGTTTGTGATTTCATGATCTAGAGCTGTGTCTGTCTTTGCTACAGCAGGAGGACTGGTTTGATTACCAAGTCCAATCACACTATATACTGCACCACCAGTTGGGCATATGTTGCTAGCAATTCCAAATATTTTCTTGGACAAACAGTCTTCTGCTTGGTTTACCACGATGTTATCTCCTTGGTGATATGTCAGTATATTTCCTTGTGGATCCGTTACGGTCAAGGTTACATGTCCCAGTAAGGGAACAGCACCTATGTTTTGTGTGTCTGATTGTACTTTCAGTGTGGAAGGTACTGAAGTGAATCCGTAGACCCCTAGAATACTCACTGAAAGCACAATAGCGCTGAATAGTGCTATGGTTGTATAGCGCTGCATTTGTTTCCAATGTTGGTCTGATAGTATTAAACGTCATGGAAAATATCATTGACAACAATGACCAATTTGGCATTACTTTGCAGCTATGCCAACACTTTCATTCAATTCAACGGTATAGCTCTTCTTTATGGTAGTAGGAGTGGAAAGGGACGGATTTGTAGGAATGGGTGATGGTACTCCCGAGGTTGAATTGGATGGCGCTGTACCAGTATTTGGTGCCAAAGTGGAACTAGAAAGAACTGCTAATATCGCAAGAGCTACTGCAATTCCAATCCCAAGTCCTATAATAGATTTCTTGTTCAAATTTTAAGATCCCTCCTCTAGTCTCTCTTTTTTGATATAAACATTAATTGAAAGCCAGTAGCAATTGAACGAATACTTTTATCATTATTATTGAAAATGACTTTATGATAGAATGTTTTAGAAAAGGTTACAATAGTTTTTACATTATTTTGAGTCTCTCTTTTGTCGTAGTTTTTATTTTTTTTGAGAATTTACCAAATGCGTTTGCAGACGATCAGGTACTGATTACAAAGACTGGCACCCTAAATCAGGTAATCTTTGACGGCAAATGGACATTTTATACAGAATGGAAGGAATCAAGTCTTAACGACCTTGTATACAATGACACTACAAGAATAGAACTAAGATCAGCCCATCAAGACAATTATCTATATTTTATGATAGATGCATTGACTCAAACTAATTTTGTTAAAAACTCGGATAGAGCAGTTATCTGTCTTGATGCAAATGATACCAAAATGCAGGTACCTGACTCTAGCTATTATTGTTTCATTTCAGTCCTAAATGGTAAAAACTCTTTTGTGTTGCAAGGCGGATCTCCTTTGGAGATAACAAGTCATTACAAGATAATTCCAAATCCTGATGGTTTTATTGCAATTGGTGGCATTTCAGATCAAAACGATAGATACACTCCTACTCCACATTCAACATATGAATTTAGAATTCCCATTGATTTTGTTGGAAGATCAGATATTTACGGCATTTATGTCGGAGTTTATGATTCCCATTCTAACATGGTTTATTCATATCCACGGATATTGGCTCAGTTGGTCCTCTAGATATTCCAAGCCCAAGCCAGTGGGGAACGATGATCTCACCAGATAAATCGCTTCCAGAATTTCCATTGCCTGCAATTATACTTCCAGTTGCACTATCAATTGTCCTATACTTTACAAGATCTAGATTTGCCATGAGCTGAGTTTTTTATGAGATCACTTCAAAGCATGAATTCTAGTATAATAAAATGTAGAAAGTGTCCCTAGGACTTGCATCTTATATCAGAAAAGTTGCGGATGAAAAGGTAAAACGGTTCAGTAATGAGAGATATTGGGGAAGGCCTCTTACAGGTTTTGGCGATTTTCAGGCACGATTATTCATCATTGGCCTTGCCCCGGCTGCCCATGGTGGCAACAGGACGGGAAGGATGTTTACTGGAGACAGTTCTGGCGATTGGGTTGCCAAAGTTCTTTATGAAAATGGCTTTGCTTCTCAACCAACAAGTGTTAGAGCAGATGATAATTTCAGACTAGTTGATGCGTATATCACGGCATCAGTTAGGTGTGCACCACCAAAAAACAAGCCTACAAGAGAAGAATTTGAGAACTGTTTTCCCTATTTGATTGAAGAGTTTTCCTTGCTAAAGGAGATCAAGGTAATAGTATGTCTTGGGAGAATAGCATTTGATACATGCTGTAAGCTATTACAGATAAAGGGCATTAATTTTTCCCATGGCAAATCATTTACACATCAACATTTGACAATAATATGCTCATATCATCCAAGTAGGCAAAACACGCAGACAGGACGCTTGACATGGAAACAGTGGTCAATGGTATTTGCAAAGGCTAGAAAATTTCTAGATCACGCTAAATGAATCGTAAACGTTAAAGAAAATCCAAATTTCTTTGTAAGATAAAAAGAAGACGTTCTCGCCCATTTCCCCATCCGAGTTTCCCCTACTCGTATGTTGATTGTGACGATACGCCGGAGGGTGATGGAACTGATGGGAATCTGTCGCCAATCTGTTGTTCTGCAACTGCTGATGCTTCTTGCAGTATCTTGTCTGTTTCTTCGCTTGATACATCGGAGTCCACGTTAAAGTCTCCTCCTGCTAGTGAGTCCATCATTAGTCCATTGAGTGTCTGGGTCATAGAGTTCAGTTCGGAATCTGCCTCTGGCATAAATCTTCCAAGGGATGATTTGAGTCCCTTCATGGTTGACATTGCAGGAGCTATTGCTACCATTGCGTCTCCTAGGTCGTGTATTGTTGTTAGACGTAATTGTACTTGCTCTAGTGCCATTCTGGCGTTTCCTAGCATCTTTGTGACCTTTCGTATCTCAGCTAGTTCATTTGATAGAACTCTGCTTGTGCTTGCATCATGCTGCTGCATGGCGGTTACGATTCGCTTGAAAAGCTGTTCGTCTCTTTGTCTCAGCTTTGTCAGCATAGAATCCATCTTCGATATTTGACCCTGTAATTTGTTCACAGCGCCCTCAATTCTAGGCTTGAGTGCTCCCTGTGGTTTTACAGTTTCACGTAATTTTTCGCTTAAACCTACAGACTCGGGACGAGTCCAGGTCTTATCGAAGCCGGTCATGGTGGCTAGTTTGAAAGTTAGTTCTTAATTGCCGGTGTATATTATCATCAACTCTAGGCTAAATTAAGCTCACAAAATAAATCTGGCAAAGCCTGTTTGAAATTGTGTCAAGGATAGCAGTATTTGATTCAGGTCTTGGTTCCCTTTCCATAATAAAACCAATTCAAAAAAAGATCAGAACTGAGATTATCTATTTTGCTGATCAGGATAGTTTTCCATATGGTACAAAATCTACTGGCAAATTAAGAAAAATTATCAAGTCAACCATTAAAAAATTGGAAGAAAAATTCGAACCTGATCTGATAGTTATTGCTTCAAACACTCCTTCACTTTTACTAAATCCAAAAAAACAATCAAAAATTATTGGAATTTATCCACCATTAGAAGATGCAGTAAAAAAAACAAATACAAATTCAATAGCAATTCTTGCTACCAAATCAGTTGTTGAAAGTAAAGAATTACAAAATTACATTAAAAAACGGATCCCCCAAGGAATCAAAGCGATTAAAATTAACGCATCACCACTTGTGGAGCTTGTAGAATCAGGAAAGTTTGCTTCAAAAAAAGAATTTTGTAAAAAAAAGATTAGGACAAGCCTGCAATCAATTCAAAAGGAAGGAGTGGATGTGGCCACCTTATCTAGTACGCATCTCCCATTTCTTCTGCCAATGTTAAAGGAGATCTTTCCCAATGTAACATTTCTTGACCCGGCATATACTGTAGCAGATAAAGTTGCAACATTACTAAATCATAAAAGATCGAGTACGCACAAATTAAAGATCTTTGCCTCTGGCAATACTGCTATTTTTCAAAAAAAATTACAAAAATTTGGAATCAAAAACAAAGTATTTCCGCTATGAAATGACTTTGGCTTTTCGATATCCATGACTGAAAGTTTTGTCATAAAGTTTAGAATATTCATAATGTGTGGGGTTTACGATATCTCCGATGATTATGATTGCAGTTTTTGTGATTTTTTCGTCTCTGATTTTTTTTGTAATGTTTTCTAGTGTACCTTTTATTATTTTTTCATCGCTCCAGCTTGCTCGATATACAGGCTGCCACAGGAGTTGACTTGGAATATCCCCCTTTGATGGCTTGCTTAACAATGTCTGATATGAGATGAACACTCAGATAGAATATCATGGTAGCTTTATGCTTTGCAAGCTCTGAGATTTTCTCCCTTGTTGGAACTTTGGTTCGTGATTCTGCCCTAGTTACAATGATAGTTTGCGTAACACCGGGCAATGTTAGTTCGCAGCCCAATGCTGCAGCAGATGCAAGAAATGAGGTTATCCCAGGTACAACCTCAAACTCTATTCCCTCCTTTTTGAGATTGTCGGTCTGTTCTCGTATTGCTCCATAAATTGAAGGATCACCATCATGTAGTCTGACAACTAATTTTCCTTTCACCGCGTTATCCCGTAGAATCTTGAAGATGTCTTCTCTGACTAGTTTTGCAGCATCATGTAACTCTGCTCTTTTACAGAGCTTGACTATCTCAGGCGGGATTAGCGAACCAGAATATACTACCACATCGGCTTTCTGGATTAATTTTTTGGCCTTTACAGTGATGAGTTCTGGATCACCTGGGCCACAGCCAACAAAGTAAACTTTATGCACGCTTTACCACCATGATTGAAAAATATTTGCTGGTCAATGTGTCCTTTGTAACTTCGCCAAGTGTTAATTTCTTTACAATCTCCTCGTTTGTGCCCACGTCTTGTGCTATGGCAAAAAGTGAGCTGTCAGGAAAGCCAGCTTCTCGAAGTAGTACGATAACCTGATCAAAGTACCTGCCATCTTTTAGAAATATCATAGTATCACAGTTCTTTGCAGTCTCTTTTACTCTGGAAAGGTCATAGCATGCAGGTATTACGGCAACTGTTTCGTCTCCTTCTGCTATGCTGATTCCCACCTTGGATGCAAAAGCAAACATGGATACTATTCCAGGAATTACTGTTATCTTGATCTCAGGGTATTTTGACTTGAGTTCACGTTGCAGGTAAATCCATGTACTGTATAACGACGGATCTCCCACCGTAAGATATACGACATTTTTTCCATCTTTTACTTTATCAGCTATTATGCGTGCATTGGTTTCCCAAGTATTTTCCAAAGTCTCTCTGTCCTTTACCATAGGAAATACAAGATTCAAAACGTCAGGTTTTTTGGAATTGTTAACCAATGATGATATTATTGAATATGCAATGCTTTCTTTGCCTTCCTTTGAAGTGGGACACATTATTACGTCAGCACTTTGAATGGCCCTCACTGCCTTTACGGTAAGAAGATCTGGATCTCCAGGGCCACAGCCAACGCATGTCAATTCAGCCATTTATAAAAAAAATCGCCATTGTTACCTAATTAAAGGTTAGATCCTTGTTGCAGAGATTATAGTGACTGGATTTCTAGCAAGCATCATTGTGCCAGTAGATGTCTTGCGGCTCTTGGATATTGTAACTTGTGTAATATCAACAGATGAAAACTTGAGTTTTTCCATAGTTGAAAGCACGGAATAAAGGGTCTCAATCAAAATGGTACCTATCACTATTCTACCTCCTTGCTTGATCTTACCTTCACATAGTTTTAGAATTTCAGATGTTTCGCCTCCTGTCCCCCCGATAAATATGGCATCAGCCATAGGGAGCTCTGAAATTTTTTCCATTGCATTTCCTAAAATGACTTCAACGTTTGAGATCCCAAACTTGGACAAATTTTTCTTGGTAAGTTCTACTGCCTTTGGATCAAAGTCTATTGCAAAAACTTTTCCTGATGTACCTATCTGATAGGCTACTTCTACTGATACAGATCCGCTTCCACACCCAATGTCATATACTGACTTGGCCTTGTTCAAGCCTGCCTTTACTAATTTGGATTACGCGTACCTCTTCTTTTGTAATTGGAACCTCTTCTGCTCGCTCAAATAGTTCGTCTGGAATGCCAGGTGTTCTATATTTCCACATATAGTCTAAGTGAAAAGATATTTTAGATATTTAGCACTTGTCTAGTGCACTGTTCCAACGCTAATGTATGGATTGATTATTGTATATACCAAAATCCAGCTAACCAAAAACATCAGAAAATAACTTCCAATACCTGTCATGATAAGTTTTCTCTTATCAGATGAGGGCAATGGAACTCTTAGTGACTTTGCTATCCCGTAGGATATAATGAATAACACGATTACAATTCCTAATCCTGTATATGCTCTTTCGTGAGCATGCAACATGGTACTTCCAATTATGGCAGAAATAGTCCCAGCTAGTATACCAAGACCGACGCGCAGCCAAAACACCTTGTCAAGACCACTCTTTATCCTAGATTCGTCAGTCTCCATGGCACGAGGTTCCTCAGGAGGCGCGTCCTTTGTCGGGTTGTCATTTGGCTCGGGTTTCTTATCGATTATCTTTGCCCTTTGGATGTCTTACCAAGTAAATTTTCAAGTTCACTCTGTTAAATCCTGTTTAAAATGTTTGGTTGGCTAACCAATAGCAAAGAGTATAATTTTGGAGCGGTAACGTCTCCATTATGACGCTTTCAGGAATTGAACTATCTTATCTGGTAAACGAAATATCCAGCAAGACAAAGGACTACTATGTCAGCAACATTTACGGCATAACTCGCAATAGCCTTCTCTTCAAATTGCATCATCCAGAAAAACCAGATCTTTTGCTCATGTTTTCCACATTTGGATTTTGGATTACAAATGTAAAGATAAGCCAGATGGAGGAAAACAGGCTGATAAAGAGACTTAGAAATGATCTTCTTCGCTCCAGAATTATTAACGTCGAGCAAATTGGTAGTGAGCGAATTGTACAAGTTACATTCAGTGGTTTCAATCAAGAATTTATTCTGATTGGAGAATTTTTTGGAGATGGCAACATACTTTTGTGCAATAAAGAGATGAAGATTTTATCACTTCTTCATTCAATTGATGTAAGACATAGAAAATTGGGGGTCGGTCTAACGTATGCTACTCCACCATCAAGTGGATCAGATATTTTTAAAGTGACACAAAAAGATCTAGAGGAGATAAAATCAGCATCTACTGTAACTGTTAGGTGGATTGGTAGAACTCTGGGATTGCCCACCAAATATGCCGAGGAAATAATGAAGAGATCCAACATAGATGGACAGAGATTAGGAAATACATTGACTAGTGAAGAAGTTACAAGCATATATCAGGCAACTAGAGAAATGATTGAAAAAGTTGTCAATGGAAAACATGACCCATATATTGTTCGTGACGACAAGGGAGCAGATGTATACCCCATACCGCTTGGAGATATTTCACAAAAAAACGTCAGCAAGGTATCTAGTTTTATGGAAGGACTGGATGCACTATTTTCTGAAAATCTTCTAGAACAGGGAAAGACATCAAAAACGGACACTGTAAGCCAAAAGATAATCGAGACTGAGCATAAACTTGAGGAGCAAAACAAGGCAATTTCATTGGTTAAGCTAAGAGCTGAGGCAATATCCAACGTTGCAAAAGCTCTCTTTGGCTTGGCGTCATTTGGAGTTACATCAATTGAGGATACAAGAGTTCCGCCATTATTGCAAGAGCGCAATTCCTCTCTGATAAGAGAAAATGGCATACTAATGATAAATGTCGAAGAAGATAAAGTAAAGATTAATCCACAATCGTCAATTCAAGCCATAGCTTCTATCTTGTTTAACGAATCAAAACGACAATTAAAAGCAATTGAGACAATAGAGTCAGAAAAAATCAAGACTGAAAAGAATTTGGCGGCATTTAGAAAACAAGCCACCATCACACAGGATTCCATTGTTTTTTCAATACAGAAAAAGAAAGAATGGTATGAGAGATATAGATGGTTTTATACTTCAGACGGACTTTTGGCAATTGGAGGACGAGATTCATCTTCCAATTCTTCAGTAATAAGAAAACATCTGGGTAAGAATGATAGAGTATTTCACGCCGAGATAGTAGGATCACCTTTTTTTATCCTAAAGGATAGCGAGGATGAAATTGCATCAAGCATAACAGAGGTGGCACAAGCTACAGTCTGTTTTAGCAGAGCTTGGAGGGAAGGATTGTATGGATTAAATGCCTATTGGGTAAAACCAGATCAGATCAAGATGGGAGCACCGACTGGACAATTTCTTGCAAAGGGTGCATTCCCAATAGAGGGTACTAGAAACTTTGTTCAAGTTTCAAACTTGCAGCTAGCTATAGGGTTGCATCAAAAAAATGACAGCTATACTATCATGAGTGGTCCACTATCAGCAGTGAAAACCAGATGCTTATTTTATGTAATTATAGAACCGTCGGGAACTGATATGACAGATCTTGCAAAAAAGGTAAGACTAGAATTTTTAAAACTTGCAGAAAACCAAGATGTTGTCAAGGCATTTAATATTGATGATTTTATACGTGCGCTTCCTGCTGGCGATAGCCACATAGTAGAATCAGGTATTGGTCAAGGATATTGAGCGCACATAAACCCAGTTTTGTTGTAGATGCAATGCTTGGTAACTTGGCAAGAAAGTTACGTATTCTTGGTTATGATTCCAAATACGAGTCTTCAATTGAGGATTCAGAATTGATTAAATTTGCAGAGAACCAGAGGCGTGTGATAGTTACAAAAGATGAAAATCTTTCCAAAAGTGCTGAAAAAGATAGGCGGTATTACGACAGTCCTCATTAGAGGAAATGATGAGATTGAGCAGATCATCCAGATTGCAAAAAAGATTGGTCTTTCAAATTTTGTGCTTGATACCAACTCTTCAAGATGTGTAGATTGTAATGGAAAAATTGAAGCAATTGATAAAATAAGGATCATGGAAAAAGTCCCTCCTAGAATTTATGAAAGACAAGAAAAATTTTGGAGCTGTAAGGGTTGCAAGAAACTTTACTGGGAAGGAACTCATTTGGTCAAGATTCAAGAGTTTGTGGAAAAACTAAACCAGAGATTGAAATGAATGTAATATCTGATCACGATGGAGAGTTACTTGTCAGGACAGCAAGATCAGTTGTCAGGGAATATATAGAAACAGGGAAGAGGATGGCGCTTTCTGATGAAATAAAATCTAGATTTTCTTTTAATTCTGGAGTGTTTGTCACTCTAAACAAAGGAGAAAATCTCAGAGGATGCATAGGATTTCCAACACCAGATAGGAAGCTATACCAATCTCTTGTAGATGCATCCATATCATCAGCAACAGAAGATCCGCGATTTTTACCTGTAAAATATGATGAATTAAACAAGATTATTTTTGAAGTGACAGTTTTGACTCCCCCAGAAGTGGTGAAGGTGCAAGATCCATCAGAGTATCCATCCAAGATAAGGGTTGGCAGGGATGGATTAATTGTAAAATGGGAATTTGGTTCCGGTCTTTTACTTCCTCAGGTCCCTGTAGAATACGGATGGAATGAAGAGGAATTTCTAGATCATACATGCGAGAAGGCAGGAGCACCATCTGGTCATTGGAAACAAAAAGGTACAGTGATTTTGCGATTCGAAGGGATTGTATTCAAAGAAACAGAACCAGATGGTTCAGCAATACGAGTAAATCTATAGTATCTTACCTTCTATTGCATCAACTGTGATCTCTTGACCATCTTTCAGGGATTCATAGTCTTTCTTTTGTGCCACAACCAACGGAATATTTGAAATTGCACAACCCGATGCTGTTGTAATATCTGCATTGAGGCATACCATTGCAAGTGGAGCACATTTGTTGTATTTTAGTGAATAAATTGTGTATGCGCCTACACTACTGCCTATACCTTTTGGAAAGACAAGAATTTTGTCTCCTACAAATTTGTCAAAGAGATCGTGATGCTCATCTCTTATCCTTCCTGTCGTCTTGTCTATGCCCCCAAGGAAATTCACCGGGTTTTCTGCACAGAGCACAGTACCTTTTGCTTTTCCCCTAACTATTATTTTGACATTCATTTTGTTTCCTCTTGAATAATTTGATCAAGATTTTTTAAATTGACATCTACACCGTTTGATGTCCTCAAATAATATGCTCCCTTGACACTGTTTGTAATAACAGAGTCAACATTTTCTTTGTCTATGAGCGGAGTCAAGCATATACAGCAGTCATAGAGCACTTCTGCACCAGCTCTGCTTAGCTCTTTGTCATAACCTAGATTTCTGACCTGCCCTTGGATAGCACGTGGACAGAAAATCATGCAACGTTTTCTAAATGATCGTCCTTTTAGTTTGGTTGTCAGATCCGATATTTCCTCCAATCCAAGTTGCGGACTTCCTAGTGTAATAACATCACCTGATTCTGCGGTATTGAGTTCATCTTTGACATTTTTCATTTCTTTATCATCAAAGTCTATTTTTTCTCCCTTTTCTTCTTCTCCAAAAGTAAACATACCACAACTTCCAGATGTTCCCATTCCTGCGCATAATGACTTGCAGCTACGCCTATCTAGTTCTTTTACACCAGATATGGAAACTGAGCTTCCTGCTTTCTTTCCCGCAAAATACCCCAGCAAACCGTATGCCAGCTCGTCTTTCTGTTTTGTCTTCATTCTTATGGTAAGATTTGGTTTTCTACTTTCGTCATCTCGTAAATCAGAATAGATACTCTTTCCAGTGAGTGCACTAGCTAGTGCACTGAATGCACTTTCCTTGTTGGTTTTGAGAGTAGAGATTGAATTTGCATAAATTGCAGCATTACTTTCTGCAAAAGATACTTGGGTTCCTTTTTTTGGGAGCTCAAAGATTTCATACGGAATGCAGGAAAAAGACGGTATAGCCCCCATCTTCTCATATGATTGCCTTATGCTCTGTTGTTTTTTGATAAATTCTTCATCAAGTTCAAACTTTGAAACACTATCAGAATCAAATCCCATTGGGTTTACAGTTGTTTTTATCTTAAATTTTGCATCTTCGCTAAGATGTGAAAGGAATTTCTCCCCTGCATCACCTATTGTATTGTAATTTACTCCAGATAGATGAGCCCATTCTACTGGAATCAGTTTGTCTGCCCCTGTAGCCTCTCCTATTGCTACTAGAACGCGGTATGCAAGAGCAAGAGTTTCTCCGTGTTTTCCAGCAAGTGCAGATTCCTCTTCTTTTGTTAGCTCCAATACGATGATCTTGTTATAACAGATATAATACTTGTGTGATCAAATGTGATCAGTTGGATAAGATAGGAAAAATTCTAGATGGAATGATAAAGACGATGGATGCAGTCAAGCCACCCCGAATGACTGCATTACGGCAATTACGCGAAGCTGAAAATGGAAGCCCGTTGAGTATTCTTATTGGAACAATACTTTCAGCACGAACAAGAGATGAAAATACATCTGCAGTGGTCAGAAAATTATTTTCACAATACAAAACAGCTCATGCCCTTGCAAGTGCAAAGATTTCAGATGTCGAAAAAATTATCAAATCAACTGGATTTTATCACGTAAAGGCAAAGCGCATAATAGAAGTAGCTTCCATAATAGATTCAAAGTATTCCGGCAAAGTACCACAAACATTAGACAAGCTAGTTGAGCTTCCAGGTGTGGGGCGAAAAACTGCAAATTGTGTGCTGGTTTATGCTTTTGACAAGCCAGCCATACCTGTAGATACACATGTGCACAGAATTTCAAATAGGATTGGACTTGTTCAAACAAAGACCCCTGAGGATACAGAGATTGAGCTCATGAAAAAAATTTCAAAAAAACATTGGATTCGAATAAATGACACATTTGTCATGTATGGCCAGAATATCTGCAAGCCAATATCTCCAATGTGTACAGTCTGTCAAATAAAAAAAGAATGTAATTATTACAAGACTATCTCTTCTTAGTTTTTATTAGAATACCAATAAGGGCTCCAGTTACTCCAACTACAATAAATGGCATATAGAAGATTGGGTTTTGTGCAGGATCTCCTGAAACAATATTTATGGAAACACTTCCTGAGGACGCAGTTGGAGGATCAGAAGTTGAGATCAGTCCTGCGGCAGCAATATCCCTTACTGTAAATCCTGCTACATCTAAATTGTCAACAAGTACCTGTTGACCTATTGATGCAGATAACCCGCCATTATTTGTGTGCTGCACTGTTACAATCTGTCCCGGGGTCCATCCGCCTGTCTTTTCATCTAGAATCACAAAGTATCCATCATCTGGAGTATTGACAGCTACCCATAATCTATGGTCTGGAGGACTGCCCATGCCAACTTCTATGAATTTCTGTTCTTTTGGATCTTCGTAGAGTCTGATTATGGCAGTGCCATTTGGATTTGCATATGTGAGCTTATTTTCTATTGTAAGTTGCCAATTAGTAACATGCTCATGAGGCAGTTTGAAGAAAGTAGCATTGTCTCTTACAACATTAAATGCACCAGCTGGTATCTCAATTGAATCATAATGAACAGAGGGATTCATTGTAGATTCTTGAGCATATACTGGTAAAAGCGGCGTTACTAATAGAAGGATAGCAAGTATTACGCTACGCATAAGATGAGCTGGGTTCATTTCAATAAAAATCTAAGTTCTGTCAAGTTATTGGTTCATGAACTATCAAGTAGATCGCAGTTATTGCAAAATAACCATCTGATTTATTATATGGTTTAGGTAGAGCCTGCACCTTGTTAGTATACAAAGTAATAAAGCAACGATTTCAACCTCTAACTATCCAGTGTAAAAATCTAGTCGACAAATGGATTATCCCAGTTCACAAGTATCTTCGATACCTCGGGTCGCATCATGTATTCTGATGGACTTTGTTTTTGTAGAATCATTGTCCTAAGCTTGGTGCCACTAAGCTGCTCCTTGAATTCCTGTCCGTGTGGGCAATTTCTTTCACTCGCAAAGGACAAACATTTTTTGCAATAGAAGAAGGCAGGATAAAAGATGGGCCCAATTCCAATGTCAGGATAATCGTCAAATATTCTCTGTGAAGCAAATGGATCATAATAAGTGCCTACACCAGCATGATCTCTGCCTATTATGATATTAGTACATCCGAAATTCTTTCTCATTATGGCATGATGAATAGCTTCTTTGGGACCTGCATATCGCATCTCGGTGTGTAGTGTAGCAAGATAGCATCTATTCTGTGGATAATAGTACTTGATTAGTGTCTCATAGGCTGCAACTATTACCTCATCTTTGTAATCGCCTGACTTTTTCTTCCCTATCAGAGGATTAACAAAAAGTCCATCATGCGTATTCAGTGATGCCTTTTGGAGCATCTCATGCGCAACATGAGGTACATTCCTAGTTTGAAATCCAACTATTGTCTTCCACCCTGCCTTCTCGAATAGTTCTCTTGTTTCTCGTGGAGTCTTTCTGTATCTGCGAATTGGAGTTTCTGCCTGTCTTTCAATATAATCAATTTTGCCTCCAACCAGAAATTCTTTCATGGACATGGTTTTTGCTACTCCTGGATGTTTTTCATCAGTTGTGCCATAAACTCCCTTTGCTGTCGCATTTTTATCAAAGGCATAGATCTCTTCCACATGCAAGACTGCAAAATTTGTACCGTTAACACTTAGAGCAACATCTTTTGCATCTTTCATCTTTGTTGCAGTTTCTTTATCAACATCAAGTACTATTGGAATTGTCCAGGGAAGATCATTTGCCAATCTTCCCTTTGTGATCACCTTCTCAAAATCTTCGCGTAGAAGAAATCCCTCAAGTGGACTAAAAATGCCATCAGATATGTTTTCAATATCGCTTGCCAGATCAGCAGTTACCTGTACAGAAAACAGATTATCGTAGTTTTTGTTTGTAGATCTGTTTACTAGTTTACCGCCATGTGGTTGTGCAATACCCATATCATATCACCTAAAATGTTATTTTCCGTGTTCCGCATGCAATCCACATTCTTTCTGAGGATCTGTTTCCCACCACCAGCGTCCTGCTCGTAATGGTTCTCCTGATTTGATTGCACGTGTGCAAGGTTCACATCCTATACTAGGATAACCCTTGTCGTGAAGTTTGTTGTAAGGTACTTTATTATTCTTAATGTAGTCCCAAGTTTGCTCCCATGTCCATTCAATTATTGGATTTACTTTTATGATACCATTGTGTTGTGGATCAATCTCTATTCTTTGTACGTTAGACCTGACTTCAGTTTGGTCAGCTCTTAGCCCAGTGATCCATCCATCTACAGTTGAAAGCATTTTCTTGAGTGGATGAACTTTTCTGATGCCACAACATAGTTTACGATTTCCCATACTTTGATAAAATAAGTTCATGCCATTAACACGAACCATTTCTTCAACTTCATTAGAATCTGGAAACATTACTTCTATGTTCATGTTGTACTTGTTTCTTATCTCATCCATAACATCGTATGTCTCTTGATTTAATCTGCCAGTATCAAGCGTAAAGATTCTAGATTTTGGATTTAATTTCATCATCATATCAATTACCACAACATCTTCTGCTCCAAAACTTGATGCCATAGCTATTTTTGGATGAAGATTGTCTAATGCCCATTTGAGAACATCTTGTGGTGTCTTTAGTTTTTCATTTAACTGCTGTATCTGTTCAGCAGTAAAATTATGCATAAGAAAATGCGTTCATTTTGGTCATATAATTATTTAGGTTGATTTTCTATCCTAGAATTATAAGTGAGTCAAAACACTGGAAACAGAATGAATGAGAAGACAGTACTAGTTGTTTTTCCATCCGTTTTCTCATTAAATAAGATGGAGGATTTAGAAACAAGCATCTCAAGTATTCTCAAGATCAAAAAACAGAGTTTCTCCTGTGTACGAAAGAACGGTTCGGTCATAGTGGTAGAAACAAATGATCCTGTTTTTGCTTCTTCTACAATTGGATCACTTTTTGGTGTTGATCGAATAGCTATTGCAAAAGAAGTTAAGAATCAGTTTGATACAGTACTTTCGACAATTACTAGTACAAGCATGAATTTGTTATTGAAAGGTGAGAAATTTTACATCAAGGTTGAAGGAAGATCTTCAGATTATTTGGCAAAAGATTTGGAAATTGCCGCAACTTCTTCTTTAATTGAAAAGTCCATTGATTTGCAAGTAAAACCTGGTTTGGAATCAGATCATAGCAGATTGCTTTACACATATCTTACAGAATCGTACGCTTATGTTTGTATTTTTGTGGATAAGGGACTTGGAGGAATTCCATATAATTCTCAAAAGGAAACCATGCTTTGTTGCATATATGATGAATTATCTGCAATAACATGTCTACAAAGCATCAAAATGGGTTTTGATGCAAAGATGCTCATAAGTTATTCAAGTGACTCAGATCTTCTCAAGATATCTAAAATGATAAACAGGATACTACCGTCAATTGTTCAAGAAAAAATTACACTCCAATTCTGTAAAATGCCCAAGACTCAAGATCCATTGATGAAAATTCTAGTAATGATTTATCTTATGATATCCATTGCCTCTTCCAGAAAAATCAAACATATTGCATTACCAATCTTACCCTTTACATTACCGGTATGGCTCATGGAAGACAGTACTAGAGCTGTTTTTCAGAAGAATTTGATGCCATGGATTCCACTTGCTGGCATGGACTCTAGTATTCTTGAAAATTCCAGACAAATAGGACTAGAGAAATATATTGTGAATCTAGAGAATTTGTGTAAATCAAAATTTACCAAGAGAAACATTCCAAAAAGGAAAATTCAAAAAAACGTTAGCGACGCATTGAAAAGTCTTAAATCAATATCGCTTACAGTGGGACCAAAAAATGTGCATGATATAATTGATTCTCTGAGAATGAATCATTGAGAATTTAAGTAGGACTAATTTAGTTGCATGCATGAAAAAGATAGGCGGGTTCATTAATCCATGGGGAAATGGGCATTTCACCAGAATGATGGCCCTTGATGAGGTAATTCGTCAAAATGCAGGGGATGATCTAGATATTCATTATTCAAGTAGTGGAGAGATTTACCAAAAGCTTCTCAAGAAATTTCCTACCAAAAAGGAAAATCTTCACAACATAACAATTCCTACACCTATCGATGGTAAATGTGGCCCAAGTATTACTTTGTCTCTATTCAATATTCTTCTCCCTGTTGCAGGCAGGAAACCTCTTGTTTCAGTGATGGCGAAATACCTAATCGCTGAAGGAAAATTGTATGACAAGCAGAAATTTGATCTTGTTGTTAATGATGGGGATGTAGGTTCAAACATCATAGCAGAAAAGAGAAATGTAAAATCCATTTTTATTACAAATCAATTCAGGCCTAAGCTTTGGGTATCACGATCATTTTTTTATCCAGCAGTAATGTACATATCAAAGAAAATTGCAAAGGCAACAAAGATAGTTGTTGCAGATTCGCCTCCACCTTATACCATATGCGAATATAACCTGAACTTTCCTGAAAGATTAAAGAAAAAAATAGTATATGCAGGTCATTTTTCAAACAACATTACAGTTAATCATGGTCCAAAGTCAGATTTGGAGAAACTGATTAAAAATGCGGATAATTTCGGATACTGGATGATAACTGGTAACAAGTCAACGAACAAGGCAACTTTCACTAAATATGAAAAGGTCTTTCATGACACTGAAATGAATAATGAGAGAAGAATTGTTTCACATGCAAAAAATGACCCTTCTTTAGATAAAGTGCTTGGTAAGAACGGTAAGACATACTCAATTTCTGAAGCTTTTGAGAAGAATATTGATTGGATTCAAATGGATGTAGGATTTCTCTCTGAACAAGAAAAAGACACTGTCTGAATTTGTGTAAATATGCTGTGATAAATGGTTCACATACTGCCATGGGGGAGATACTAGGTGCAAAGGCAAAGCCAATCATAGGAATTCCGGTCTATGACGAACATACAAACCAGATAAAATGGGCAGAAGAGAGAAAACTTGGCATTCTTGCTATTAGCACCAAACAAACAGTTAGCGCAGTTTCTGAAATACGTAACAACTACAACAAGTATCAGGAGAATGTGATAGAATTTGCCAAAAATTATGACAGAAGTGGAACTAGGAAAACTGCAAAGATCATTTCAGAGATGCTCGAAGACTAGCTAGAAAGGATTATAATTTTTAAAATATAATTTCAAATTCTGGTACGCGGCATTTTTCGATGGGCGAACTGACCGATAGGGATGAAGACATAGACCGCGTACCAGAAACTAGCAAAAGCTTTTATGGATAACTCTAGTGATCGCGTCATTGACCGAGTGTCCTGAGTGTGCATCCAAGCAGGTTCAGATAGAAATGAAATTTGATCCTAACACGAAGCATTTCATTTGTAAAAAATGCGGATTGTTTGCAACCAGAGAACAGATAAGCGATATCAAATACAAATTAAATAGACGCGAGAAGACACGAGAAGACAAACATGATGAATATCGTGACTGGTGGCAATCAAGTAAGAAAGAAAAACAGGGCTAATTACAAAGGTGAGCAGAGATGACTAAAGAAATTCCAAAGTGGGCACAAGACGAGATAAAAAATGCCAAATTTGGAAAGCCAGAATCCATTACAAGAACAGGTTACATACTTGAGATATACGACAAGGATATGAAAATAGACGCTCAGGTTTACGAAGCTGTAGAAGATGGCAGAAAAATCATAGAAGGTATGAGTTTGCCAAAAAAGACCAAGCCATCAGATCTTATGAAAGGTGTTGTCTACGAGTTCACAATCAATGCTCACAAGGCTCCTTTAGGCAAAAAACTCATAGAATTCCTCAAAAAAGAGATGGAAATAGACATGGATGCGATATATCAATTCGATCTTGTAGGCCTTGAAATGATGGATGTTGATTCTGATTCTGCAGGTTCTGATGAATCTGAAGATGAATAAGACATTAGAATTTCTAGTTAGATTTTGATTTTCTAAAAATTGCACCAACAATTAGATTTACTAGATATGGAAACGTCTGTTTGAACCATATTGCTATCCTTACAAATTGAGGAACCACAATTTCAAGCCTAGGTGAAGAGGCAGCTTGGACAACGGCTTTTGCTACAGTACTTGCACTAAGAGCAATTGTATATCTTGGCATTTTGTTAAATGAATTATGATCGAAAAAGCTAGTTTTTACCATTATTGGGCTTACAACAGTTATTCCTACACCAGTTCCTTTTAGCTCATGATATAGTGATTCTGAAAAACCCAACATTGCAAACTTGGATGCACAATAACCTGTCATCCCTGGAATACCAAAACTTGCAGCGACCGAGGCCACGTTTACTATATGACCAGATTTCTGTTCTAGCATTTTTGGCAAAAAGGTCTTGGTGCAATATATCATACCGAGATAATTTGTTCCCATCTGCGACTCTATTTCTTCTACTTTTAGGTCGTCGAACGTACCATAAATTCCAAAACCTGCATTGTTTACAAGTATATCAACAGTGCCAAACTTTTCTAAGACTTTCTTACCCATTTGATTTACTTGGTCTTTTTGAGATATATCACAAGCGCACACAAGAATTTGAGCTTGATACTTGGATAGTTCTTTTGCAACCTCCTCAAGCTTGTCCTTGTCCCTTGAAACAAGCACAATAGAAGCATGTAATTTAGCAAATTTCAATGCAGATTCTTTTCCAATACCACTTGATGCTCCAGTGATTACGACTGTTTTTCCCGAATAATTCACAATGAAAAAGTAAAGATGCAGAAGATAAAGTGCTTTCTATGATGTCTTTTGATTTTTGATGCTGGGATAAACTACCTTCATGAGAAATAGCCAACTTATGACTAGACCTACATGATAAGTTGCTATCCTCCAAGCTATGATGATATTCCATTGAAGGCTATTCCTTGCAGCTTCATACGTTAACGTATTCAAGTGTCCAAGGTAGGCCCAAATGGCAAACTCGGTCAGACCAGAACCACCAATAGTTACTGGAAGATTACCTATTGCATTTGCAGCCATTGTAGCCATTAAAGAATGGAAAAAGTCTATGACAAACCCTGCACCATTTGCAATAATCATAAATGAAAGTCCATAAAATGACCAAGTGAATATAGAAATTATTATTGATACTACAAAGGCTTTTTTCATTTGTTGATTGTGTCGTGTTTCCCTGCTCATATCACAGATTTCTTTCATCCAAAGATTTGTTTTTTCAATATATTGCACAGAACGGCCTTTTCCCACCCTTGCAGCAATTTTTGAAATCCATCCTGGTACCTGAAACGTTCTTTTAGAAGATAGGAAAAATAGCGAGGCCCAAACCCCAGTTATGGGCAAACTAACTGCAAGTATAGCTATACCCACCACATATGCTCCATAGGCAAAGGAAAAGACTGCAGCGGCAATAGCAAATATTCCTGATACCAAAACCTCTGTTACGATCTCCACGATGGTAACATAGGATGCTTTTCCAACCGGCACGCCTTTCTTACTTAACCACATAATTCTTACTAATTCACCCCCTACAAAAGACGGGGTTGTTGACGTAACAAACTCACTTCCTATCCTTACCGAAATTGTTCTCCAGTTTACATCGATAGGTCCTAAAAATTTTCTAACTAGATAATTGAATTTTAAACCTTGAGTAAATAGCTTGCAGGCCATGGCAACCGCTGCACCGATAAATGGCACCATGCCTACCGCAAGCAAATTTGCAAGACTAACATTAAACGTAGCAGCAATAATCAGAAATGGTATTACACTCACAGGCAGTGCCAGTAGCTTCCAATTCATTGCATGCTCTACTCATGGATGGAAATATAAGCTCAACATAAAATAGTTGATCAAAAATGAAAGTAATTTTTCTTGTAGGAACTGCAGGATCTGGGAAATCTCTACTAGCTTCAAAAATTCTTGATTATTATACTAGAAATAGTCATTTTGTTGGAATGTTAAATTTGGACCCTGGGGTAGAAAATCTTCCATATACATGCGATGTTGATGTGAGAGATTATGTGGATATGGTATCAATAATGAAACAGTATGACCTAGGTCCAAACGGAGCCATGATCATGGCAAATGATCTCATTGCTTCAAAGATTGATGAATTACAGCGCGAGCTTGATAATGTGAATCCAGATTATTTGATAGTGGACACGCCGGGTCAAATTGAGTTATTTGCGTACAGAGCTAGTGGACTTTTTTTTGTGCAAAATCTAAATGCGGAACAAAAGACGTCAGTATTTCTTCATGACGGCTCCCTCATTACAACAGCAGTTAATTTTGTATCAATAGCATTACTTGCAACATCTGTTAAACTAAGATTGGGTTTACCTCAAGTAAATGTAATAACAAAAGTAGATCTTATAGAAGATAAAATTAAAGACATACTAAAATGGTCTTCAAACATGGCAAGTCTTGAAGAAGCCATTGCAAAAGAATCAGACGGTGAGAGCTACACTCTTGCCTCAAATCTTTTGAGAAGTATGAATTTGGGAGGATTTGCTCAAGGATTGATTCCAATTTCAAATTCTACAGGAGATGGTATGATTAACCTTCATGCTGCACTGAGTAGAATTCTTAACATGGGAGAAGAGATGGAAGATTATGGTTGAGAGTGTGACTGTAAAAGCTCCATGTTCTACTGCCAATCTAGGTCCAGGATTTGATGTTTTTGGATTGGCATTGGATGCATATTATGATCAAATCCAGTTAAAAAAAGAAGGCAAAGGAATCAGAATTCAAAGTCTTGACGCTGTCCCCATTGAGCTGGAAAAAAATTCTGCAGGAATTGTGATAAAAGAGATGGCTAGGAAATTTAAAATAAAAACTGGCCTAGTTCTGAAAATTAAGAAAGGAGTACCAACAGGCTTTGGCATGGGCAGCAGTGCAGCCTCAGCAGCTGCAGCAGCGGTTGCCTTTGATGCCTTGTTCAAATTGAAACTTGATGGAAATAACTTGGTTAAATATGCAGGACTGGGTGAGATGGCCAGTGCAGGATCAGTTCATTATGATAATGTTGCCGCGTCAGTTCTAGGAGGATTTGTCATAGTAAGAACAGATCCGTTTAATGTAATAAAGATCGATCCTCCCAAAGACTTGATTCTTTGTGTGGCCATTCCAAAAATTAACGTGCCCCAGAAAAAGACAGAAGTATCAAGGAAAGTTCTTCCAAAACAAGTAAAACTCTCAGATCATGTCAAGAATCTTTCAAACGCATCTACATTAACTGCAGGATTTATGAGAAAAGATGTTAGGTTGATAGGCAATTCCATAAATGACATAATAGTAGAGCCGGCAAGAAAACACCTGATTCCAGGTTTTGATAAAGTAAAGAAAAATGCACTAGACGCAGGTGCCATGGGAGTAACAATTAGTGGGGCTGGACCGTCAATAATTGCTTTCACATCAATATCTGATAATCCTAGAAAAATATTGAATTCCATGAAGAAAGGCTTTGCTTCAGCCAAGATAGAATGTACAGCAGTTATATGCAAACCAAGCAGAGGCGCTACTGTTGTCTAGTTATTTTTTTATGTAGAAAAGAATTCATCCTATCTTCTCTTTCCTTGGTTGAAAAACAAAGAGACCATGAATAAATTTCGAGCTTGAGTCCAGTATCTAAACTTGCATCCATTCCCTTATTGACAAGCATTTTAGATATGCCAACTGCAAAATTACTGTTCTTTGCAACGCTTTCAGCGTAAGATTTGGTTTCGGAAAGCAGCGTTTCAGATGAAAAAACTTTGTTGACCAGACCCATTGACATAGCTTCCTCTGCGTTAATTCGTCTACCTGAGAAAATCAGATCTTTTGCTCTTGCAGGACCCACAATTCGCAGCAACCTTTGCGTACCACCCCATCCTGGGCAAATACCTAATGTTACTTCTGGTTGACCAAGTTGTGCATTTGGTGATGCAAACCTAAGATCACAAGAGAGCGCAAGTTCACAGCCGCCGCCAAGTGCATAGCCGTTTATTGCAGCTATTACTGGTTTTTCCAATTTTTCTATCTTGTTTAGAACCTCGTGTCCCCTTAGTGCATATTTTTCTGCTTCTGTAGGCCCAATCTTGCTCATGTATTCAATGTCTGCACCTGCAGAGAATGCTTTTTGTCCAGCTCCTGTAATTATGATCACTTTTGATGAGTCTTTCTCCAATTCGTCTAAAATCCGAGATAAACTCATTCATGACTTCAAGGCTCATTGCATTTAGCTTATCTGCTCTATCTATTGTAATTTGGGCAATGTCGTTTTCTTTTTCTACCTTGAGGTATTGCATATCAAAACATCATGAATCTCCAAATTAAACTTTAGAATCAAAAGGAAATAGAAACTGAGTTATACCACACTTCGTACAATTGAGCTGCTTTGAATTCGTTGGGTTTACTTTCTGCTGTTGGTGCAGCCATATGTTGGGGAAGTTTTTTTGTTCCAATTAGAAAGGTTAGAGTTACAGACATCTGGCAATTACAAGGCGCTACTGGAATAGGTGTCATCTTATTTGCTATTCCAATTGGCTTTTTTTGGGGATTCCAGATTTTGCCAGCAGGACTACTAGGCGGAGCAATATGGACAGCTGGAAATTTACTTGCTCTTTATTCTGTTAGATTGATTGGTCTTTCTAGGACATCTCCATTTCTTGCAGGTTTTAGTATTCTTGTATCATTTTTGTGGGGGATTCTGTATTTTGATGAGAAATTCAATTACATGGTTCTTGCCATTATCGCAGTAGGATTGTTGCTTGGCGGATTAACTTTTATCTCAAATACCTCAAAGAATCAACCAGTACAGAAGAAGGGATACCTCATTGCAGTGGCTTCAGGATTAGTAGGAGGCTCTTACGTTATTCCACTCCAAGCTACTCATTCGCTTCAAGCCGGATTCTTTTCATCTAGCCTTTCTATCTTTGTAATTGGCATACCATTGTTATTACTTTCAAGAAAATTTGCAAAAAGAGAAATGATGGCAGGAATTCTTTCCGGAGGCTTGTTTAACATGGGAAGTTTATCAGTTCTAGTAGCCGTTGGATTGATTGGGATTACTGTTGCTTATCCCATATCACAGACAGCTACACTATTTGCAATATCTTGGGGAGTTTTGTATTTCAGAGAAATTGTGCACAGAGAGAGCATATTCAAAATCATTACGGGTGCTGGTCTGATATTGTGCGGAGCAGCACTGATCACAATTGCCTAGTCAAGCATTTTATTTGGTTGAAAATTACCGTATTTGGATTGAAAGCAATTGTAGTATTTAGCGGCGGAATAGACTCTGTATGTACTGCCATCTATTTGCGTAAACGTTATGATATTTACGGAATCACTTTTTCTTATGGTCAAAAGGCTGATCAAGAGCTAAATGCAGCAAAGCATTTTTCTAAAATACTAAAATTTCGTGAACACAAGATAATCGATATGGAATTCATGAAAGAATTGTATGAAAAGACAAATGCCTTGACATATTCAAAAATGAACATACCATCCAAGTTTGACTATTCCATAGTTGTTCCAATAAGAAATGCCGTTTTTCTTTCTATAGCATCTGCTTGGGCATTTTCAAAAAATGCCAATCTAGTAGCATATGGAGCTCATAAAGATGATCAGTCATATCCTGATTGTAGACCCAAATTTTCTAAACTACTGGCAGACGCGCTTAACGAGGGAGAGATTGATGGTATAAGAAAAGGTTTGAGAAAGAAGATTGGAATATGGAGTCCGTTTGTTGGAGGCCTTTCTAAGAGTAATCTTCTCAAGATTGGCCATGGTTTGCTAGGAGATGATATATTCAAGACCTGGAGTTGTTACTCTCAATCAAAAATACACTGTGGAAAATGCGAATCCTGTAATAATAGAAAATTAGCTTTTCGTCAAGCAGGCATAATAGATAGAACTAGATACAAATTTAGCTAGTCTAGATTTTCAGTGCCGGTCTTTTTAAAAGAAGCGGACGCACAATAAAATAGTATAACGGATATGGTACGCCAACAAGGCCCCAGAAGATCCAGTTAGTCATAGATTCGTCAAAGCCTAATTTTTTAAAGTAATCCATTGAGCTTGCTGCAAGTAGCATTCCAACTGCCATTATAATGAAGAATTCTATTGCATACCATGCAAAGGCCGGCCAAGAATCCTTTGGAACGTGGACGTTATTATGTACACCCATGTTTGTCGTGAATTGGACGTTATTATTTAGTTTTTCAGATTTTATACGACATTTGGTCTGGATCTGCCGCTATAAATTAAACTTAGAACATCAGTTCGTGCTTCTTTTGTATCATAAGCGCCTCTTGAGGCAATAGTTGTCACTGTAGAGTCATTTCTTACGCCACGCATCTTCATACAGAGATGTTCTCCTTCTGCTATCACCAATACTCCTTTTACTCCTTCAGAATGCAATTCATCTGCGATATTTTTTGTAATTCTCTCTTGGATTTGTAGTCTAGCTGAGTATTTTTCTACGAGGCGAACTAGCTTTGATATGCCAAATACCTTACCATTTGGAGCATATGCCACTGTAATCTTGCCAAAGAATGGTAACATGTGATGTTCGCACATGGAGTAAAATTGGATATCTTTTGCTATAACCACATCAGAATCTTCAGAGAATTTAACTGAGAGTTCTGACTCTGCATCATATCCTTTGAAGATCTCTTCATACATGTCTGCGATTCTGCTTGGAGTATCCACTAGACCCTCTCTTGTCGGATCTTCTCCTATCTCGGCAATCAATTCTCGAATTAATTTTTTTACTCTTTCTTTGTTCATTATGGCGCTCCTATGAATTTGTGCAACTGAGGTATGATACGTACTTCTTCATAATAAGCATGAACTGCATCATAGAAGTCTAGAAGTTGCTTCAAATCTGGCTCTTCCATACCATAAGTGGGCTGTATTATAAATCCTGCAACTTTGGACTTTGATATTACATCAAAAATGTTCTTGAGAAGATGTTGAAAGTGTTCGATCTTGGTCCTTGAACTCACAACTATTTTGATGTAAGTCACTTTACCAGAATTCACAGCAAGTTTCAAACATTGTAACTCATTTTCTAAAAGTTTGGAATAATGATTTTCGTCTACAAATTCAGAGTCAACAGTTTTGAATTCAATTTTGATGTAATCAAAGTAAGGCAAAACTTGGGCAAATCTCGCAGAATCATAACAAGAAGATTCCAAGTAGGTTGGAATTTTCTTTTGTTGCACAAATTTTGCTAATTCAGATACCGCTTCAGATTGGACAAGTGGATCTCCTCCAGTAAAATTTACTTTGTATGTATTTTTTGCCAGATTGTTTTCAATTAGCTTCGTTGCTTCATCCAACGAATATTCTTTTCCTGATGTCATAGGTAATGCCTCTTTTGTATCACAATAGAAACATTTGAAAGGACATCCTGCTAGCCTAACAAAAAGTGTCTTGGTTCCATAGAGGATTCCTTCTCCTTCTACCGATGTGAATATTTCGTACAGTCTTACCTTCAAGTGTTCGATCTCTGTTTAGTCAGTATTTATTTAATTGGATTTCATGATGAACAATTTTTACCAAAACGATTTATCTGATTAAAGAGAGGAATCACCTAATGAAAAAAATAATTCTTTTGCTCGTCTTTACAATTTCAGTAATTTTTATCACCTATCAGCAGGCAAATGCCATAATTATCACTGCAACTCCTCAGACTTCTACTTTTGGTCCAAATGACGATATACTTGTGAATCTTAAAATTCAAGGATATAATGGCGGACCAATATCTTGGATAGCACATAGGCCAAATAATTCTACAATATCAGGTAATCTTACCCAAGTGAAAGGAGATGGATCTGCTGTACATGAGATAGTAAGAAATGCTTTTGATAATTATTTTGGAAATTGGTCTATCTATTATACATATGATGGCGTAAACCAAACAGCTAGTTTCAAGGTAAATCCAATCGTGTTAACTGTTTTCACTGGGAAAGATCTCTATTACGAACCAGATATGATGAACATCAACATCACTACTTCATATTACATACCGATTGCAGCACAAGCAGAATTTTTCCATCTAAATTTTTATGACCAAAAAGGAAATCCTGTAAAAGACATACCTCAGATTGACATAAGGGCATATCAGCCTAGCATAGTTTATAATTTTCACATGACGGGACTCGCAGATTATGACCCACCCGGGTTGTACAAACTAGGTATTCAATACTATAACACAGTGGTCCAAGTACCATTTCTTTTAGGTAAATATTCTGATCTCATGACAGTATCTGCACAGACAGACAAGAGTACTTACCAAATAGGTAATGCCGTCAATATGGAACTATTATTCACTAGGGTTACACAGTCAGGAGGCACATTGACAATAACGGGTCCTTCTGGAAATGTCACTACTCATCAGTTTCGCGTATATTCTGTGCACACTCCTCTAGTTTTAAATGATGTAACAAAGGAGGTCGGTACTTACAATTATGTAATCCAGTACGGGGGCGTCAGTCAATCAGGTTCGTTTAGTGTGATTACAAATCCAGCACCACTGCCAAATATAGAATTGAATGTGTTTCCTAACAAGCTAAACTACAGACCAGGAGAAATTATTCACGTAAAGATTCACACCTCTCAAATTATAGCAAATTCGACAAGCATCTGGGTTGTAGATCCAAATGCCGTAGAATACCCAAGATTGTCTTTGCCAATAACTGCAGTTGATACAATATTACCGCATAAGATAGGTAAGAATGACACTTCCGGTCAATGGGAACTTTACATAGATTATGATGGAATAGTTAGATCTGTTCCTTATTTTGTTGGCGGCCCTCCAGTGGATGACATGGAAATGCTCAATGCAAATCAGTTTAGTATGCCTACCTTTGTATCAAATTTTGCAACAAACTTTACTGCTCCAACTGGAATAGCTATTGATTCTAGTGGTGACTTTTATGTCGTAGATTCTGGAAACTCGCAAATAAAAAAGTTTGATTCCAATGGAAAATTGCTGTCATCGTGGGGAAATCTGGGATCAGGGAATGGTCAACTATTACATCCAAATGGAATTTTTGTTGGAAAAAAATATGTCTTTGTTGCTGATACAGGAAATGCAAGAATAGATATATTTGACAAAGATAATGGACAATTCATTTATTCTTTGGGAGGTTATGGCGACAGTAAAGGAATGTTTCATACTCCAGTAGGACTTGTTGCAGACAATCAAGAAGACATTCTTGTTGCAGATTCTGGAAGAAACACAATTCAAGAATTTGATACACATTTTACTTTCATGAATGAGTTCAAATCTTTACTTACAGGCAATAATAATTTTACAGCAACTAATGGAATAGCACTTGACTCAAAAGGCGACATCTATGTATCATCACCAGATGATAAAATTCTAGAATTTTCAAGTATTGGTAATTTCATAAACTTCTTTGGTTCTCAAGGTTCAGAAGAAGGGAGATTTAGTAACCCTACGGCAATAGCATTAGACTCGAACGGTGACTTTTACGTTGCAGACACTTTGAACCATCGCATTCAGAAATTTGATCCTTATGGAAATTTTATTTTGAGTTGGGGATCAGTGGGAACTTCAGTAGGTCAATTTGAGGAACCGGTTGGACTTGCAATAGATCAATCAGATAATATCTATGTTGTAGACGAGAAAAATAACAACATACAGAAGTTTTCGTTACATGGAATGGTTTCACAAACAATACCTAGTTGGGTAAGAGATAGAGCATTATGGTGGTCCGAAGGTGCTTTGAGTAAAAGAGATTTTGCCCTAGCTGTGAGATATATGACAAATCATGGTTTACCAAGTACAAATGAAATCAATGAAACTTTAGTAAAAATTCCAAATTGGATGAAACAAACAGCCAATTGGTGGGGATCAGGTCAGATCGATGATGGAACTTTTGCCAACAGTCTTCAGTATCTCATTTCTATTGGAATTTTGAAAGTTTAAGATGCAATTTTCTGAATCTTTCTGGCAAACAACCCTGCAATGAATATTAGAACACCAAGAATTCCGATAAGACTTCCGATAAACTGTATGGTATCACTAAGATCTAATTGCATTGGAGCAAGAAATACAGCAAGTACCGCCCCCACTATGATCATGGGGATCCCAATACCTATCGAGATTTGTTTTGAAACCATTCGTTATGCTCTAATCAAAAATCTATATGAATTTTATGAAAGTGGATGTAGAAAACAATAGTTTCAATTCAAATAGAGACCACACATGGGTGATTTCCTACTAATTTTGATGGTGGTTTTGGATTTCGTGTCTTTTATGCTCATTTGGTGTTTTTTTATGATCATAGTGTCCCATATCTTCTGACGTTGTCACGTTCGTAGGCGGAGATGTAGTATTTGGTGCATTTGAATTTGTAGGTGAAGATGGTACTGTAGTGTGAAGATGGTACTGGTGGTGGAATTGGAATTGGTGCAGTTGAATTTGTAGGTGAAGATGGTACTGGTGGTGGAATTGGAATTGGTGTAGTTGAATTTGTAGGTGAAGATGGTACTGGTGGTGGAATTGGAATTGGTGCAGTTGAATTTGTAGGTGAAGATGGTACTGGTGGTGGAATTGGAATTGGTGTAGTTGAATTTGTAGGTGAAGATGCCTCCATAGGTTTCTCAGCTGATTGGGCTTTTTGATAAGCTTGAATTATTTTTATCAGATTTATTGCCTGGTCTACTTTACCCTCCGATACTAGTTGTTTGAGTTCTGCAACCATATCTTTGGGGTTGCTTCCTACAGTTATGCTATAGCTGTTTGTGGCAGGTATTGTGACGCTAGAATTGTTTGTAATAGATACAGCATGAGAGGAGTTCACAGGCATGATGTTTTGTGTGACATTGAGTTGATTAGTATGATTGAGTCGCACAATTTGATTTTCAGCAAAACTTTTCTCCCTTTCAGAAATTCTCTCTTGTGCAATGTTAGTTAGAGAATCATGCGTGGCAACAACAAAGTTGTTAGCATTTTCTAATTGTTTTGATGCATCATCAGAGTTTCCTGAATCAAGATCTTGGTTTGCACTCTGAATCATTTTATCAAAATTTGTGAAATTAATAGATATGTTATTTTCTGATGCAATGGACTTTAGAAGAATTCCCATGTTTGTTAGTCTAGCTACCTCCCCTCTCAGCTGTACTATCTCCGCTTTTTGCTGATTATTTGATGATGTTGCATTAAGCGAGTTTATTTGATCATTTGTTTCTTTGAAGAATTTCATGGCAGCAAGAAAATGTTGTTTTGCTGAATTAGCGTCTTGTTGATTTATTGCTTCTGCTAGTGCATCAGTTTCATTGGATCCTTGACTGTAGAGCTGATTAATCTCATCTGGCACATCATTAATTTGTGATATTGTTGTGCCGAGGTTATCTCTTGCTTGAGTAGCAATATTGAGCAAAGTATCTAATTGTGGATCGGCATAGGATTGACCTGGAATGGCAAATATCATGGCTCCAACCAGTATCAAAAGAAATGATAATAGTTTTTTCATTCTTTATCCTCCTCAACTTTTCGCAGTTTTATGAGGTTCTGTTGGTCTACTTTTTCTATTTCAACAATTCCTTCTCGTTCTAATCGTTTTACTGCTCTCCATGTAGTAGTACGCGGTAGAAGAAATTTCTTGCGAAGTTCACTTTCAAAAACTCTTCCTCCCTTTTCAGAGATAAACACTACAATGTCTTTATCTTCCTGACGTAGTTCAGGTTTGAGTCTAAATATTGTTTCTTTATCTGGAGGCACATAGTTACTCTGTGGAATAGTAGGTACAGGTACTTCCTTTGTCGTCCTAGATCTTTTCAATATGATTAACATGACAACTACTGCTACAGCTGCTCCCCCCACAGCTAAAATTGGAATAATATCATTATCATTTCCAGTTGAAATTGAGCCTGTGTTGTTTCCAGCTTGTTTTGTAGAAAGGGCTGTTTGTTGTTCCTGAATGGCTGAGTTTTTGGCATCATTGGCCAATGCTTCTGCGTCAGAATATCTTCCTTCATTAAAAGCAGTATTTGCTTCAGCAAGTTTTTCTGAGGCAAGAGGAGTCTCTATTCCATTAGAATTTATTGTACTTACAAAATCTTTAGCTTTCTGAATTGCTAGAGTTGCAGTTTGGCTTGTCCCTAATACACCAAATATGTAGCTGATATTTACAGAACCACTTGGAAATGAAATAAGTGACTGACCATTCACAACCTGCAAGTCTGATGGAGTTGTGCTCATGCCTACGATTACAGTATTTGCAGGTAAGAGTATGGAATAATCAGTAGGAGAATTTACATGAAATGTCCAGGTCTTTCCATTCTTGGATACAAGATCGGGAGTGTCATAATCCACTTTAATTGTTGAGGCTCCCAGAGTTTCAACATCTACATTATTTGTGTTCATTTTGCTTGAAAGTAATGTTCCATTCTGGTCTTGGACAACAAAGTTATCGGTTGTGTTACCATACAAGCCAAGTATGAAATCAGGTGATTGCGGATCAACATCAGTTTGATAAAAGACATGAGTGGTGCCATCCGTGTAAATAGTAAATTCAAGCGCCTTGGTAGAGCTTAGTGCATACTGAATACAAGAAGAAAAAGCAAGTAAAAAAAGGCAGATAGCAATTATCGGAGCCTTTACCATTGCTGTCAAGATATAGGTGATCCTTACAAAAAGCATTGCTTCCGCTTGTACTTTTATTGGGATCACCAAAGTTTTCTGGTACATTCTACTAGTACCTTAGGTTTAGTCCCTGAACTACGCCCTGAAATCTCTGAAATTCCTGAAAGAATCTGATGCCTTTCTCTGTGATCTTAAATAGCCTATTTCTGTCATCTTTTATTGATTCTACCAAGCCTGCATCTATCAGCTTCTGGCATTTCTCCAAGACTGCATAGTGAGAAAGGTTTGCTCTTCTGGAAATAGCAGAGACAATTACTCCTTGTATCCCACCATCCATGGTTACGCCCAAGATATCAGCAATGATACCCATTTCTGACCTGTATTGTTGTTTTGACATGGACATCTTATAGTATGGATGTTTTATCAGGGACAGCATGAAATGTCATAGCGGAACACCTAGCGGAACAGGTGTTTCACACTCTGAAATGGGCTAAAATTGGACATTTACGAAGCGGGGGAGGATACATCAACAATACGTTTTGGCAATTATTTGAACAGATTTTATATGGTATTTGTAGACTTGATAACAAAAGGAGGTGCAACAGTGAGCTTTAACGACTCTGGTTTTGGCGAGAGCCCAAGACAAGACATGGCGGTAATAGAGGATACGGTGGAGGTCGAAGATTCGGAGGCGGTGGCCAACGCTTTGGCGGCGGACGACGTTTTGATGACAACAGACCTAAACCAGTAGAAACTGGCAAAGAATATGACGTATCCATAACAGAAATCAGTAGAAAAGGAGACGGTATTGCAAGAGTAGAAGGTTTTGTCATATTCGTCAAAGGTGGGCAAGTAGGCCAGAACGCAAAAGTAAAGATTACGCAGGTTGGCGAACGCTTTGCTACTGCTGATTTAGTAGGAGAAGGAACCGCACAGACAGAAACGGAATAAACCGGTTGCCTGTACGGTATTTCGGATTTCTTACAAATTACTAGTTTTCTTTTTTATATTTTCTATAATTTCCAATTTTCTTGTGATGTCCATGTTTGGTTCCATAGTAACATAGACTGTTTTGTGTTTTGGATAGACAACAATCTGTGTAACCTTTTGGCGTTCTATATGCACATAGTTGACAGAACCCAAACTTTTGTCAAACTGTTTTCGGATCTTTCTTCTTATTGCTACTTGTTTACAAAAGTGTTCTTCCTCTTTTTGTGATTTGAGGGATGTTTTACCTTCTTTCATTATGGCTTCTGATATGTTCCCTTTAAGATCTATAATTGCAGCAAATCGCATCATTGGGTCTAGTTCTAAGATATACTCTACGATGGGAAGTAGGCTTATTTTGTGATTATTCTTTTTCAATTAACGAAAAGCAAGAGAACTTGATTCTAAATATATCTTAGTTTAAACCATCTGATCGCTAAATCATGCCTAAAAGAGGTTCTCTTTCCACTTTAGTAAATAATCTGAACAATTTGGTCATCTATTAACTTTTTATATATTACACATTACAGTAGTTATAAGCAATATGTTTGAAAAGTTTCGAAAGAATAAAGATGAATTAGGTTCCGCTAAAGAGGAAGAAGGAGGTACTGCTGAAACTGCACAATATCAACCCCAAGAAACAGAACCAGAAAAAACCTCTAATGTTATAGAACAGCCCAGCCCCAAACCTTCTGAACAGACAAAAATGCCAGAACCTGCGCAGCAAAGAACAATGAGTACTGGAGAAGACATAGGAATTGGAGCTCTCATGGACAAGCGGAACAAGCTTGAAGAGACAATCGATTATGTCGGTCTAATGATCAAGAATTTGAAAGACAAGAGGACAAATTTGGAAAAGAGTATAGAAGATGAATCTGTAGATATTAAGAATCTCAAGGAGAAATTGGTCAAGGTAGGTCAGTATATAGAAGAAGAGAAACAGGGAATAAAGACCCTACAACAAAAGAGGAGCAATGTAGAAAGAGAGGCAGATGATGTTGCCACAATCATCAACAACCTGCGCGAAAAATTATTGAGTATAGATAGAGTAGTAAACGAGGAAGGCAGTAAGATAGAGAAATTTAAAGGTGCCAGACCCAAGTCAGAATCTTCTTTTAGCTAGAAAGTAAAACCTTCTTTCATGATGCTGTTCAGGTTTTCTTTTATTTCTTCTTCAGATGACAACGAATCAAGGTCTCGGATTAGTACCTCTGTTGCAAGACATTGATTTTTTGAGAACTGATAATAACAATCAAGTTTTTCTTGGTAGGTTTTTGCATTATAATAGATAGTCCAAAAGTTTTCCGTGGAATGTTCTACATAAAGTAAGAACTTTCTGATGGTCATCTCAATTTTAGAAGAGGGATTATCTTTCATCAATCCAATTAAAATTTGTTCCAGCTTACTGTCCAGATTAGATTCGTAAATTAGTTGATAAATGTCTCCGTCTTTTGCCACAACCGGTTTACGTGACTGTATCATAAAAGCTTTCATCAATAATTTTCAAAAAATCTGCTATTTGTATGTAACAACTTGATTTATCTCAAAAAAACCAAGATTTCAATTATGAATTAGTCACAATACTTAAATAATTTGCACACGTATTAATTATCCCTGCCAAAGGAAATCCTCCCAAGACAGGCATCATGCAGCAGACATGTGATACGGCCAGGGTCAAATCCCTCCGTAGAAGTACCAAAGGAGAAATCCCAAGGAAGTGACGACAATGGTCGTCATGTCTTTGAATGCTATGCATTCTCACATGACGTGTGAATCACACACGTCTGCATGATAGAATTTTTTCCAATTACAACAAAATAGACTAAATGCAATTTCCTATAAGGATTGAATATCTACAGGTAAGTAAACTAGTAATTATTTTGTCATCTCACAAATCATTGTATTTTCTATTTTTAGCATTCAGGATCATTTTGTCTTTTTCAAAAAATATACTACAAGGTTTTGAAGGAAAATACTGAGTATCGTAATTGGATGATTTTTGTCAATTCTCTTGTAGCTGACAAACTCTGGATTATTCGATACTATTCTACTGCAGTAGGGATTATTTCAATTATTGAAGACTATCCACTACAGACTGCCTAGATATATCGTGCGGAAGATGATTCACTGCCAGCAGGCATTGAAGGCAACTTGTCGTTGACAGCTGCTTCTGCAACTGCTGCAGCTTCTTGAATAATCTTCTCTGATTCCTCGTCTGAAACTCCGGAATCAATTCCAAAGTCTCCACCATGGAATGTATCCGTCATTAATCCTCCGAGCATCTCAGTCATTCCAGATAGCTCGCGATCTGCTTCTGGCATGAACTGTACCAGGGATGATCTTAAGCTCTTCATCAAGCCAATTGTTGGCATGATTGTACTGACCGTATCACCTAGATCGTGGAAGGTACTTAGTCTAAGCTCGATTTGTTCAAGTGCAATTCTAGCGTTT